>CAMOEK010000146.1:0-6567 GCA_946612125.1 uncultured Lachnospiraceae bacterium | reverse complement strand
GGGAAGTACTCACGCATATCTCCGTAGATCATATCGTGCAACTGCTTAAAATATTTGCGATTGTCTTCGGGATCCTCCACATAGGGGGCCACAGTCATAAGCCCGCAGAGCCTTACATATTCAAGCGTGGATACATCTTTTATGAGCTGCCTGTTCACTTCCGGATCTGCGCTTCCGAACTTGCTTTCCTCGTTGGCAAGGTTCATTTCCAGCAGTATATCCTGTATGCAGCCGGCCTTTGCAGCCTGTTCGTTAATAGCCTGCGCCAGTTTAAGGCTGTCCACGCTGTGTATAAGGACCACTTTGCCGACTATGTATTTGATCTTATTGGTCTGCAGATGGCCTATCATATGCCAGCGTATATCATCAGGAAGCGCAGGCATCTTGGCAGTCAGCTCCTGCACTTTGTTCTCACCAAAATTCCTGCAGCCGTGATCATAAGCAGCTTTGAGCATCTCCACAGGCTTGGTCTTGCTTACGGCTATAAGCGTAACCTCCGAAGGATCGCGTCCGACGCTCATACAGGCGGAATTGATCTCGTTTTGAACTTTGTCAAGATTTTCTGAAACCATGCTCATTTTTTCACTCCGTTGTCATAAATAAAATCATCATCAAACACACTTGACGCATCAAGCGCTATATAATCATATTCGGTAAGACCGTAGATCGTATTCGGTTTTACAATGGCATACTCATCATTCTGTGACAGTATACTGATCTGTCGGAAATCTGCATATCCCTTATTTATATAATATACCCCTATCAGCTCGCCTTTCATGCTGATCGGAAATTCATCCATCGAATTGGGCTTCTTAAGATAATCCCCAATCCCCATTCTGGGATCGCTTACATAATAATACTCATCATTAGCGGAATAGATCTCTATGAACATCTCCTCTTCGGAGGAACTGCCTTCTTCAGTAAATGTCTTAAGCAAAACCTTGCAGCTGTCATCCCTCTCTTCCAACACAAAATCTCTGGGTACCAGGAAAAATTCCTTATGAACTATGGAAGAGATCGGTATCTTCAATCCTTCATCATTACTCTCGATAAGCTCTATATCCAGGAACCTGTCGGTACAGTAGCTTATCATGCATGAATTAAAGCCCAGAACTACATATATCGTTTCTGCGTCGCCGGGTATCAGATCTACAGACGCCCATAATTCCTGCCTGTCTTTCAAAAAGCGCACCTTTACATACCCCTCTTCCTTAAGTTCAAATGCGCGCTGGCTCTCTACAGGAATTATAAGCTGCCAGTTTTCGGAAGTGAGCAGCTTATATACGGGATCTCCCACACCTACCAGTCTGTTATTTGTAAGCTGCGTCTTTTCGTAATTTTCTTTTTTAAATATCTCAGGATTGATATCATTCGCCGAGATGCTTTCATACCCGTCCGTATGATATACAATATACCCCGGTTCATCAGACTTGCACATTTTGACCAGCTCTGCGGTATAAGCGCCGCCGACCTCAGTGATCGAACGCATCATGTTCAGATTGGCAAGGCGCAGCAGGCTTCCGTCAATATCATAAAGAAAATCATAGGTCTTGTAAAAGTTCCCTGCATCAAATCCCGCCGAAAAATCCACCATTTCCGAACGCAGTTCCCTGAGCTCCACATCGCTTAAGCTGCTTTCGCCCGAGGTATTTTTACTTAGTTCGTTTAAGCTGCCCGTTTCGTCTACGGCATAAACCATATCTCCGACGCCCATATGTTCGCCTTCACGCGCGAAATATGCAACATAGCCGGTATCTTTACTGTATACTATCTTTTCGTCTCTGACGGTAATGCCCGTGTATAGATTATGCAATGCAAGCGAGCCGCTGCGCACTTCATACGACGGCACGTTCGGGCGTCCCCAAAGCTGTGCGATAAGATATATTACATACGCAAAAAGAAGGAGCAAACCTGCACCTATCAGTTTGCCCCATTTTGAATCCAGAAAAAGTCCGCGTTTTCTTCCTTCCTCGCTCATCAAAATTACAGAGAAACTATTATCCTGTCTTTAAATGAGGCGGGTATCTGATCAGCAGATGCGGAAATACTGATACAGAACTTGATGTTTCTTTCTTCGCTTAATTTGTCAAATTTGCCCAGAACAGCCTCAAGCCCGTCATTTTCAACACAGGCCAGTCTTTTAAAATTATCGAAATAAAGCTGTTCAAGATCGTGATCCTGCGAGATGATGCCGCAGATAAAGCCATAGAATTCATCGCTGTTGGTGAAAGAAAAATCGGAAACGCTTACAAGACGTATCTTGTTGTTCAATTCATACATATGCTTGGTATTCTTGTCAAGATAGACGATATTACCGCTTGCTTCTTTGATCTCGCTGTTGACACGCTCCAGCATTTCCTTTGTCTTGCCCTTGCCTTCGTTGCCTACTATTAACTGTATCATTGGACTTGCCCTCCGAATTACTTTGTTTTTATTATAATCGATTATACCTTAAATAAACTGATTACACAAGCAGAAAATACCCCTCTGCTTTTGGTGATTATATCACATCATTGCATAATCTGTTTACCGTTTTATACATCCCGTCAAGATCTTCAGCGCCCATAACAACAACTATATAAGGCTTTTCCGCCGGCGATCTTGCATATAATATAATGCACTTTCCGGCAGCTGCCGTGGTGCCGGTCTTGCCTCCCAGGACCGTTACATTTCCGGGCTGGTTCACCATGCCTTTCAGATACTGGTTGGTAGTTTTTGCGTCCTTTGTATTCAAACTGCCGTCGGCCGAAGTAAATTCTATGGTACGGCTTGTTGTCTGTATTATCTCCAGAAATTCCGGATATTCCAAAAGCGCATTGAATATCAGATAAAGATCATATGCGCAGGTATAATGATCGGCTGCCGTCAGGCCGTGGGAATTAACAAAATGCGTATTTGTAGCTCCCATGGCAGCAGCGCGCTCGTTCATCTTTTCGGCAAATGCTTCTTCGCTCCCGGCTATATATATAGCCAGAGCCAGCGCCGCATCATTCGCCGAAGGCAGCAGCGTAGCATACAAAAGATCCCTGATCGTCAGCCTGTCTCCTTCTTTAAGTCCGAAAAGCTGGGCGCCCTGTTCCGTAATCTTAACCGCGCCCACGGTGATCTTCTGATCAAGATCCGGGCAGTTTTCAAAAGTAAGAAGGACCGTCATCAGCTTGGTAAGTGATGCCGGGCTCAGATGTTCATTTGCATTATAGGAATAAAGGACCTTCTTGTCGCTTATGTCATAGACGCAGGCGCTTTTTAAGCTGCTTGTGTCAGCCGCGCTCTTTTCGGTAACATCGGCAGCTGCAGCGCACAGATCCTGCGCAAAAAGAGGAATGGTGGTCTTTTCTTTAAGATCACCAAGAGAATAGTCATTATTATTATCCAGGCTGCCGTATGCAAGGGGCACAGTTTCATCTCCGCAGCCTGTAAGCATCAGGCTGCAGATCAGCGCGGAAAGTATTCTTTTACTGTTTATTGACCACTTCACGCCACTCTAATTCTCCGCGTTCCAAAGATTTGATCAGAAGCTCAGCGCTGGCAAGATTGGTTGCGAGCGGGATATTGTGCATATCGCAAAGACGAAGCATATTGCTGGCATCCACTTCATGGGTCATGGGATTTAACGGATCACGCAGAAAGATCACCATGTCTATCTGATTATGTTCGATCTGTATCCCTATCTGCTGCTCTCCGCCCAGATTTCCGGCCAGGAATTTATGCACATTAAGATTGGTCACCTCTTCTATCAGGCGTCCCGTTGTACCGGTTGCATACACCTCGTGCTTTGACAGGATCCCGCGGTATGCGATGCAGAAATTCTGCATAAGTTTTTTCTTTGCATCATGCGCTATAAGTGCGATCTTCATTATTTTCCCCCATCTTTAAATGTATATCAGACATGCCCGTCTATCGTCATGTCTTCCTGTATCAGTTCCGTAAAAGATACCGTACCGGCCGGCTTAGGCTGCGGCCTTCTAAGCCCCACACTCAAAACAAAGCCTATCCCGGCGTACAGACTTACCAGCGAAGTAAGACCATAACTCACAAAAGGCAGCGGAAGTCCCGTATTCGGAAGCAGCCCGGTTGTAACGCCTATATTTATAAAACTCTGAAAGCAAACCAGCCCGCCCATGCCGTAACAGATTATCCTTCCGGCCAGATCCCTGGCCTTGGTACCCACATAATAACACTCTGCGCTTATCAGCATAAGCAGTATTATCGTGACAGATGTTCCGACAAAGCCCATCTCCTCACCTATTATGGCAAATATAAAGTCCGTCTGAGGCTCAGAAATGTAATTACCGCTTTTTACGGAGCCCACATCATCATTATTGAGTCCTTTGCCCCAAAGCTGACCGGAACCTATGGCTGTTATCGAATTTTTTTGCTGCATGCCCGTGCTCAGAGCATACTTTTCAGGATCGAGCCACGCCAGGATCCTCTCCTGCTGATAATCCTCAACAAGCTTCTGGTCGGGCTGCAATATAAGGAAAAGAGCTATTATCGCCACAGGTATTATCACAGCCAGCGTCCCCAGTATGATCTTATGGCTCAGTCCGCCCACATACAAAACCATGGCAAACAGTATGATCACCATAATACTGGTAGAAAGGTCAGGCTGTTTATAGATCAGTATGAATACGGGCAATACCAGAAATACCATTGTGATGATATTGCGGAATGTATTCATTTTTTCCCTGCGTTTCATTATAAACTGTGCATAAAAAAGTATCAACAGAATTTTTGCGCTCTCCGAGGGCTGAAAGCGTATACCGGCTATCTCTATCCAGCGCTGGGCATTATTGGAAGATTCCCCCCAGAACTGCACCATCAGCAAAAGCCCAATATTGGCAATATATATAGGCCAGTACAGCTTCAATATCATTCCGTAATCCGTAAAAGCTATGATAAGCATGGCCGCTATCCCCAAAGCCATGCCCATGATCTGCCTTGACTGCACACTCTCCTTTGCGCTGCCTATAGCCAGTATTCCCAGTATCGTAGTTGCGACGACCAGTATGACCAGTTTAAAATCAAAATCCTTTATCCTTAATTTCTGCTTCATGGCTTAATCCCCTCCGATCGTTGTAGCTGCATCGGATGCCGTGCCATCGATGAGTTCTTCGGCGTCTCCTATATCAAAGTAATACTTAAGACAGTCGCAGGCCATCTGCGCTGCATTATCGGACGAATATCCGTTAGCGATCCTTATGGCTATAGCTATCTTCGGATCGTTATACGGCGCATAACCGATAAAAAGCGCATGGTTGGGTTTATTTCCCGCTTCCTGAGCGGTACCGGTCTTTCCGGCAGCTTCAAGCCCTTCAACTTTAAAATAATACTTCCCTTCAACCACTTTGCGCAGTCCGGTATGTATCGCATCCCACAGACTTTCATCAAGACTTATGGTATTATGCACTTTAGGCACAAAATAATACTCGCACTTATCCGAAGCGCTTCTGATCTCATGTATAAGACTCAGATCATACACGGTTCCGTTGTTTGCCACAGCGGAAATATAGCGCGAAAGCGCGACGGTCGTGTAGTTATGCGTACCCTGGCCTATAGCTGAGTCTACGGGAAGTTTGTCTGATATCTGCGATTCGGATTCGGTCACTTCTACGCCGGTCTTTTCTCCCAGACCAAACATCTGCGCATATTTCTGGATCTTCTCTATACCCACATGATCGTTATATCCGCTGCCGTCATTAGCCAGACGATATCCCACTTCGTAATAATAACAGTTACATGAATGCTGAATAGCCTCGGAAAGAGTAAGGTTTCCGTGAGCTCCCGGAGAAACCCAGCACTTATGCGGTTTATCCAGTTTGGTAAAGACGCCGTCGCATTTAATGATGGAGCTTGTCGTGATCACGCCTTCCATAACGCCGGCTACACTGCTGATGGGCTTAAAGCAGGATCCCGGCGCAGTTCTCTGCTGGGTCGCATTATTCCAGAGCGGTCTCGATCTATCCTGGCTCAGCTTTGCCAGATAAGCAGAGTCTGCATTGTTTGCCAGCCGGTTATTATCATAACCGGGGTAAGATACCAGCGCCAGCACCTCTCCGGTATTAGGATCGTTTAACACGGCAGAGCCCGAACACGGTTCAAGCCCCAGCTGTGAAGGAGTGATCCTTAAATTCTCTATCAGATCATATATAAAGGTATACGGGCTTATCGCCCCCACCTTCAGCGACTGTATAGTGGATTCATCAGCCTGTATCACATCCTGTTCCCATAAGATCAGACAGCTCTGGCGACCGTTGATGCGGTCCTGCAAAAGCATATATTTATAAAGCTTTTTTGAAAAATCCGTATTATACTTCAGACGATCGATCGTATAGGATACGATAGCAGCATATATTTCTTCGGCATCGGCATACTGCGAACTGAGGGTCAGCTTTGCGGTGTCTATCCATTGTTTTGAAATGCAGTACATCAGATAGTCCCTTATGCAGATAGTCTCCTGAACCCTCCATTTCAGATAGGTCTCATCCTTTTCATCTATCTCATCCGCCTTTATTATTCCGTAATTGTCCGAAGAAAGCATACTGATGATAAAGCTTTCATATTCCT
>CAMOEK010000145.1:0-6632 GCA_946612125.1 uncultured Lachnospiraceae bacterium | reverse complement strand
TCCGAGGCAGGCATTCTGCGCCTGCAGGCTGTCAGCGAAAATATCATTCGCATAAGGTTCACAGCAGAAGATGGCTTTAAGGATTCCGATAAGCCCGGTCTTCTTCCTCTGGAGCCTTTTGAAAGCTTTGAATATACGGAAAGCGATACACAGATCATCTTTAAAACAGCAGCCATAAGAGCAGAGGTCGACCGAAACTCTGCGGCCATCAGCTTTTATGATCCAAGCGGCCGCCTGCTTCTGAAAGAACGCTCAAAAGATCCCCGCAGCCTGGAAGCATTTGACGCCTTCCGCCTTGCCCCCGGCGCTTCCATGCAAAAGGAAAAAGTCAAAACAGCAGACGGTGAAAAAGAGGTTATCCGTGAAGCGGCGCGTGAAAACACCGGCAGGCTTTATCACTGCAGGACTTATTTTGACTGGCAGGAAGGTGAAGCGCTCTACGGTCTGGGCCAGCACGAGGAAGGCTTTATGGATCTGCGTGGCAAGACGGTCTATATGCATCAGGCCAACCGTAAGATCGCTGTTCCCATGATGATATCCTCCCTGGGTTACGGGCTTTTCTTCAACAATTACAGCCCCATGATCTATTCCGATAACGAATACGGTTCATATATATATTGCGAAGCCGCAAACGAAACAGACTACTTTATCATAAACGGCGGAGATGCCGACGGCGCTATCCGCGGCTACAGGCGCCTGACCGGCAAAGCAGCCCTGCTGCCCAGATGGGCCTTCGGCTATATACAATCAAAGGAACGCTACGAGAGCGCAGAAGATCTGACCTCTGCCATCGATACCTTCCGCGAGAAGAATATCGGTGTAGACTGTATAGTCTTAGACTGGCTTTCCTGGCCGGATAACGAATGGGGTCAGAAGAGCTTTGACGAAAAGCGATTCCCCGATCCCGCAGCCATGATGGATAAGCTGCACGAAAACCACGCTCATCTGATGATCTCCATCTGGCCCAATATGGCCGAGATCTGCCCCGATCATCAGGCATTTAAAGATGCCGGTCTCTTTCTCCCCGGAAGCAATGTGTACAACGCTTTTGACGAAAAGGCCAGAGCCCTTTATTGGGCGCAGGTACGCGAAGGTCTTTATAAATACGGCATTGACGCATGGTGGTGCGATTCCAGCGAGCCTTATACTCCCGAATGGATGCACAAGGTAAAGCCCGAACCTTCCCGCATGTATGAGGATTTTGTCCGCCAGGGCAGCGATCACATGCCTGCAGCATTATCAAACGCCTTTGCCTTCTATCATGCGCAGTCGCTATTTGAAGGCCAGCGCGGCGAGACCAAAGACAGGCGCGTCCTGAATCTGACCAGAAGCAGCACAGCCGGCCAGCAGCGTTTTGGCACTGTTTTATGGTCCGGCGATATAGAAGCCAGCTGGGACTGCTACCGCCGCCAGATAGCTGCGGGCCTTTCCTTCTGCGCCAGCGGCCTGCCCTACTGGACAAACGATATAGGCGCATTCTTTGTACGCCCCGGTGATAACTGGTTCTGGAAGGGCGATTACGAAAACGCAGAAAAGGATCCCGCATACTGCGAGCTTTATGTGCGCTGGTTCCAGTTCTCTGCCTTTCTGCCCGTATTCAGGGCGCACGGCACCGACTGCAACCGCGAACCCTGGTTCTTCATGACTGACGGCGGAAGATTTTATGACGCCTTATGTAAAACCATAGACTTAAGATACAGCCTGCTGCCGCATCTTTATTCACTTGCAGGCAGGGCATGGCTGGAGGACAGCTCCATAATACGCATGCTTGCTTTTGACTATCCCGATGATAAGAACGCCCGCGATTGCGGCACACAGTTCATGCTTGGCGATAATATGATGATCTGCCCCGTAACCGAAGCAGGCGCCTCACAGATCAGTATCTATCTTCCCGAAGGTGGCTGGTATGACTACTACAGCGGCGAAAGATTCAGCGGAGGCCGCCATATAGACAGAAATGTAACTCTTGATCAGATCCCCGTCTTTGTAAAGGCAGGTTCGATCATACCTACTATGGAACCCGGCAAATGGGCTTATACCGGCAGACTTGCCGATTCGGATATTAAACTCTGCTTCCGTGTATATCCGGGCCGCGACGCCAGCTACAGCTTATACGATGATGCCGGCGACGGATACGGATACGAACAGGGAGAATACAGTCTTACAACCATCCGCTGGAACGATGCGCAAAAGTCCCTGGACAGCGGGATCTACAAGGGAGAAGTCAAATGCTTTTCCCCCTCATGATATGAGCCTGCAGAAAAATACCTGCTACTTGGTCCAATACGGCGTCTGGTCCTTATGGGTAAACTTTTTCATCCTCTCGCTGTATGTGGCCAGCAGATCGGAATACCGCGCCTTCTGTTTATCATTCAGTTTTCCCTCTGACAGAAGGCGCTCATATTTTTCTGCCAGTTCCTTAAGATTTGACTGAGCCGCATCCTTATAATTATTGGAAATATTGGATTCCATGCGGAAAAGCACATCTTCCAGCTCTGCGCATTTCCCGGTAAACTTATCAAATAAGCCCATATCTTATGATCCTTTCTGCCCTGATATCCTTTTCTCCTATATTACCACGTTGTCTTTCTTTTGGTCTACCTCTCTTTTATACATTACCGCAACAAATAGCCTGTCTCAAGCATTTTATTAGCTTGACGCACCACCATGCCTGCGATAAAATCAGATACAGTTATTTCTATTTATAAAAAAGAAAAGGAGAAACGATATGGCAGAACAGAAGAAACCCCTGGTTTCACACATTTTTACGGCAGATCCTTCAGCCCGTGTGTTCAATGACAAGATCTATATCTACCCTTCACACGACCTGGCTCACGACGGCGAGGATAATGACGATGGAGATGAGTATCAGATGGAGGATTACCATATCCTCTCCCTTGACAACCTTGAGGCAGAATGTGTCGATAACGGCGAAGCGCTTCACATGAAAGACGTTCCCTGGGTCAGCAAGCAGATGTGGGCACCCGACTGCGTATGCAAGGACGGCAAGTATTATCTTTACTTCCCCGCTCGCGATAAGGAAGGCATCTTCCGCATAGGCGTGGCTGTAAGCGACAAGCCCGAAGGACCTTTCAAGGCAGAGCCCGATTATATTCAGGGCAGCTACAGCATTGATCCCGCCATCCTTATGGATGATGACGGAAAGGCTTATATCTACAACGGCGGTCTCTGGGGCGGTCAGCTGGAAAAATGGAAGACCGGCAGCTTCGATCCCAACGGCGGCGAGAATGCAAAGGACGAGCCCGAAGTAGGACCTCTGGTTTGCGAGCTGGCTGATAACATGAAAGAGCTTAAGGGTTCCATGCAGCACATCAAGATCCTTGACGAAAACGGCGTAGAGCTTCGCGCAGGCGACGAAGACCGCAGATATTTCGAAGATCCCTGGATCCACAAATACAACGGAAAATACTATTTCTCATATTCAACCGGTACAACTCATTATCTGGTTTATGCAACAGGTGACAGCCCTTACGGACCTTTCACTTATCAGGGCAGGATATTAGAGCCCGTACTTGGCTGGACCACACACCACTCCATAGTTGAATATCACGGAAAATGGTATCTCTTCTATCACGACTGTGAGCTGTCAAACGGCATCAACCACAGACGTAATGTCAAGTATATGGAACTTAAGTATGATGAGAACGGCAAGATCATAACCATGACTCCGTAAGAATTATGAGATTTGTGATACAAAGCGTCACTGAAGGCAGCGTGTCGGTCGACGGGCATGTATGCGGCAAAATAGGCAAAGGTTTTGTTGTCCTGATAGGCATCGGACAGGATGATACCAGGGCAACAGCCGATAAGCTTATCAAAAAAATGCTGGGCCTGCGCATATTCAAGGACGAAAACGATAAAACAAATCTTTCTCTGGGCAGCGTGGGCGGAGAACTTCTGCTTATCTCGCAGTTTACGCTTTATGCAGACTGCAGACACGGCAACCGCCCAAGCTTTACCAAAGCCGGCGCCCCTGATCTGGCCGAAGAGCTTTACGAATACATTATAGAAGAATGCAAAAAATCCGTGCCGAAGGTCGAACAGGGCGAATTCGGCGCACATATGAAAGTAAGTCTTATAAACGACGGTCCTTTCACAATTCTTTTGGATTCGGACGATCTTTAAATGGAATTACTTAGAGCAGAAAATCTGAGCCTGGGATATGAATCCCGGGCTATAGTGGAAAACCTTGAATTCTCCGTTAACAGCGGAGATTATCTTTGTATTGTCGGAGAAAACGGCTCCGGCAAGTCAACTCTGATGAAAACCCTGCTGGGGCTTCAAAAACCTCTGAAGGGAACGATAGTCAGATCCGAAGAGCTCAAAGGTGGCGATATAGGCTATCTGCCCCAGCAGACCCTTGTACAGAAAGACTTCCCCGCATCGGTAAAGGAGATCGTGCTTTCCGGCTGTCAGGGTCGCTGCGGTCTGCGCCCTTTTTATAATAAAGAGGAAAAAGAACTGGCGAAGAAAAACATGGCGCGCATGGATATAACAGATCTGGCAAACAGATGCTACCGCGAACTGTCCGGCGGACAGCAGCAGCGCGTTCTTCTTGCCAGGGCTCTGTGCGCCACCGAAAAGCTGCTGGTACTGGACGAACCGGTTTCCGGCCTGGACCCTAAAGTTACCGCCGAAATGTATGAGCTTATCAGCCGGCTTAACAAAGAAGGCCTTACCGTTATCATGGTCAGCCATGATATTTCTGCCGCTGTGCGATACGCTACCAGCATATTACATATAGGCGGGGACAAATTTTTCTTTGGCAGCAAAGAAGAATACTTAAAAAGTGATACGGGCAGATTATTTGTCATACAACAGGGGGCAGCTAATGGCAAAACTTTATGAATATCTTCAATATCCTTTTGTTCGTTATGCCCTTATCGTAGGCGTGCTCATAGCGCTTTGCTCGTCTCTGCTGGGTGTTACTCTTGTGCTTAAGCGTTTTTCCTTCATAGGCGACGGACTTTCACATGTGGCATTTGGCGCAATGGCCATTGCTGCTGTTTTAAATCTCAGCAATAACATGCTGCTGGTACTTCCGATTACCATTATCAGCGCCATATTGCTGCTGCGCGCCGGTCAGAATACAAAGATAAAAGGCGATGCCGCTATCGCCATGATCAGCGTAGGGGCTCTCGCCTTTGGTTATCTTATAATGAACATTTTCTCCACCTCGTCAAATCTTTCGGGAGATGTATGCACCACACTTTTCGGCTCACTTTCGATACTTACCCTTACGCCTGCGGAAGTAAGCCTGTGCGTGATCCTGTCGATCCTTGTGGTCGCGATATTCATCATCTTTTATAATAAGATCTTCTCCGTTACCTTTGACGAAAACTTTGCAAAAGCCACCGGCACCAATACAGATGCATATAATCTGCTGATCGCCATAATTATTGCCGTGATAATCGTACTGGCAATGAACCTTGTGGGATCGCTGCTTATCTCTGCCCTGGTGATCTTTCCGGCTCTTTCAGCCATGCGCATTTTCAAGAACTTTAAGCACGTTACCATCTGCTCTGCAGTATTATCCGTGATCAGCTCATTTGCCGGCATGATCATATCCATACTGACCGGAACCCCGGTCGGCTCCACAATAGTGGCAGTACAGGTTGCAATCTTTGCGATCTGCGCTCTGGCGGGCGGATTGAAATAGACTTCGTCAGATCCCGTTCACACCTTTGCACTTCTCAATGGTATCTATCGTGCCATCTTCATTATATTTAAACTCGGCAACACATACGCTCCTGTGGAAGAGGCTTCCACCGGGAAGTTCATCCGTATGATAGAAAAGATATGAATGTCCCTTAAAATCGCAGATTCCCGGATGATTAGTAAAGCAGGGACCTTCTTCCATAAGTACGCCTCTGTACTTCCAGGGACCGGTAGGCGAATCGGATGTGGAATATCCAAAGTGCTCGTTTCTGTGCTCACCCTCTGCAAAACCTGCAAATACCATATAGTATATGCCGTTGCGTTTATAGAACCAGGGGCCTTCGCCGTAGGTCGTTCCCGTGCCATGGCTGCCCTTTCCGAAAGATTCAACCGTCATGGGTATCTTCTGTACCCCTATAGTCTCATCATAAGAGATCATGTCCTCGTTTAATACAACATATCTCAGCTCGGGATTTCCAAAGTACAGATAAGCTTTGCCGTCATCATCGATATAAACCGTGGGATCTATATCGTTCCAGTCACCGTCTCCTTCGTATACCAGAGGATGTCCCAGATCCTTAAAAGGGCCTGTGGGAGAATCCGAAACGCCCACTGCTATCGCGATGCCGCCGTTGGTCTTGTGCACGGGACAATACAGATAAAACTTGCCGTTACGTTCTACAGCCTGCGGCGCCCACGCGCGGTCATCCGCCCACTCTATATCATCCAGCGAAAATACCACGCCGTGATCGGTCCAGTTTACCATATCCTTTGTCGAGAAGCAGCGCCAGTCAAACATGGTATAGAAATCGTTGATAAGCTCATCTTCATCATGTGTAGTGAACAGATAGAGCGTATCCCCGTGTACCATGGGCGCGGGATCGGCCGTGTAGATATTTCTTATTATAGGGTTGGTGCAAAAATGCTCTGACATTTCGTTTCCTCCTTTATTT
>CAMOEK010000144.1:0-6683 GCA_946612125.1 uncultured Lachnospiraceae bacterium | reverse complement strand
GCCCGGGAGTGTCATTGTGAGCGCCCGGGAGTGTCATTGTGAACGCACGACAGTGTCATTGTGAACGCACGACAGTGTCATTGTGAACGCACGACAGTGTCATTGTGAGCGTCAGGCGGTGTCATTCTGAGCGCCCGGCAGTGTCATTCTGAGCGAAGCGAAGAATCTTGATAAAAGATAAGGGAAACAAAGATGGAAAATATAGAGACAAATGCAGATGATATAATAGAAAATACAACAGAAGAGATTGCAGAAGAAATCACTGTAGAGAACACGGCAGATGAAACTACTGCGGAAGCGCTGCAGGAAACGGAACCCGCGGCTTTTGTGCCTGAATCTGCTCCCAAGATCGAAGAAACACCTCTGGAAGAAAACGCATCAGCAGACAGCACTGTTTCCGAAAACGACGGCGAAGCAGAAGAAAGTGCTGCGCAGCAGCCTTCTAAGCCTGCCGATCCGGCAGCTGCCATTGAAGCCATATTATTTGCTACAGGCAATTCCTTAAAGGTGGAGCGTTTATCGGAAGTGCTGTGTCTCAGTGAAGAAGAAACCAGAGCAGCGCTTGATACGCTTAAGGAAAGATATGCTTCCGATGACAGAGGGATCTGTCTTACGGAACTTGAAGACGCCGTTCAGCTGGGGACTAAGGGCGAGTACTACGAATATCTTATTAAACTGGCAAAGAGTCCCAAACGCATGACTTTATCGGATACGGTTATAGAGACCCTGTCCATAATCGCATATAAGCAGCCGGTTACCCGAGCAGAAATAGAGCGCATCAGGGGAGTAAGCTGCGATCATGCGCTAAACCGTCTGCTGGAATATGAGCTGGTTGAGGAAGTGGGACGTCTTGACGCTCCCGGAAAACCGCTGCTTTTCGGAACTACCGAGCAGTTTCTGCGCAGCTTCGGAGTGCGCAGCATACAGGATCTGCCGGTAATGAGTCCGGAGATGATGCAGGACTTCAAAGCGCAGGCAGAGGCGGAAGCAGAGGAAGATCTGAAAGTCCGTGTAGATGTTTAAAATTTTTCTATGCACTCTGAATTTTTTGTGATATAATAATCGGCAGTGTGCCGCGGAATCAATCCGCAGGCAAAAAATATACCAACTTAAAGTAAAATGGAGGTAAGAGGAATGACTGGTTCAACAGGCTTGAGCGTTAAGCGTATTGAAGCGCTGCTCGATGAAAAGAGTTTCGTTGAGATCGGCTCCGCTGTAAAAGCCCGTGCCACAGATTTTAATCCCACCCCCGCTGACGCACCGTCTGACGGTGTTGTATGCGGCTACGGAACCATCGAAGGCAAGAGGGTTTATGTTTACAGCCAGGAAGCGTCTGTTCTCGGCGGCAGTATCGGTGAGATGCATGCAAAGAAGATCTGCAATCTCTACGATCTGGCTATGAAGACAGGTGCACCCGTAATAGGGATCATGGATTCCACGGGAGTGCGTCTTTCAGAGTCTACGGATGCTCTCAATTCTTTGGGAGAGATCTATTTCAAAAAATCAATGGCTAAGGGCGTTGTTCCCCAGATAACAGCCGTATTCGGAAATTGCGGCGGCGGTCTGGCAGTAATGAGCGCTATTTCAGACTTTACATTTATGGAAGAGAAGAATGCAAAGCTTTTTGTTAATTCTCCCAATGCCATAGATGGTAATTATGCAGAGAAGAATGACACTTCCGCAGCTAAGTTCCAGACAGAGGAGAGCGGCAATGCGGATTTCGCAGGGGATGAAGATACGATCAACGCAAAGATCAGAGAACTGATAGCTATACTCCCTGAGAACAATGATGATGTAGCCCTTACAGATTCCAACGATGATCTTAATCGTGTTCTGTCCGATATCGAAGGTGCAAAGGGCGATACCTCCATTTTACTTTCAAATATAGCGGATGATAATTATTTCCTTGAGTGCGGCAGCGCTTTTGCAAAAGATATAGTTACCGGCTTTATCCGTCTGGATGGTCTGACTGTAGGCTGTGTTGCAAACCGCACTGAGATAGTAGGCGAAGACGGAAAGGTGACCAAGCTTTCCGGACGCATGAGCCACAAGGGCGCATACAAGGCTGCTGACTTTGTATATTTCTGCGACAGCTTTGGCATCCCCGTATTGAGCGTTACCAATGTTGAAGGCTTTGAAGCAACGATGTGCAGCGAGCGTCATATGGCTCAGGCTGCAGCTCAGCTTGCACAGGCATTTTCCGAGTGTGACGTTCCCAGAGTCAACCTTATCGTTGGCAAGGCATACGGAAGCGCTTATGCGATCATGAATTCTAAGGGAACAGGCTGTGATCTGGTTTATGCATGGCCCGATGCAGAAGTTGGTCCCATGGATGCAAAACTTGCCGGTAAGATCCTTGCAGAC
Organism: uncultured Lachnospiraceae bacterium; assembly: GCA_946612125.1. GTDB lineage: Bacteria > Bacillota > Clostridia > Lachnospirales > Lachnospiraceae > NK4A136. The sequence goes on along the minus strand of CAMOEK010000144.1, from coordinate 4,319 downwards.
GGTAAGAGCGGCGGAGAGATCGAAAAACAGGCAAAAGAGTTTGCAGAAAAGCAGAACAATGTTATGAGCGCTGCTTCCAGAGGCTATGTGGATGAACTTATCGAGCCTAAGGACACAAGAAAGCATCTTGTTTATGCATTCGAGATGTTATTTGCGTAAATGAGGTTCGGTAAGAAAGAGAGGATTAACGATGAAGAAAAAGATCGCTTTATTATTAAGCATGATCGTGTGCATCTTATCCCTGGCAGCATGCAGTAACGGTGAGAAAGAGCCTTTGATCACTGAGCCGCACGAGAAGCTCGATTATACCGTGAATTATCTGAGCGCTCTGGTTGCCAGCAGTGCTGTTGATCCGCAACAGCTGGATGTTTACGATGACATGATGATCGATGAAGTGGAAAGTCTCACTTCGTTTTTACAGACTCAGGCTCAGGTCAAGGTGGAATTTCCTGTTCTATTGAAAGGTATGCATTCATACAATGATTCTTTAGAGGATCTCCGCTATAACGAGCTGGCCCAAAAAGTCGAAAACAACGCCAATCCCATGCAGTTTTTTGATGCTGCGAACATCACATATGATGTGAGTGATGACGGCGTTGTAGCAGAAGCACACTTTAAAACATTAGAGCCCGAAAACGGCGGCCATGACGGTATAATCGAATTCATCTTTGATGAGAACCTTCATGTGTCCTCCATCACCGTCAATACGGTGCTGGGTCTTGGCGAATCAATGAAGAATGCGGGAGTCAATACGCTTATCGGTATGGGTACCGTATTCATTATGTTGATCGTAATAGCTATCATCATTTCACTTCTCAAGTATGTACCTGCTATAGTGGATGCTTTCAAGGCTAAGCCTGAAGAGCAGAACAAGGAATCTGTTGAAAAGGCTATTGAAAACATTGTTGCCCGTGAGGAGGCAGATGCTACGGAAGAAGAGACGGATGATACAGAGCTTGTGGCTGTTATAGCCGCAGCCATTGCAGCATCAGAAGGTGCCGCATCAGTTGATGGTTTTGTTGTACGCAGTATAAGAAGAATAAGATAATCAATGGAGGATTAAAAAATGAAGAATTATACAATCACCGTAAACGGCAACGTATATGATGTTACAGTGGAAGAAGGCGGCGCAGGCGCAGCAGCTTCCGCACCCAAGGCTGCTCCCAAAGCAGCGCCCAAGGCAGCTCCTAAGGCAGCTCCCGCAGCTAAGTCTTCAGGCGCAGGTTCAGTAAAGATCGAAGCCGGCGCAGCAGGTAAGGTATTCAAGATCGAAAAGAATGTTGGCGACGCTGTAAAGAAGGGTGATGCAGTGCTTATCATCGAAGCTATGAAGATGGAGATCCCTCAGGTAGCTCCCCAGGATGGTACCGTTGCCAGCATAGATGTAGCAGTTGGCGATGCATGTGAGGCAGGCCAGGTTCTTGCAACACTTAACTAAGAAACAAGGAGACTTTTGGAGGTAAGATAAATGAGTGAGATCATTAACAATCTGCTCGGCCAGATGGCGTTCATGAATCCCGACTTTACATATAAGAACGTGATCATGATCTGCGTGGCGCTCTTTTTCCTCTTCCTGGCAATACGCTTTGAGTTTGAGCCTCTTTTGCTGGTGCCCATTGCATTCGGTATGCTGCTGGTAAATATTTACCCGGATATCATGATGAGGGCTGAGGATTCGCCGAACGGTGTGGGCGGATTACTGTATTATTTCTATGTACTTGATGAGTGGGCTATTTTGCCGTCGCTTATCTTTATGGGTGTCGGTGCAATGACAGACTTCGGACCGCTTATTGCAAACCCTGCAAGCTTCCTTCTGGGAGCAGCCGCGCAGTTCGGTATCTTTGCCGCTTACTTCGGAGCTTTGTTTGCAGGTGCTATGGGCTGGGCAGATTTTAACGGCAAGGCAGCTGCAGCCATCTCCATCATAGGCGGTGCTGACGGCCCTACATCAATATTCCTTGCGGGTAAGCTGGGTCAGACCAAGTACCTTGGGCCCATCGCTGTGGCGGCATATTCATACATGTCGCTGGTACCCATCATCCAGCCGCCTATCATGAAGCTTCTTACTACCAAGAAAGAGCGTCAGATAAAGATGGGTCAGCTTCGCCCTGTTACCAAACTGGAGAAGATCCTGTTTCCTATCGTAGTTACGATAGTGGTTTCGATAGTACTTCCCACCACAGCTCCCCTTGTTGGTATGCTGATGCTGGGTAACCTCTTCCGTGAGTCAGGCGTTGTCCGCCAGCTTACTGAGACCGCTTCAAACGCCCTTATGTATATCGTTGTTATCGTGCTTGGTACTTCCGTAGGTGCTACCACATCTGCAGAAGCATTCCTTAACACAGACACACTTTTCATCGTGGCACTTGGTCTGGTTGCCTTCGCTTTCGGTACTGCAGCCGGTGTCCTTTTCGGAAAGCTGATGTGTGTTATTACAAAGGGTAAAGTTAATCCGCTTATCGGTTCGGCCGGTGTTTCCGCTGTGCCTATGGCGGCGCGTGTTTCACAGCGTGTAGGTGCAGAGGAAGACCCTACGAACTTCTTGCTGATGCATGCCATGGGACCTAACGTGGCAGGAGTTATCGGTACTGCCGTTGCAGCCGGTACTTTCATGGCCATCTTCGGAGTATTTTGATCCGGTATTAAACTTATAAGACTTTTATTGATAAAAGATTAGGAGGAAAATAAAATGGCTGAACAGGCTAAAAAACCGGTTGGGATCATGGAAACGGTTCTGCGTGACGCTCATCAGTCTCTGATAGCAACACGTATGCCTACCGAAAAGATGCTTCCCATCGTAGATAAGATGGATAAAGTCGGCTATCATGCCGTAGAGTGCTGGGGTGGCGCTACATTCGATGCTTCGCTTCGTTTCCTTAAGGAAGATCCCTGGGAGAGACTTCGCAAGCTTCGTGACGGTTTCAAGAAGACCAAACTCCAGATGCTTTTCCGCGGACAGAATATCTTAGGATATCGTCCTTATGCAGATGATGTGGTTTATGCATTCGTTGAGAAGTCAATAGCAAACGGTATCGATGTTATCCGTATATTCGACTGCCTTAATGATCTCCGTAACCTTCAGGCTGCAGTTGATGCAACCAACAAGATCAAGAAGCAGGAAGGCCGTGGCGAGTCACAGGTAGCTCTGTCCTATACACTGGGTGATGCTTATACGCTTGAGTATTGGGCAAACATGGCTAAGAAGATAGAAGAGATGGGAGCAGATTCCATCTGTATCAAGGATATGGCCGGTCTGCTGGTTCCTTATAAGGCTGCAGAGCTTGTTAAGACTCTTAAAGAGAGCACCAAGCTTCCTATCCAGCTGCATACACACTACACCTCAGGTGTGGCTTCAATGACTTATCTTAAGGCTGTTGAAGCAGGTGTAGACGTTATCGACTGCGCTATATCACCTTTCGCACTGGGTACATCCCAGCCTGCTACAGAGGTTATGGTTGAGACCTTCAAGGATACTCCTTACGATACCGGGTACGATCAGAAGCTCCTGGCTGAGATCGCTGATTACTGGAGACCTTATCGTGAAGAGTGCATCGAGAACGGCCTGATGAGCACCAAGGTGCTGGGCGTTAATATCAAGACCCTGCTTTACCAGGTACCCGGCGGTATGCTTTCCAACATGGTTTCGCAGCTTAAAGAGCAGCATGCAGAAGATAAGTACAATGAGGTGCTCGAAGAGATACCCCGCGTTCGTAAGGACTGCGGTGAGCCTCCTCTGGTTACACCTTCTTCACAGATCGTCGGTACCCAGGCTATATTCAACGTGCTGATGGGAGAGAGATACAAGACCGCTACAGGCGAGTTCAAGGATCTGCTCCGCGGTAACTACGGACAGACTGTTAAGCCTATGAACCCGGATGTCATCAACAAGGTCATCCCCGGTGAGAAGCGTTCAACAGCAAGATCTGCAGAAGCTACCGGACATGACAAGCCGGAGCTTGCATCAATCGAAGCAGAGATGAAGCAGTATAAGCAGCAGGAAGAAGACGTTCTTTCCTACGCTCTGTTCCCTCAGGTTGCTACCGAGTTCTTCAAGTATCGTGAAGCACAGCAGAAGAAAGTTGATGCAAAGAAGGCTGATACAAAGAACAACGCTTATCCTGTATAAGCAAAAGATACACTGAAGTATTTATCGCTTTATCACCGGCACCCTTAGTGCAGGTGGTAAAGCGATATTCATATATAGCCGGTCATCGTGAGCGCCCTCCCGCTTATCGTGCAGTGACAAGCCAATGTTACGGTCATCGTGAGCTTCCTCCCGGTCATCGTGCAGTGACAAGCCAATGTTATGGTCATCGTGA
>CAMOEK010000143.1:0-6756 GCA_946612125.1 uncultured Lachnospiraceae bacterium | reverse complement strand
TTTCAGCATGCGGCCGGAGAGTAGTATCAAAGATTATGAGAGTAGTATCAAAGATTATGAAAGGAGAAATGCGGATGGTAAAAAAGAAATCTGTATCACTTTTGAAACGCACAGATCTTTATTGTGAAGCCGAAAGAAGATTGAGGGAACTGACGGAAGTAAAGCAGAAAAAGGAAGATATGGCAAGGAATGCTCCGAGTGGGAAAATACGTATTGCGAATGTCGGTAACAGGATACAGTTTTATTTGCGTGAGGATAATACAGTTAAAAGCGGAGTATATATTCCAAAATCAGATACATCCAAAATAAGGGAGTATGTTCAGAAATCATATGATGAGAAGCTGCTCAGGCTTCTGGGCCGGGAGATACATACGCTCGAAAGATTTATAAAAGATTCGGGTGATATCGCTGACAGGATCAGGATGATCTACACGCAATATCCTGATGAAGTGAAGGAGTATATTGAAGCTGCTGATATGGCAGATGAAGACTATTTAAAGTTGTGGGAGAGCATACCATTCGAAGGAAAAGAGATAGCGGATTATGTGACTGTATATGAAACGAAGAAGGGCGAAAGAGTAAGATCAAAATCAGAACTGAACATCGCGAATGCATTGGCGGCGAAGGGAATCCCATATAAATATGAGTGTCCGCTGATATTAAAGAACGGTACAAAGATCTATCCGGATTTCACTGTACTTAATATAAAAGAAAGAAGAGAGCTGTACTGGGAACACAGGGGAATGATGGATGATAAAGAATATGCTGCAAAATCGGTTCTCAGGATAAAATCATATATGAAAAATGGGATATTTACAGGACAAAATCTGATAATAACAGAAGAAACTTCAGCATATCCACTGGGAACAAATGATATAGATATTGTGATAAAAGCTTTTTTTGGATGAAAAGTATGCTTGTCGGACTTATGATACGATCAAGACAGCCGCCCAAAGTGATAAAAGGCATATGTAGTTAAAAATATGAACGAGTATAGGAATCCACGGTATAGTATTTTCTGATCAAAGGTAAAAAGGGAGGAAAGCTGCGGGGATAATAGAGTGAAAAAAGCGACAGTTGAGTATAGGAATTCCCGATATAGCCATTTTCTGGTCAAAGGTAAATAGAGAGGAAAGCTGCGGGGGTGGTTCCCTTTGGGAATTTATTTATGATATAATCAACCGGTATAGGAGTATTCCTGCAATTCGTTAATACTGCTGATTGGAGTATGAAGATTTTGCATTTTTCACAGAATGAAAACAGAGTTGGACGGGATAGAAATGTTTAAGGGGGAAGGGCACGGAGTATAGCCAAATGAAAACCGGGGATCGGGAGGTAACAGAGGGTATGAAATTAACTAAAGGACCTGTAGCACTTGTAGTATTGGCGCTGGCTGCAGAGGTGGCGTACATTGTAATCAAAGGGAGCAAGGAAGTGGCGAAGGCAAAGCCTGATAAAGATAATAAGGACAGACAATGTCAGAAGTAACAGCTGTAAACAGTGGGGTAAATCGGAACAGGTTCAAACGAACTATTGCTCATGATGGTAGCAAAAATGCAAAGAGTTATTGATAGAAAGCTGATGTTACATATATTACAATAAGACTTGTAAGTGAGAAAGGATGTTGTTTACTCTTTTTTTGCTAATTCCCCTTTTGGCCGGCTCCTCTACGTAAGTAAGGAGCCGGTTATTTTTTTGATAAACTTAACCGTCGAAAAGACCTGGAAAAACAGAAGGGTGCTGTGTCTGGAATGTCCTTCTGTTGCTTGGCAGATACAGCCGGGTAAAAAAGTGTTCCTGTACTGCAATATATTTTATGCTCATGCATTATTGGTATAGAAAGAAACGAGCGGATATGATATGGAGGAGGATAAACTGCATGGACAGCACAAGTACAATTGATCTGACTGATATAGAACTTGATCCTTTTGATGATGCTAACTAAGACGGGGACTGACATGCTGACGGAATATAAGCATTAAATCCCTGATGCTCCGCAAAGCAGCATGATGTCATGAGTTAATGATAAAAAACTGATGCGGCAGCAGACCATAGGAGATAACTGTGAGCTTCGTGCCTCGTAAAAGGAGGATATAAGTCATGGGTCGTTTTGAACAAAAACCGGTAAACTGCATCGCATATTCATAATATATTCTTCCATCGCGTCTGCCATAGCATTGCAGACGCGATATGCATTATCTTAAAAGGCAGCATCTGCTTTGTTTCTTAAAAAAATACCATAGTTTTGTTATGCGCCGGTTTCTGATAAAATGGGATCAGCTGAAAGCAGCTGCATAACAGAGAAAGGATGATGATATGGCGCTGATACAGGTTAATTATTTGTCTAAAGCATTGTTTAGGATAGTCCCGCTTAATGTGATCCTGCCGGTAGACAGGTTTGATGCGGATACGAACAGGTATCTGGCTGAAGAGGATCATAAATATAAGACCCTGTATTTATTACATGGGCTTTTGGGAAACTATACAGACTGGGTAAGCCGCACACGCATACAGATATGGGCGGAAGAAAAAAATCTTGCGGTGGTGATGCCTTCGGGAGATAACGCATTTTATTTTAAATCCAGAACCCCTTGGAATGATTATGAAAGCTTTATCGGGGAAGAACTTCCGCAGATCACCAGGAAAATGTTTCCGCTTTCGGATAAAAGAGAAGATACATTCATAGCAGGGCTCTCCATGGGAGGCTATGGGGCATTAAGAAACGGTATTGTTTATTCGGAGACTTACAGCCATGTCGCTGGTTTATCATCAGCGATACATATATTTGATGACTTGTCGGAAGAAGCCGATATAGGGCTCTTTGATGATCATGCGAAAGCTGCCCGAACAGATCTGAATCCTAAGATAGCAGCTGAGGAGATGTTTAAGAATAATAAGAAGATTCCACGTTTTTATATGGCCTGCGGTAAAAAAGATGATCTGATGAGCGTTAATTTAGCGTTCAGGGATTTTTTGCGGGAAAAGGGAGCTGATGTTACCTGGGATGAAGAAGATGCAGGACATGACTGGGATTTCTGGGACAGTCAGATCAAAAAAGTACTTGACTGGCTGCCATTATAGATTATCGTGAAAGACTACATGAAACAAAGGAGCGTCTGCAAATATGAGTGATCCGTTAAGAGTATTACTGAGTGTTATATCCGGAGTGATCGGTATAGCATTGGTCATTACAGCCTTGGCAGCGCCGGTTATCTTAAGCATCGGAAATATACGCGGCCTTATAGTTCCCGGGATGAAACACAAGCGGCTGTTCTGGTGGCTGACGGTCTTGCTGGGGTTATTTTTCAGCGGGGTATTTCTGAGTTTTTTGGAAGATGTGACGGATGCATACTGGGATGTTCAGCTGGTAAACAGTGAGGTGCATCAGATCCTGAATTCACAGACCAGGGGGATCTATATTGCGCTTATGCTGATCGGGGCAGCGGGTTTTGTGGTACTGGCCACCAGAAAGATGGAGAATACGCCGCCGCTGGTATCGGTGCTCGCGATCGCGGCTATGTACCCGGCAGCCATCAGCTGTGTGATCTGGTGTCTCCATATCTGGCCGCTGGATCACAGAGATGAGTTTACGTTTCCGCTTATGGTGCTTCCGATAAATCTGATCATTATGATGTGCTCCCTGATCCGGGAAAAGATCATCGAATGGAATGATATAAGCGCCAAACAGCTGACGGATGGCGGGATTGAGAACGCCGGGGAAGTCCGGCACAAGGGTTTTCTGGGAAAGGCACAGAACTGGCCGTTAGTGGCGCTGCTTCTGATGCTGCCGCTTTTGGGGATAGTCCTTGGGGTTTCTGTTCTGCTTGGACAGCGCCCGGATGCTTTGATCGCAACATGGACGGAGACGGCAGACTGGAACCTTTCGCAGATGATGCCGCCGCCAAATGTAATGGTTGACGAGCATTATCTTTGTACGGTAGCAGCCGGCGGCCATGAGAAAGTCGTAAAGCCGCTGCGTATGGGTGAACGCCACGGACACCGGGTGGTAGTCAACCGGCAGCTGGAGATCGCCAATGCGTTTGAACTGGTCCTGGAATGGAAGACTCCCCGCCTGCATCGGGTGATCCGTGGCTTCTATGATAAATACGGTTTCCCAATTGCAAGATGTATCCGCACGAAAACCGCCTGCGATGTTGTGTTCATTCTGATGAAACCGCTGGAGTGGATCTTTGTTACGGTATTGTATCTGACGCTGGCGCACCCGGAAAATGTTATCGCTGTGCAGTATCTGCCGGGTTACCGCGATATACTGGACAGAACGGAAAGGAAGAAAATTATTTCCTGCTAAAGTCCTCTATGGGATACGGATCAAAACTTCCCGGATAAGTTACGCAGCTGTCTGCGCCGTGCCTTTTTGCAATTTCAACAACCTCTTCCTTGCTTGATACCGTACCGATCTTTTCGACTGCATGATTCCACTGCGGTGATCCCCAGGAGACCGTGGTGGATGTGACATTGATATATTTATAGCCTTTATCGGTTTCATATACGTAGGTTTCTGAAGTTTTTTCCCCAACTCCGCCGCGGAGAACGGCAATATAATCATCAGGTACATTCCCGCCGGCCTGATTCATATATGCGATCTCCTGCATCATCACGCACATTTCGGAAAGTCTGCCGGTATTGTCCAGTTCAAATACCACATCATCTGTATGTATCCATATGCGCCCGTCCATCGCTATATGAAACTGCCTGCCATCCTCCATACCAAATATTATATCTTCCCCACCGTCTGCTACATACATATCTGACTCCGGGTTATGATCGGTGCTTTTTATTGTTACTTCTCTGAAGGCTTCGATAAAGCCGTTTATGACTTCCGCTTCATCCGATTCTGCAGTTACATATCCCGATTCTCCGCCCAGTCCGTATCCGACGAGTACGGGCGTTTCATCTCCTTCTATTATCTTTTTAAACAGATCGTCCGGGTATATCCGTTCAATATCATAGACAGCGCTCTCGACGTTTTCATCTGCTCCGTCATATTCCGTCAGGACAGTATCATCATCAGGCGTATTCTGATCATCATCCTGTGAAGTCTCCATTCTGCCCCTCACGCTGCTTTCATTGCCTGTATCGTTTTTTCCGGCGCAGGCACTCATCACCAGCACTGTAAGTGCACTTAAAACGATCACTGCTTTTTTCATACTTAACACCCTTTCCTTTTCATGCTGCTCTGTTTCCGTAACAGCAGCTTAGATTCGGTCATATATGGTATATACGTTTATACAGCTTTTTTTTATGGCGCGTCCGACATAAAAGTATATCTTTTTTTTATCATTCTATTACGGCCTGAGGGCCGTGAATAGTAACATCTTTTTGATCGTTGCTCAGCATAATGTCAAAGAGCGGTATGCAAAACAGGCTTTATCTGATATTATAGTAAGCGCCAAAACGAAAAGAGTTTTGTCGTTTGCTATATATAAGGCTTTTTAAGGATCGGTCGCCCCCTTGTTATGGAACCTGCCACGGTTTGGGGCGGGGGATAAACGACTATAGGAGGACGGAGCTTTTACCCTTATGTTCAATACATATGATGATACCTGCGTGGAAATAAGCCTGCCAAGGGATGTTGTGGAAAACTGGGATTTTTATGATTATCAGGAATTCATGAGGGAATGGTTCCAGGCGGATAGTGAATAAGGCGGCTGAGGCAGCATAAAGACAAATGGACAGAGCTTATGTTGCAATTACCATATCCATGGTACCGTCGTTGTAGAATATGGAGAGCATGGGCAGCCATGAATACCATTCGGCTATTACAGAGTCTTTAAACTGATAACGGTCATACCAATGATCGCGGTTCATAGTCCTGTGATAGTGACCGGCGATATGGCGGAAATCGGAATTACTGAGTAAAAAACGCTCATCTCCGTCACTGCGTGGCGGGATGAGTTTTTTTATATCGGGAAAGTATTCCCAGCCTTCAACCTGTGAAAGCTCCGGACAGTGGGCTTTTAATGCGGCATCGATAAAAGCTGTCTTTAAGCTGACATCATCTTCGGAATGCATTGAGCGGTATTCGTTCATCGTTTCGGAGATGACGTATTGGATGTAATTACATATTATATCGTGTTCGGTATATTCAACGGAGCTTTCCCCGGCGTGACGACTGTGCCATTCTTCGAATGAGCTTAGTCCGGCGGCAACCTTTTCCGGAGTATATATGATCTTTCTGAAAAATTTTATATACAGGATCCTGCCAAGTATCAGGACGATGATGATAATGACCGCGATGGGGACCGCTTTTATGTGATTCTGAATAAGCCAAAGGGCAAAAGCAACAGAGGTAATAAGGATAGGCGGACCATAAATGAGAAGACGCCATATAAAAACATAGACAAAGGCATCTGCGAGCTTATCAAGCCCGCCGTCGGGACCGTGTTTTACACCGATAAAAGCATACAGCAGCATTCCTGAAACAAGCCAAAGAACAGATAATGCCACCGTCAATATCATCTTTATATCCGTTATCTGAAACAGGTTCATATATCGCTCCCTTGTTATAAAGGATTGAGATAAACTGATTATATCAAAAATAATGACAGTATAAAAGATTCGGAAAGCAGAACAAAGACGCGTCCGGGACGCACGCATATTCTATTGAATACGGGATTCGGTTAAGGTATAATTTCCGGTATATACGGAGCACATTTATGACCTGGGATTTTGCTGATATGGAGTGAGCCGAGAAGGGAGAAAAAGTATGAACGAAAATATCGTAAAAAGAAATGA
>CAMOEK010000142.1:0-6888 GCA_946612125.1 uncultured Lachnospiraceae bacterium | reverse complement strand
TGGGAGGCGGTTATCCTGAGCTGTATCTTAAAGAGCTCAGCGGCAATGTATCGATGCTCACATCAATAAGGAATGCGGTCAATGACGGCATGCCTTCTCTTGCGGAGTGCGGCGGATTCATGTATCTGCATAAAAGTGTTTCTGATATTGAGGGTAATGATCATAAGCTTGTGGGAATAATAGACGGGGAGTGCAGGTATACCGGAAAAAGCGTGCGCTTTGGCTATATGAACATAGCTGAGGCAGAAGATGACAGCCCGGTTTTTGCAAAGATGCTTAAGGGAATGAAAGGCCATGAATTCCATTATTACGAAAGCAGCGCAAACGGAGGATACTGCACGGCACAGAAGCCCGACGGATCAAAGAAATGGAACTGTATGTGCGGCAATGAGGTATCGCTTTGGGGCTTCCCGCATTTTTATTACCCTTCGGCGCCGGAATGCATAAGATGCTTTGTGACTAAAATGACTGAATATTATGGCAAAAAATGAAAGGATGATTAAAGAAAAGATCATGGAGAACTCATCACGTTTTTTTGCGAACAAAGACTGTGAATACTATCCCTGTCATAAATGCAGCGTGGATATAAACTGCCTGTTCTGCTATTGCCCGCTGTATGAATATGACTGCCCCGGCAATTATAAATACGTAGAGGTGAAGGGGAAGAAAGTCAAAAGCTGTATGGACTGCGTATTTCCGCATGTGGCCGAAAATTACGATAAAGTGATAGAGATATTAAAACAAGGAAAAAAGGACAAGTGATACGCATGGAATATTTATTGGTAAAAGTCCCGGACAGGGCACGAAAAAGCTTTGAGGAAGTGCACAGATGCTGATAAGCCGCAGGACAAGGCGTAATATAATCCTATTTTTCCTGACAGCAGTTCTGATCAATCTGATCGATATGTTTTCGCCTATAGATTTTCCGTTTCACAGCATAGAGATCCTGGGATGGGGAATGCTTATGATCTGCTGGGGATCCGGCGTATGGCTCAGAGTCACGGATAAACGCATCAGATCCCTGCTGCTTAAGATCATGATGTGTTTTCTTATGCTTTATCTTTTCCAGCTGTTTAAATATCAGTTCCTGTATGATACAGAGATATTGTCCAGGCATTTCTGGTATGCCTATTATATGCCGCTTATCTTCATACCGGCATATTCTATGATGGTATCGCGCTCCATAGGCAGAAAAAAGAACGGCTATGACTATAAGGATAAGCTGCTTCTTATGGCGGCATCGCTTCTGGTCACCTTTACGATGACTAATGATCTGCACCAATGTGTATGGAGATTTTTGCCGGACTTTAAAGACTGGGACAGTATCAGCATGCGCGGCGTGGGATTCTATCTGCTGAGTGCATGGATAATAATACTTATGCTCACCTCTTTGATCCTTGCGATCAAAAGGGGCGTATTCGGTGAAAGCAAAAGATACATGTGGATACCGTTTCTGGTACTTGCGTTAACTGTGGCGTATGCGGTGACCGATATGTATACGGATATGCTGATGATCGGAGACAGGCATTTTTTCAGATTCCAGCAGCTGTATTCTTTAGCGGTGATCGTATTCTGGGAAAGTTTTATCCAGACAGGAGTTATAGCATCGAACAGGGAGCTGGATGAGATCTTTAAGAGATCCGGGATAAATGCTTATGTAGTGGATAAAACGGCCGGGAAACCGGCGGAGACCGGAGACGAAAACGGTATCAGGCAGCATGTACAGGAAGTGACCGGAGGATATGTCTGCTGGAAGGATGATGTTAGCAGGCTGAGGCGTCTGAAAGAGGAACTGTCACGCGTACAGGAAAGTCTCACCGAAGAAGCTGAGATATTACGATCCCAGAAGACCTATAAAGAAAAGGAACTGTCCATAAAAACAAGGACAGAGATATATGACAGATTAAGCATTGCGCTGCAGGACAAGACAGGATTGATGGAAAGACTAACGCAGGCAGAGATGCCGCCGGATGAAAAGCTTAAGCTTATGGCCGTGATAGGCGCATATATCAAAAGATACGGTAATCTTTTCCTTATGGCTGAAAACGATGCAGAAACCGAAGTTTATATTCCGCTTGCCGAGCTTAAGCTGTCTATGGAAGAATCTTTGCGCTACGCAGAATATGCATGTAAAGATGTGGATCTAAACGACCTGAAGGAGTGTTTAAATGACAAAAAAGATAAACTCCCCGCTGCGGAGATCCTTAAGCTGTACAGCAGCTTTGAAAGTAAGTTGGAAGAGCGGATACATATCCCTTATTCTGTCATTGTGAGTGAAGTAAAGAAGCTTCCTGCCGGAGGTGCCTGAAATGTCCTTCATAATGTCGCATGCAGCCATCCGTATACCTTTCGCACTGACACTCCTGGTCTTATTCTGGGGAGCGGCTTTTTTGGCTGTTTTAAGGATAAGAAATGCAGAGGGAAGGATAAAAAACTTCATCACCCTGTCTGTAGCGTTCAGTTCATTTCTTTTGATCGAGATCATGATAGATCTGAACAAAATGAGGGCAGGAAAAGAAGCGGTATATGTTTCGCGAGTTGCAGACACATTACCGTTATGGAGCATTTTTATCATTCTGTTAGTCCTGAACGGGGGCTTGATATTATTAACCGCAGATCATTTAAGATACCGAAAGAGCCATATAAGCAATGTATCCATAAAGGAGGGTATCGATCTTTTAGAAGCAGGGATCGCGATATATACGCATAAAGGGATACCTGTCGTTATCAATCCGGTGATGGAGCGGATCGGCGAAAAGGCTTTTGGTGAGAATCCGCACGGTGATGAAGGCCTGTTTAAAAAACTCTTGTTTTTTGATAAAGACGTGATAGAGCTTGGTGACGATGCTTTTTATTCATACAGAAAGCATGAGTATATGATCGACGGGGTGAAATGCATCGAGTTTATTTTTGACGATGTGAGTGAGGAATACAGGACCACCGGCTTGCTTAAAAAGAAGAATGAAAGACTTGAGCGTATGAACGGACAGCTTAAGGAACTTAATGCCACTATAGATTCTTTCGTTATCGAAAATGAGATACTTAACGCAAAGGTCATGGTTCATGATAAACTGGGACAGGCTCTTCTTGCCACGCAGCAATACCTTTTAAACGAAGAAAAGGAAGATGCGCAGCGCGTTACCGAGCTGCTTGATATGTGGAAAGAAAACATTTCCTTTATGAACAACGATCCTGTCAGAGAAGATGACGATGAACTCATCGCGCTGGTCGAGGCGGCTTCGGATGTGGGCGTAGGGCTTATATTCAATGGTGCCGGTATAACGAAGGAAAGCTTTGACAGGATCTTCGGACGTGAAGGGGAAATAAGGCATATTGCTGTCACGGCCATGCATGAATGTATGACGAATACGCTGCGCCACGCCGGAGGGGATGAAGTTTATGTAAAAGCTATCCGGGATAAAAAGGGGGTGATACTTACGATCACCAATAACGGAAGCAATAAAACGGAACGGGTAACGGAAAAGGGCGGACTTAAATCCTTAAGAAGCATGGTGGAGAAATACGGCGGGACAATGCAGATAACCGCCACTGACGGCTTTATGCTTAAGATATCGCTTCCGGTATCATTTTAAATGAAGAAAGCATTTCTTTAAGATATAAAAATAAGGAGTTATCATCAACATGGAAAAAACCAGAGTCCTTATAGTAGACGATCAGAAGATCTCACGTCAGCTGTTTGAAAATTATGTGCGCAGCTCATCACGCTACGAACTTGTAAAGTCAATCGATTCGGCAGGGATGGTAGATATCTATCTGGCTAAGTATCCCGTGGATCTGATAATAATGGATATAGTGATGGCAGACGGCATAAGCGGTCTGGATGCATGCGAATATGTTAAGAACAATTATCCGGATATAAAACTGATAGCAGTGACTTCCATGCCTGAAGCACGTTTTATCGAGCGTGCGAAACAGCTTGGCGTGGAGAGCTTCTGGTATAAGGAAGCAAGCCGTGAGCCGCTTCTTGAGATAATGCGAAGGACGATGGATGGCGAAAACGTCTATCCGCAGAGCGCGCCTGTTGAGAAGATAGGCTTAACAGACAGCGCGGAACTTTCGGCTGCCGAGATGGCAGTATTGCGTGAGCTTACTACCGGAGCAGAGAACACCGAGATCGCACAGAGGCTGAAGATATCCGTCAATACAGTCAAATCCCATATTCAGCATATGCTTGATAAAACAGGTTTTTCCAACCGTACCGAGCTGGCCATCGAGGCCAGAGTTAAAGGAATAGTGGTGCCGCTATAGCCCATCCTAAAATCACCCATATGGGTGATTAACATAAATGTCAATTATGATAGAATACGCTTCGGAAAGCACAGTTTTAAAGGCTGCGCTTTCGGAAGCTGTTTTTTTTTTCAGCAAAGAGGAGGAGGAAAAAATTATGAAAAAAGCAAGACTGCTGGCCCTTGCGCTGGGGCTGGGGCTTTCCCTGGCTGCATGTGGAGGCAAGGAGCCCGAAGCAAAAACGGAGACTGAGGTCGAAGATGTAAAAGAGGAAAAGGAAGAGGCTGTGGATCCTGTGGTAAAATATCCCGCAAACGTGGATCCCGCTATGATCCATCCGGGATCGCTAAACAGTGATGAGGATACTTCCGACCGCTGGTATCCGAACGGTGACACATCATCGGAGATAGCGTTTACTCTTACCCAGACTTCAAAACAGAATGACTGCGTGGGGCTTTCTTTCTGCCAGTACCATGTGATGGCTGACGGAAAAGATGATGATATGATCGATATGCCTCTGAGAGACGGCGGAAACGGTCATGCCATCACGGGTGAGTTCAGCTTTATGGGAGATAAGTCCGTGACTTACGATTACGACTTCACCTTCCAGGATAACTTTACATGCTACGATTTTAAGAACGGCGTGGAGTGGAAGAGATGCCATCCCGACTACGGCTGCAAGGATCAGAGCTGGTATGATAAAGCGTTTGCGGGGCTGGTGGCATACCGTGACCTTTCGAGCGTAAAACATCAGCAGATCGTCTTTAACGAGGACGGGACTTTTGTAGAATCCGTAACAGGCATGGATGACATGAAGGGGCATTGGGAAGTGCAGGCGGCCAATGTGCTGATGCTGATCTATGATAATGCGGAAGATGCCGGTATACAGGTAGTCGATGCGGGATCGCTTCTTGAGAATGGCGGAGAGAACGCTGATGCCACTTCAAACAGCGACCACTGGCAGCAGGAATTTACTATCTCTGCAGAGGGAAAGATCACGGAGTTTGGTCTCTTCCCTTACTATGATGATAATATGAACCTGGCGGGCTATAAGCCGGCATTTGAGGTAACTACCGTTGCCGAAATGGAAGCAGCCGAAAAAGAAGCTAAGGATAAGGCTGCAGCTGAGGAAGCGGCAGAGGCGCAGGCAAAGGCAGATGCCCTGGCAGCAGGCAGCCCCTATGAGCAGCCTGACGACAAGACAGATCTTTCCGGTGTTAATCTTGATCAGGTCCCGGATTTCGTTATGGACGGCACCCAGGATTACAATACCTTTAACGATATCAAAAAAGGTATCGGTAACGATTTCGGAATGATATTCGAACTGCACGGAGTAGCCAGCGGTTCAACCTATTCAAGCTATATCACTGTCCAGAATGATTCGGGCAAGCTGACGCAGAAATTTACGGTCGTGATCGTTGATGCGGATAAACTGCTGGATATAGTTCCTGATGGCGGAAATGTTGCGATAACCGGTGTGCTCTGGAGCGACAGGTTTATCTATACGGATTCAAAGCATGTAAAGGCTGAGTAAGCATATCTTCTGAGGGGGAGATATCAAGACGGGGATGCGTTATCGCGCATCCCTTTTTTTGCACTAAAACACTTGACATTCACAGCAAACATTATCATATTTAAGCTAATTGAGTGAAGCTTATGCCAACATTTAGATCTGAGCTGAACTGTATGCTTAAGTCCTGTATTTCGATACTTTATAAAAGAGCAGAGCGGAGGAATATCAATGATCGATCATAGAGTAAAAGAGCAGCTTGCCCTTGAATTTAACTGCAGCCCTGAGGATTTTGACCGTGATAAAAATGTGATCACGAAGAACTGCCTGCACGAGAACAGAAGAAAGTTTTCCGATACTCCGTTTTTCCTGCAGATGGCAACATTTGGAGGAAATGCGGTTATTTCTGCTGACGAAAAGCTGCATCCCTGGCTTGGAAATTGGGTAAAAGGAAAAAACGGATCCTGGCTGTTTGAACAGCATAATCGCATTGGGAAGCGGATTTGCTCCGGCATGGATCGAGACGGAATCAAGGCCGTGTCATGATAACGAATTTGCGAAATAACGGAAGTGCTAAGGCGCGTTCTATGGAATATGAGGGTAAGTTGTTTGAAGGGATTAATGATAATAGATGAGTGAGCTTAGTGACAATATATCCGTGTTGTTTCTGAAATGTGGATTGGGGAATATATGCGGAGACATAGAAGCAATCTCCGGAGGCCTTATGCATAAAATGTATAAGGTCAGAACAGAGTCGGAAGTATATGCGGTAAAATGCCTGAATCCCGAGGTTATGAAGCGCCCGGGAGTTCTTGATAATTACGCGATGGCGGAAGAGCTGGAGCGTGTTCTGGAGAAGGAAGGTATTCCTATCGTTCCGGCGCTTTCTTTTGACGGAAAGAAGATGATAGAAGAAGGGGAAAAGTTCTATTACATTTTCCGATGGCAGGAAGGGAGTATTACGGATTATAACGCCATATCGAAAAAGCAGTGTTATATGGCCGGTGAGATCCTGGGACGTATTCACAGGATCGATCCGCAGAATACAGAGCCGGAAGCCCCTGAGGTCAGTGATATAGATTTTGAAGCATATGCTTCCGAGGCTGATAAGAAAAACAGCAGTATTGCCG
>CAMOEK010000141.1:0-6899 GCA_946612125.1 uncultured Lachnospiraceae bacterium | reverse complement strand
AAAAGGATAAAATGTTGGAAAACGATGATACAAGGATAATCGCGGAAGCGGAATATACAGATCGTCTCCGTACTGTTGGTGCAGATTATCTGCTATGCAATATACTTGTGATCTTTGGCGGAGGGGCTGCCGTTGCGGCGGCTCTCCGCCTTGGCGTTGAAGGCACGGATTTTGTGCCTGTTTTTTGTACATGTCTCTTCTGGTTGCCATTATATGGCTGTTGTATAACATAAACGCCGGCAACCCTCACAGTGTGTTTTACCGTGTCATTTCCAAAACAATTGAGAAGAACAAGGGAAAGTACGGCTTTGATGAGGCGTATACCTACCGGGGATATAACGGAACGATACTCATAGATACGGAGGGCGGGAGGATAGCATATCTGTCGAATATGAACCCGTGGAAGTTTCAGATGATATCTGCCGGGACGATAGGAAAGATCAGCATAAGTCATGTTCCATATATGGGTCAGGCGTTTACAACCTATGTATACTTTCAGTTTTATCATAAAGGCAAGGAGATCCGTATACCCACCTATGCGACCAACGGTAACGGCAGGTCGCTTGCAGATAAGGATGTTGCGCGGGGATTTTCTGATGCCGAAAAAGGCGCGGAGACCTTAAGACTTGCCAAGCAGGCAGCTCTGATGGAGGAAGGAAAAAAGAAGCATGACCACAGTAATATCATGCCCACCAATATGTGGACACTCAAAACAAAAGAGGATCAACAGATAATTTATGATATTTCCGCTTTTGAAACAGCATTGAACAATGCTCTTAAAGATCTGGAAGCTAAAAATCTGAGATCTGTGAAGCTGACTCCGCAGGAGAGTATCTTTGGGCTCATTTCGGTTTTGATATGCGATTCTACGGATTCCCAATATCTGTATATTGAATATACTGTATCTTCTGATAATAATGCGGGGATAACAAAGAAATACTACGTGTATAATTTAAAAGCTCTGGATGCGCTAAGCATATGCACGGAGCTGTTTTTAAAGAAGGATCCCAGGATGGACGGAGAGAGGGACGGCCGGAATCCGGGGTGGGGAACGACTCTAACGCCGTAAGCTCATGTTCCTTGATTTTTAGCTTTTTTTAGGGTATATTTTATATATTATGAATGGAAAAGTTTTGCATACCCTGGAATTTGATAAGATCACGACAATACTGGAGGGATATTGCGGCAGCGCGCCGGCTAAGCATATGTGCGCCACGCTGCGCCCTTCGCAGAGTCTTGAATGGATAGAAAAAGCCCAGGCTCAGACCGCTGCTGCTTTAAGCAGGATGCTCAAAAGCGACCGTCTGTCCTTTGGGGCTAATTTTGATGCCCGTCAGCTTATAAAGGATGCCTCCATCGGAAGACCGCTGTCAATGGAAGAATTGTTAAAGGCGGCCCGTCTGCTGCAGTGCGTGGAGGATCTGATAAAGTACGGCGAAGATACTGCCGCCGATACGGAAGATGAGCTGACAGAACTTTTTAACGGTCTGATACCCGTAAGCTCCTTAAAGAACGAGATCAACCGCTGCATAGTGAGCGAAGAGGAAATGGCGGATGATGCTTCATCCGAGCTCAAACGCATACGCAATTCCTTTGCCACGGTGAGCGGCCGCATCCACAGCCAGTTAAATCATATGGTGAACCAGTCGCTGCGGACCTATCTGCAGGACGCCATAATCACTAAAAGAGGCGAGAGATACTGCATACCCGTAAAGGCTGAATATAAATCACAGGTGCCCGGTATAGTTCATGATCAGAGTTCGACCGGTTCCACCTTTTTTATAGAGCCCGCCGCCATAGTGGAGCTCAATAATCAGCTTAACAGCTTAAAGCGTGAGGAGGATGATGAGATACGCCGTATCCTGGCGGCTCTCACAGCTATGCTTGCGCGGAATGCGGACATTGTCAATGAGGACCAGCGGAACATCACCATGCTGGATTTCATTTTTGCAAAGGCCAAATATGCGCTTAAGCTCAATGCGATGCGGCCTGTATATAATACAGAGGGGCGCATAAAGCTGCGCAGCGCAAGGCATCCGCTTCTGGATCAGTCTAAAGCGGTTCCCATAGACATAAGCCTTGGAGATACTTACGATCTGCTGATAGTCACCGGTCCCAATACCGGCGGCAAGACCGTGTCTTTGAAGACCGTTGGCCTTTTATGCCTTATGGGACAGGCCGGACTTCATATCCCGGCAGCAGACCGTTCAGAGCTTTCGCTTTTCGGGGATATATTTGCGGATATAGGCGATGAGCAGAGCATAGAGCAGAGTCTCTCCACTTTCTCGTCGCATATGAGCAATATCGTATGGATCTTAAAGAAAGCAAGGCGCGACAGCTTGGTACTCTTTGATGAGCTGGGAGCCGGTACGGATCCCGTTGAGGGCGCGGCGCTGGCTACGGCGATACTGGATCGTCTGCATTCGCAGGGCATACGCACCATGGCGACCACGCATTACAGCGAGCTTAAGATTTATGCGCTTTCCACGGACGGCGTGGAGAATGCAGGCTGTGAATTCAATGTGGAGACGCTGAGCCCCACCTATCGTCTGCTGACAGGCATACCCGGGAAAAGCAATGCTTTTGCCATAGCCGGAAAGCTGGGACTTTCGACAGATATTATAGAATCTGCCGGCAAATATGTCAGCAATGAAGAGGAAAGCTTTGAGAATGTTATCAGCGAACTGCAGGACAAGCGCATCAGGCTGGAAGCAGAGCTTGAGGCATTTGCAAAGGAAAAGGAAAGCCTTGAGCAGCGCATAAAGGAACTGACTGAACGTGAGTCAAAGCTGGAGAGCCAG
The DNA here is from genome assembly GCA_946612125.1 of uncultured Lachnospiraceae bacterium. Lineage (GTDB taxonomy): Bacteria > Bacillota > Clostridia > Lachnospirales > Lachnospiraceae > NK4A136. The sequence continues at coordinate 4,098 of CAMOEK010000141.1, read as the reverse complement.
AAAGAGCGTATACTGAATAACGCCCGCGAAGAAGCAAAAGAACTGCTGCAGGAAGCCAAGGAAGTGGCGGACGAAACGATACGCGCCTTTAACAATCAGGGCAATCAGATGAAGATCCAGACCATGGAGAAGAAGCGCAGCAATGTGCGTGAATGGCTCAGCAAGCAGGATGAGGCCCTGTATAAGGATACACTCAAGCGCAATAAGACGGAAAAGAAGGAAAGCGTGGGAGCTGCGCTCAAACCTTCGGAAGCTTTGCCCGGGACCACAGTGCATGTTCTTTCAATGGATGTGGACGGGGAGATAATAAGCGGGCCGGATAAAGACGGAAACGTTCAGGTGCGCTGCGGGATAATCACCAGCCGCGTGCCGCTGGATGAACTGGTAAAGACGGAGCTGAGTGATAAACAGATAGAACAGAATAAGCCCAGAAAAACGCAGCCCAAACTGGATCTTTCCAGATCGTCGAATCTTTCTTCGGAGATCAATGTTTTGGGATGTACCGTGGATGAGGCAATAGCGCGGATAGATAAATATCTTGATGATGCTTATATGTCGCATGCGGAAAAAGTACGCATAGTACACGGTAAAGGCACCGGCGCGTTAAGAAAGGGCATACACGATTACCTGCGTTTCAATTCGATAGTAAAGCACTATGAACTGGCGGCCCATGGGGAGGGCGACGCGGGAGTAACTATAGTTTCATTTATTTAAAGAAAAGATTCTACGCTGCGCTTGGAGTGACAAAGGTGTCAAGGATGATTATGCTGCAGGGGGATCTTTCGACAGGGGGATGATTATCATGGCAGAAAAACAGAAAATACTGATAGTTGATGATGATGAAAATATTGCGGAACTGATAAGCCTTTACCTTACAAAGGAATGCTTTGAGACACAGATAGTGGGCGACGGCGAGGCGGCGCTGGATGCGGTAAAGGATTTCAATCCCAATCTGATATTGCTGGATCTGATGCTTCCGGGAATAGACGGTTATCAGGTATGCCGTGAGATACGTGGCACTTCGCAGGTACCTATAATCATGCTGTCGGCTAAAGGCGAGGTATTTGATAAGGTGCTGGGCCTTGAGCTGGGCGCTGATGATTATATGGAAAAACCTTTTGATTCAAAGGAACTGGTGGCCCGTGTAAAGGCGGTATTGCGCCGTTATAAGGGGAATGCACCTCAGGAGGAAGTGGTGGAAGATGCAGAAGAGCTGCGTTTTCCCGACCTTATCATCAACAAGACCAATTACAGCGTGACCTGCATGGGACATCGTCTGGATATGCCGCCCAAGGAGCTGGAGCTGCTTTATTATCTGGCATCTGCGCCCAACCGCGTGTACAGCCGCGAGCAGCTGCTTGATCAGATCTGGGGTTATGATTATGTCGGCGATACGCGTACCGTGGATGTTCATATCAAGCGCATACGTGAGAAGATAGGCGATCATGCCGCCTGGAAGATATCAACCATATGGGGCCGTGGCTATCGTTTTGAAGTATTATGAAGAAAACTCTTTATGTTAAACTGCTTCTGGCGTATGTGATATTTGCGGTCTTCGGTCTTATCGTAGTTGCTACGTTCATGCAGCAGATGACTTTAAGCCGTCTGCAGCAGGATAAGGCCGAAGAGCTTTATCGTTTTGCCAATATACTTTCCGAAAACGACGGCCTTGACCTTTATCAGAATAAATCATCCATAGCCGGCACCAAGACCGCTCTTGATAAATATGCGGCCATGCTTAACGCCAGGCTTCAGATACTCAACCCCTCGGGACTTATAATAGTAGATTCCGCTCTGCCGGTCGATGTCGAAAACCCTCCTACTGTGGAAGGTTTTGATATGACGGCACTTTCGGGATCTTTTTATACTATCGGCAGGTTTTACGATCAGTTTTCCTCTGACCGTCTTTCGGTTGCAGCCCCCATTACCATAGGTTATTCCGTGCGCGGATATGTGCTGATACATTATGACTGCAAGCTTTTGCAGAATACGGCAAATCATCTGGTGGACATAGATTACATTCTTGTCTTTATACTTTTTGTACTCTCGCTGATCATATTGATCTTTTTCACGGAGTTTGTGTACATGCCGCTGCGCCGCATTATAGGGGCAACCGAGGAATATGCTGCAGGCAATCTCCGTTATCCGATCAGCGTAGACAGCGATGATGAGATAGGATATCTTGCGGCGTCACTTGCATATATGGCTCAGGAGCTGGCAAAGGGCGAGGATAATCAGAAGCATATAGTGGCAAATGTTTCCCATGATTTCCGTTCGCCGCTTACTTCCATAAACGGCTATTTAAAGGCTATGGAGGACGGGACCATACCGCCCGAGATGTATCCCAAATATATAGGCATAGTACTGAACGAAACGGAACGTCTTATAAAGCTCACAAATAATCTGCTGACTCTTAATAATCTGAATACCGAAGGCATGATACTCGACAAGACGGATTTTGATATCAATGATGTGATACGCAAGACCATATCCACTTTTGAGGGAAGCTGCCGGGATAAGAAGATAGCCATGGAGCTTTCACTTACGGGTGAAAGCCTGCCGGTTCACGCCGACCTGACCCGCATACAGCAGGTATTGTATAACCTGATAGATAACGCGATCAAATTCAGTCATCACAATTCGGTAATAAAAGTAGAAACGACGGAACGCCATAACAAAGTATTTGTTTCGGTAAAGGACAGCGGCATAGGAATTCCCAAAGAAAGCGTGCCGCTGGTATTTAACCGTTTTTACAAGTCTGATATCTCGCGTGGCAAAGATAAGAAGGGTACCGGTCTGGGCCTTTCGATCACTAAAGAGATAATCCGCGCTCACGGCGAAAATATCAATGTAATAAGCACCGAAGGCGTGGGAACGGAGTTTATTTTCAGCCTGCAGCTTGCAGAGGAAAAGGAAGAAGCCTGAGCGGAGGATGTTATGAAAAAGAGAGGGATCATCGCTTTGCCGCTGATCACGGCGCTCATGTTATCTGCGTGTACATCATCGCCGGGTATGCGTGGAAATTATCAGGGAGATGATGAAGACATCGGTGATAACGGCAATAATGGTAATGATGATAATAATGGCAGTGATGATAAAGACGGCAACATCGACATTGATCTTTCAAATGTGGTACTTCCGAAAGAAGAGATAATAATCCTGTATGAAGACGCAAATAATGCCTGGTTTCCCGTAGAGGACGGTTTTTTTGTATATACTGACGGAACAGTCTTTGGCTACGATTTTAATAAGCAGGATTATGGCAGTTACGATTGTGATGAGTATATAGGAAGTGACCGTCGATATGAGCTTATACGCAAATATGTAGGACCGCATACCGTTTATGAGAAGAAGAACGGAAGGATTTATCAGGCCGGTATAGATGAAGATCTGCTGAAACAGTTCTACGCTCTGGGAAAAGCGATAGATTCCAAGGCAGGTTTTAAGCAGCAGCAGGCCGGTAACGATATGGGCCAGCTCACACTTTATTTTGTTGACGGGGGAAGGCATGTCCGGATCAGTTCTTACGGTGATATGAATTATATACCGAAAGATAATAATGCCGTAAAGTTTGAAGAACTCTGGGATGAGAGTAATATGGTGAGACCGGAAGTGATCGGATCCGTTCATGTCTATGACGGCAATGACTTTCCACTGTGCAATCCCGAATGGGGTTATGATCCTGATCATGAGGGCAGTTACATTTTTACGGATCCTGAGGCGTTGGAAGAATTCTCGGATGATACGGATTGGGATCTTAAGGAAATATTTGATGTTATGGGCGAATACAATGAACCGGATGAATTCATATATCTTGTGAAAACAGAGAATGTAAATTCAGGCGGTTATGATCTGAAATCTGCAGGCGTGATATTTTATGAGGATCATATCGATCTGATCCCTTCGGAGAATAATGTGGTCCCTGACGGCATGGTAGTGGAGATGATGGATGGTTTCTGTTCTGTCTTCGCACTGCCTAAATATATGTTTAATAATGGCACGATACAGTTTTATCATTTTGACGGAACGCCCTGGACCATGATGCACTGATTGCGTTTTATGAAGATGTATAGTAAAATCTGCGGGTGTGGGTATCCG
>CAMOEK010000140.1:0-6938 GCA_946612125.1 uncultured Lachnospiraceae bacterium | reverse complement strand
CGCCTACAGCCAGAACGGCTGCCATTACTGTTGCAACAATTTTCTTTTTCATAATTTTTTCCTCTTTCTTACTGTTGTTATTTGAGGACACGGGGACAGTCCCCCTGTCTTCATTTTATGAGGACAGCAGGGACCGTCCCCATGTCCTCACTTTTATTTTATGCTCTCGTGCCAGGTCTGCAGGGCCTTGACATCGCTGCGGCCATGCTTGCGCACGTGGCGGATGCCGTCTGCTGCAGCTGCGGCTGCGGCAACGGTGGTGATGTAAGGGATGCGCGCCTTGATGGCTGCCTTTCTTAAATAGCTGTCGTCGTTTACGCTGTCCTTTCCTGCGGGAGTGTTGACGATAAGCTGTATATCACCGTTTGTTATCAGATCCAGGATATTGGGTCTGCCTTCATAAAGCTTCTTAACCTTTTCTGCAGGAATGCCTGCTTCTACGATAAGATCGCAGGTGGTGCCTGTAGCCATTATCTTAAAGCCTGCCTCATGGAAGCTCTTTGCAACTGCAGCTATCTCGGGCTTATCCTTGCGGTTAACGGAGATGAGCACCGTGCCTTCAAGAGGAAGACCTGCGCCTGCAGCTTCTTCTGCCTTGTAGAATGCGCCTGCCAGAGATCTGCTGATGCCCAGTACTTCACCTGTAGAACGCATCTCGGGTCCAAGTATTGGATCCACTTCCTGGAACATATTGAAGGGGAATACCGCTTCCTTAACACCGTAGTAAGGTATCTCCTTCTCCTTAAGCTCCGGTACTGGTGAAGGTCTGCCGGTAAGCGAACCGGTAATGATATCGGTTGCCAGAGGCACCATACGGATGCCGCAGACCTTGGATACCAGGGGCACTGTACGGCTCGCGCGGGGATTTGCCTCCAGAACGAATACCTTTCCGTCTTCGATCGCATACTGCATGTTCATAAGGCCTACGACATGCATCTCCTCTGCTATCTTTCTGGTGTACTCCTTGATGGTCTCAAGGTTCTCTGCAGGTATGTGCTTGGAAGGTATCATGCAGGCGCTGTCACCCGAATGAATGCCGGCCAGCTCTATATGCTCCATTACAGCGGGCACGAATGCATGTGTGCCGTCGCTGATGGCATCTGCTTCACACTCAAGAGCGTGATGCAGGAATCTGTCGATAAGTATAGGTCTGTCGGGCGTTACGCCTACAGCAGCCTTCATATACTCCGTAATGCTCTGCTCATCATATACCACTTCCATTCCGCGACCGCCCAATACATAGGAAGGACGTACCATTACGGGATAACCTATCTTCTCGGCAATAGCCTTTGCCTCTTCAACGGTGGTAGCCATGCCGCTCTCAGGCATCGGGATGCCCAGCTTATCCATCATAGCGCGGAACTGATCGCGGTCTTCAGCCAGGTCGATAACCTCGGGGCTTGTGCCCAGGATGTTCACGCCGTTCTTCTTAAGATCTGCTGCCAGATTAAGAGGGGTCTGGCCGCCGAACTGTGCGATAACGCCGACGGGCTTCTCCTTGTGGTAGATGCTGAGAACATCCTCAAGTGTAAGAGGCTCGAAATACAGTCTGTCGGAAGTATCATAATCGGTGGATACAGTCTCGGGATTGCAGTTTACGATGATGGTCTCGAATCCCAGCTTCTTAAGACTCATAGCCGCATGTACGCAGCAGTAGTCAAACTCGATACCCTGGCCTATACGGTTGGGTCCGCCGCCCAGGATCATTATCTTCGGCTTTGAACTTCCTGCCTCGTCGGCTGTACTCTGTCCGTCCCGACTCGCTAAAACGCTTTCGGCTCCGGACAGAGATACAGCCTCCGATCCACTTACCTTCAGAGCCTCATTGGCGTCTGCGCAGTTGTAGCTGCTGTAGTAATAGCAGCTGTCCTCTGTACCGGAAACATGCACCTTATCCCAGTGCTCTTCGCAGCCTGCCTTAATGCGGGCGTTGCGGATATCGTCTTCGGAAACACACAGTATCTCGCTTAAGTACTTATCTGAGAAACCGTCTTTCTTTGCCTGTACCAGATCTGCATCAGAAGGAACCTTGCCCTTGTATGCGGCTACCAGCTTTTCTTCCTCGTCTACCAGTTCTTTCATCTGCTCGATGAAGTACTTCTTTACTTTGGTGATCTCGTGGATCTCGTCTACGGTAGCGCCCTTTCTGAGAGCCTCATACATCTGGAAGTGACGCTCCGAATTGGGAGTGATCAGCTTCTGCAGCAGCTCTTCCTTGCTAAGCTCGTAGAAGTTCTTTACATGGCCCAGACCGTAACGGCCTTTCTCCAGTGAACGTACGGCTTTCTGGAAAGCCTCCTTATAATTCTTACCGATGCTCATAACCTCGCCTACGGCGCGCATCTGGGTTCCCAGCTTATCCTCTACGCCCTTAAACTTCTCAAATGCCCAGCGCGCAAACTTAACAACCACATAATCACCGCCGGGTACGTACTTATCCAGTGTGCCATACTTTCCGCAGGGGATCTCGGAAAGTGAGAGTCCGCTGGCCAGCATTGCGCTTACAAGCGCGATAGGGAAGCCTGTTGCCTTGGAAGCAAGCGCGGATGAACGTGAAGTACGGGGATTTATCTCTATTACTATGATACGGTCGCTTACGGGATCATGAGCAAACTGTACGTTGGTACCGCCGATAACCTGAATGCGGTCAACGATCTTGTAAGCCTGCTCCTGCAGTCTCTTCTGCAGATCCTCAGATATGGTGAGCATAGGCGCGGTACAGAAGGAATCACCTGTGTGTACACCCATGGGATCAACATTTTCGATGAAGCAGACGGTGATCATGTTGCCATCCTTATCACGGACAACTTCCAGCTCCAGCTCTTCCCAGCCTGCCACACATTCCTCAACCAGCACCTGGCCTACGGGGCTTGCCTGCAGACCTCTTGCGCATACGGTCTTGAGCTCTTCCTTGTTATATACCAGACCGCCGCCGGTACCGCCCATGGTATATGCGGGACGCAGAACTACGGGATATCCCAGATCGTCTGCTATCTTAAGAGCCTCGTCAACGCTGTAGCTTACTTCGCTGCGCGCCATGCCTATGCCAAGGCTTTCCATCGTCTCCTTGAATTCGATACGGTCCTCACCGCGCTCGATAGCGTCTACCTGAACGCCGATAACCTTTACGCCATACTTATCAAGTATGCCTTTTTTATTAAGTTCAGCACAGAGGTTAAGTCCCGACTGACCGCCAAGGTTGGGAAGCAGCGCATCAGGTCTTTCTTTCTCGATGATCTGCTCAAGCCTGTCAGCGTTAAGCGGCTCGATGTAAGTAACATCAGCCATCTCCGGATCCGTCATGATGGTCGCGGGATTTGAGTTGACCAGGATGATCTTGTATCCCAGCTTGCGCAGCGCCTTGCACGCCTGTGTGCCGGAATAGTCAAATTCGCAGGCCTGACCTATGATGATAGGCCCGCTTCCGATAATAAGTACACTTTTAATGTCTGTTCTCTGTGCCATTGTTTTCCCCTTTCTTTGTTAACCGCCCAAATATGCTTTCTTTATCTCTTCACTCTCTGCAAGCTTAGCCGCATCTCCGCTCATGGTTATGCGTCCCGTTTCCAGGACATATGCCCTGTTTGCTACGGAAAGCGCCATCTGCGCATTCTGCTCAACCAGAAGGATCGTAGTTCCCTGCTTATTCATATCCTCAATGATACTGAAGATCTGCTTTACAAGTATCGGTGCCAGACCCATGGAAGGCTCATCCAGCATCATAAGCCTGGGCTTGGACATAAGCGCCCTGCCCATTGCCAGCATCTGCTGCTCGCCGCCCGATAAGGTGCCTGCCACCTGCCGGTATCTTTCTTTCAGCCTGGGAAAGAGTTCATAAACCTTTTCAAGTGAATCCGCCACTTCCGAAGAGGGCCTTGTGTATGCGCCCATCTCAAGATTCTCAAGCACTGTCATATGCTGAAAAACGCGTCTTCCTTCGGGACAGAGAGCCATGCCCTGCGCCACTACTTTATCGGCGCCTATCCCGTGCAGATCCCTGCCCATAAAAGATATATTCCCGCTGCGGGCTTTTAATAATCCGCCCACGGTATTTAAGGTAGTGGACTTACCCGCGCCGTTTGCGCCTATAAGCGTCACTATCTCACCTTCATTTACTTCGAAGGAGACACCCTTTATAGCATGGATGCTGCCGTAATAAACTTCCAGCTTATCAACCTTTAGCATAGTTCCCATGCTCAGTCCTCCTCCTTTCTGCCGCCCAGATATGCTTCAATAACCTGAGGGTCATTCTGTATCTGCGTGGGAGTGCCTTCGGCGATTATCTTTCCGAAGTTGACCACCACGATATTTTCGCAAATGCCCATGACCAGATTCATATCGTGCTCGATCAGCATAACGGCGATATTAAACTCATCACGGATCTTCTTGATATTATTCATAAGTTCTTCCGTCTCGGAAGGGTTCATGCCGGCTGCCGGCTCGTCCAGAAGCAAAAGCTTGGGCTGCGTAGCCAGTGCGCGTACTATCTCAAGACGGCGCTGCGCTCCGTAAGGCAGGCTGTCGGCGCGTACATCGGCCTGATCGGCCATGCCGAAGATATCCAGCAGCTTAAGAGCTTCCTCATGCGCACGCTTCTCCTCCTTCCAATAGGAAGGCAGACGGAATATGCCTGAAAACATACCGTATTTGATATGCTCATGCAGGCCTATCTTAACATTCTCCTCAACCGTAAGCTGGTCAAAGAGGCGAATATTCTGGAAAGTTCTGGCGATGCCTGCGTGATTTACCTGAACGGGGCTCATGCTGCGGGTATCCTTACCGTCTAAGAGTATGGTCCCGCGGCTGGGCTGGTAAACCTTTGTCAGCAGGTTGAATATCGTGGTCTTTCCTGCGCCGTTAGGTCCTATAAGACCCTTTATCTCTGTGGGCGCGATACTGATATTGAACTCATCAACAGCGGTAAGTCCGCCGAAGTCTATACCCAGATGTGAAGTCTGAAGAACGGGAGTCTGCGCTTTATCACTCATCATTTCGCTTCCTCCTGTGCCGGTTTCTTTTTAAGTCCGTTTACAAATGCGCGTACCTTCTCGTTATTTGTCGCGATCATAACGATGATCAGCACTATCGCATATATCAGCATACGGTAATCAGCAAATTTACGAAGCAGTTCGGGCAGGATGGTAAGCAGTGCTGCCGCTATTATCGATCCGGTCATATTTCCTATGCCGCCCAGCACCACGAATACCAGCACCAGTATGGAAGTGTTGAAATCGAACTTCTTGGGCGCGATGGTTGAATAATTGAGCGCATATAAAACGCCCGCAGCTCCTGCTATGGCTGCGGAAGTTACAAATGCTATAAGCTTGTACTTGGTCACGGGAACGCCGGATGCCTCTGCTGCGATGCGGTTATCACGTATAGCCATGATAGCAAGGCCTGTGCGGCTGTTGACCAGATTCTGTATTATGATGAGCACGATGATCAGTAGCACCGTTCCTGCCATAAAGGTCGAAAGCTTGGTAACGCCGTTAGCTCCGATAGGTCCGTTTATCAGTATCTTTCCGTCGGCTGCCATGCCCAGAGAGCCGGCATCCTTAAAGGAAACATGGATCCCTGCCCCGTCGACGCCGACATAAAGGCAGTTCATGACATTCTTTATTATCTCACCGAAAGCCAGCGTAACTATAGCAAGGTAGTCGCCGTTAAGACGAAGCACGGGGATACCTATGATCACTCCGGCTATGCCTGCCAGCAGGGCGCCGATAAGTATCGCGCAGATAAGGCGCACAGGTTCGGGCGCGCTGCCCGCCATACTCATTGATACCACCACTCCGGAAAAGGCTCCAACGCTCATAAATCCGGCGTGTCCCAGACTCAGCTCTCCGGAAATGCCAACCACAAGATTAAGTGCGAGCGCCATGATAACATAGGAAACGATCGGTATAAGCTGTCCCTTTAAGCTGTTTGTCAGATGGCCGCTCATTGCAAGTATCTGTATAACAATATAGAATACAATGACTATCCCGTAGTTCAGGAAGGACATCTTTGTATGCTTTTTTAATTTCTTAAAAAGCTCCATTTTTCTCCCTCCTTAAACCTTTTCCCTGACCTTATGGCCCAGAAGACCTGTAGGCTTGACAAGCAGCACTATTATAAGCACCGCAAAAACTATGGCATCTGATAACTGTGTTGAGATATAGGCCTTGCCGAAGATCTCGATCACGCCCAGCAAAACACCGCCCAGCATAGCGCCGGGGATCGAGCCTATACCGCCGAATACCGCTGCGGTAAACGCCTTGATACCGGGCATTGCGCCGGTAGTGGGCATCAGTGTGGGATATGCCGTGCAAAGAAGCACGCCTGCGATAGCCGCAAGTCCCGATCCGATCGCAAAAGTCATGGAAATGGTGCGGTTAACATTGATACCCATAAGAGTAGCCGCGCCCTTATCCTCGGATACGGCGCGCATCGCCTTGCCCATTTTGGTCCTTGAAGTAAAGAGGGTCAGCGCCACCATAATGACGATATTTGCAAGCACCGTTATCAGTGTAACGGGCGCTATCTGAGTGCCGCCCAGCTGTATAGGCGCCATGCCTGCAAACATATTGGGGAATACTTTTGTATTCGAAGTCCAGATCAGCAACGCTGCATTCTGAAGAAAATAGGAAACACCGATGGCGGTTATAAGAACCGCTAAAGATGTGGCATTGCGAAGAGGCTTATAAGCCAGGCCTTCTATAACGATACCCAGTATCGTGCACACCACCACAGAAGCTAAAACCGCCAGTATCGGCGGCCAGCCCAGATACGAGATGGAACAGAAAGCAACATATCCGCCCACCATGATGACATCACCATGGGCAAAGTTAAGCATCTTCGCAATACCATATACCATGGTATATCCAAGCGCTATTATCGCATATACACTTCCTAAACTTATACCGTTGATAAGATTGGCTAACATTAATGGTTTCCTT
>CAMOEK010000139.1:0-6942 GCA_946612125.1 uncultured Lachnospiraceae bacterium | reverse complement strand
CCCGATTCCATACATTGCATGAGCGCTTACCAAAGCCTTCATCAGTTCTTCTCAATAGATTCAAAGGAGAGCAGCTACGAAAAGGTGCTTCAGGATTTCCTTGACGGAAAGACCCTGTTTACCATCGTGACTACCGATGCCATTCCTACTGTGGAGAGGGCTTACGAAAACGGTGAATTCAGATATGGCTATGGCGTGGCGCCGCTTCCCGGCGTGGATGCGGAGCATTCCGCGAAAGGGCTTTCCGCTACCAGCTGCGTTGTGGTCAATGGTTTTTCGGAGCATCCGGATGAAGCCAATCTTTTTGCGGAATACATTATGTATGAATCGGCTGATACGCTTTATGGACGCACCGGAAAGCTTCCCTGCATGGGCGGCGTGCAGGAAGAAAGCGCAGGCGCCAGAGATGTTGTGCGCCAGATCTATCAGGAAAGCGCTGTGCTTCCGAAGCTTATGACACTCAGCAACTTCTGGGTGGAACTTGAGATGGCATATACCCGCATATGGGACGGAGCCGATCCGGAGACCAGCCTTAAGGAACTCTCCGATCAGATGAAGCAGCAGATGGTAAAGTTTTAGCCACATACTGTTGTATTGTGTAAAGCATAGAGAGATCCCCGGAATTAACGCCGGAGGATCTTTTTTTTATTTTCCCTATTGAATGTTTTAAATTTATATCATAGAATGATACTTACAGGTGATCTCTGAGAAGGCCTTTTACCGCATCAATGCGTAAAAGGAGCAGATCATGAAGAAAAAATTTATAATCATTCTGTTACTGATGCTCATGGGCGTATGCCCTGCCGGGTGCGGATCTGCACAGGAATATATCAGCGAACAGCTAGAGCGGGGCGTAGAAGACAAGGGACAGAACGTATCAGAAAATGATGCGGCTGTAACTGTGCCCGAAAAACCTGAGGTCTTTGTACACATCAGCGGCGCTGTAAAAAAGCCGGGGGTGTATTCATTGTCCGACGGCAGCAGGCTTTTTGATGCAGTAAGCTTAGCAGGCGGTTTTACCGACGAGGCAGATGAGGATTTTCTTAATCTTGCCGGCACGATCGAAGACGGCCAAAAGTATCATGTGCCCACGAAAGAGGAAACGGAAGGCATGGATCAGCCTGCGGCGACAGCAGTCAGCGATGGCAGGATAGACATCAACCATGCCGGGGTGGACGAGCTGATGCAGCTGAGCGGCATAGGCGAGGGAAAGGCCAGAGCCATTGTCGCATACAGGGAAGAACACGGAGCATTTGCAAAGATAGAAGATATAAAAAATGTAACCGGCATAGGCGAAAATACTTACGCCGGGTTCAAAGACGATATTACGGCGCGGTAGCGCAGAAGGAAAGTAAAAATGGCAGAGCGTATTTTGATAGTGGATGATGAAAAGGCTATAGTAAAAGGCCTTAAGTACAGTATAGAGCAGGACGGAATGGAAACCGATGCGGCGTATGACGGTGAAGAAGCGCTTGAACTTGCCAGGACCAATCATTACGATCTGGTGCTTCTGGATCTGATGCTTCCCAAGATAGACGGCATGGAGGTATGCCGGCAGATAAGGGAGTTCTCCGATGTGCCCATTATTTTTCTTACCGCAAAGGGTAATGACATGGATAAGATCATGGGTTTTGAATCCGGAGCCGATGATTATATCGTAAAACCTTTTAACGTGCTGGAAGTTAAGGCAAGGATAAAAGTCTTTGTCCGCCGTGCGCGCAAGAAGAGCGCAGAGGTGGCTGTAAACTCAAAGCTTATAGAAAACGGCGAATTTAGATTTGACATCGAGAACAGAAGACTTTTCATAAACAACAGGGAGATAAATCTGACCACTAAAGAGTTTGATATATTGGAGCTTCTGGTTACGCATCCCGGCAAGGTATACAGCAGGGATAATCTTAAGGAGATCGTATGGGGCAGCGAGTATAACGGTGATGCCCGTACGGTTGACGTGCATGTCAGAAGACTGCGCGAGAAGATAGAAGAGACACCGGGAGCGCCCAAATATGTTCAGACCAAATGGGGATCCGGATATTTCTATAAAGGATGAAAAGATCGGAATATCTTAAGAGTTTCAGACTTCGTATCTTTTTAGTCATAGTTTTGGCAGTATTGATATCTGCTACCATCATGCGCGCAGCAGCGGGGGCCAATCTGCGCGACAGAATGGTGGAGCAGAGGATAAAAGAGATGACGGAACAGATCCGTGTTACCGCCAGCCGTATGAAAAACTATGATTTCTTTCATGATACTACATCGGATGTTATCAATGCGCAGTTATCGCAGCTTTCCACGGTATTTGAAGGACGTATACTGGTCATAGACCGGGGCTTTCGCGTTATCGCCGATACTTATGATATCAGCATCGGCAGATACATGATAGGCGAGGAGGTAATACGCTGTTATCTGGGAGAGAGCGTAACGAATTACGATCCGGGCAGCCGTTATGTTGAGGTGGCGGTTCCCGTTACCGAAAAGGATGCGGAGACCGGTGAGAATATCGTTACGGGCATAATACTGGCCAGCGCTGCAACGGACTACATAAACAGGACTACCGATGATATCGCGCGCAGAGGCTGGATCATAGAGATCGTGCTGGTCGTTGTGATGATAGGTCTGGCTGCGGGCATTGCCATTATGATGGCCAAGCCTTTTGAACGTGTTTCCAAGGCTATGGGCAGTGTGGTCAGCTTTGAAGAGGATCTTCCCGTCGTGTCGGATTATAAGGAGACACAGGAGATTGTAGATGCATTTCATAAGCTGCGCCAGCGCCTCAAAACATTGGATGAGTCCCGCCAGGAATTTGTAAGTAATGTGTCCCACGAATTAAAGACTCCCATCGCGTCTATCAAGGTGCTTGCGGATTCGCTGAATATGCAGGAAGATGCGCCGATTGAGATGTATAAGGATTTTATGCAGGATATAAGCGCGGAAGTGGACCGTGAGAATGAGATCATAACCGATCTGCTGGAACTGGTGCGCATGGATAAGGGCGCTTCCGGAATGCATGTGGAGAATATCAAGGTAAATGAACTTCTGGAGCAGATAACCAAAAGACTGGGGCCTCTGGCCAGAAAGAGCGAAGTGGATCTGATACTGGAAAGCCGCAGAGAGGTAAATGCGGATATGGACGAGGTCAAGATGACCCAGGCCATAACCAATATCATAGAGAACGGGATTAAATACAATAAGCATCCCGGCTGGGTCAGGATAGTGCTTGATGCGGATCATCAGTATATGAGCCTGACTATATCGGATTCAGGCACAGGCATACCCGAGTCGGAGCTAAGTCATATTTTTGAGCGTTTCTACAGGGGAGACAAATCACATTCAAAGGAGATCAGCGGCACCGGACTTGGGCTTTCGATAACCAGAAAGACCATCCTGCTGCACAGAGGATCAATTAATGTTTCCAGCGTTTTGGGTGAAGGGACCACTTTTGTGGTAAAACTGCCTTTGAGCTACATTAAGGAAGGCGGTGCATAAGCGGTGAGAAAATGTTTTGCGATGCGCGTGATCCTGCTGATACTGGCTGTAAGTTTATTGGCGGGCTGCGGCAATAAGGAAAAAGATAAAATTCCCGAAGAGGGGAGCTTTCGAATTTATGGCCTGAACCGGAATGAGACTGCGCTGGTTTATGAGAATTATATGAGCGGCAGCACCGACAGGGAGAGTCTTATACAGGATCTGCTGACAGTCATGGGCAGCGAGATGAAGGACAATGATCACAAGGCTCCGCTTAAGATGGGCTTTTCGGTAAGGAGCTGCATTCTGGAAGGCGATCAGCTCAAGCTGGATCTGAGCAGTGAATATCTTGAAATGAATCCTACCAGGGAGATACTGGTGCGCGCGGCCATAGTACGCACGCTCACCCAGATAGGAGGAGTGAATGCGATAACCATCACGGTTGATGAGCTTCCGTTTATGGATGCGGGCGGCAATTATGTGGGTACCCTTACGGCGGACAGTTTTGTTGAAAATGAGGGCGTTGAGATAAATGCTTATGATAAGGCAACCCTTCATCTGTATTTTGCCAATGAGACGGGCGATAAGCTGGTGGAGTGTAATCGCAGTGTGATGTATAATACCAATCTTCCGATGGAGAGACTGGTGATCGAACAGCTTATCGACGGACCCGAGGGGGATGAGGGCTATGCAACCCTGAACCCTTATACACGCGTTATTTCTGTTACTGTGACCGACGGCGTATGCTTTGTGAATCTTGACAGTGCTTTTCTTGAAAGCCCGGGCAATGTGACGCCACAGGTCAGCATATATTCGATAGTCAATTCACTCGCGGAACTGAGCACCGTTCATAAAGTGCAGTTTTTGGTGAACGGTGAGGGAGATGTGATGTTCAGGGAGGTAATGGATCTGGAAGATGATTTTTCCAGAAACCTTGATATAGTAGAGTGATCTTTAAGGAGAAAAGGCATGAGAAGACCCATGCTTATGGCCTGCCTTTTGTTCCTTTTAGCCGCAAGGCTTATACTTCTGTTTACGGGACCGCCGGAGGAAGAATATTCTCCGGGAAATGCAACAGTATACGGCACCGTCGAAAAAAAGGAACTGAAAGGTGATCAGCAGGTATTCTGCCTGAAAGATGTCGGCATCGCCGGCAGTGGTCAGCAAAATAAACAATTGAACAGCGGACTGATCTGTGTCACTGACAGTGATATGCCTCCGATAGGAGCGCGTGTCAAAGTCAGGGGCAATATCTGGTTATACCCTCTTGCGACTAATCCCGGGGAATTTGATATGAGAGAGTATTATCTCTGTATGGGATACGGCGGCAGATTGAGCGTGCATGAATGGAGTCTTGCCGGAGACAGCTACAGTCCGTGGAGAGAAGGGCTGTGGAATCTGCGCTGCTTTCTGGGCGGTATTTACGAGAAGCTTCTGCCCGAAGAGGACAGCGCTGTTCTCAAAGCGATCATACTGGGAGATAAGGGGGATCTTTCGGCCGAGATAAAAGATCTTTATCGTGCCGCGGGAATATCTCATATACTTGCGATCAGCGGTCTGCATATATCCATTCTGGGTATGAGCCTGTATAAATTATTGAGAAGATCAGGGCTGCATGTACTGCCATCGGCGGCAGCAGCTGTTTTTGTGATGGTCAATTATGCTGTTCTTACAGGCGCAGGGACCTCCACTGTAAGAGCAGTGAGCATGTTCGCGCTCATGGCTGTTGCGGATGTTGAGCGCCGCTCGTATGACCTGCCTACGGCACTGGGACTGTCGGCAGCCTCTGCGATAGTGACTAATCCTTATCTGCTGATGACCTCATCCTTCTGGCTGTCCTATTCGGCGGTGACGGGCGTGGCGATATTCGGACCGGCGCTGTGGGGAGAGCTGCGCGCTGATGATAAGAAGCTCAGAAAACTGCTGCAGGCAATAGGAGCTTCGTTTTCCGTGAGCGTCTTTACGCTGCCGCTGATACTGAGCTTTTATTATGAATTTCCCGTATATTCCGTACTGCTCAACCTTATAGTTATACCGCTGATGAGCATACTTATGGTGTTTGGGCTGATAATGCTTATCTGTGGCGTATTCTGGCTTCCGGCCGGAATAGTGATGGGTATCCCCTGCCACTTTATACTTAAGCTCTATACCTTTCTATGCGAAGGAGTGTCACAGCTTCCGGGGAATATATTCATTGCCGGCGCGCCGCCTGTTTGGAAACTTATCGCGGCATATGCGGTATTTTTTGTGATCATATTTGCGGATAAGCGCAGACTGATAAAGTATCTGCGGCTTAAGAAGGAACCTGATCAGCGCGTGCTTGCCGCGATCAAGCTGCTTATGTGCGCCTTGGTCGTATCAATGCTTTTGCTGCGTGGCCGCGATCCCTTCAGGCTAAGCATGCTTGATGTGGGGCAGGGGGACGGCTTCTGCATTGAGACTCCCGGGCTTGTTTGCATGATCGACGGTGGCAGCACCGATAAGGATAAGCTGTACCAATATCAGCTGGCGCCGTTTTTGAAGTATGAAGGGATAAGGCGCGTCGATCTGTGGTTTGTGACTCATCCCGACAGGGATCATATTTCGGGGCTGATGGATATGATTTCGGATCCGGATTGCCATATAAAGATCGGAGCGATAGTCCTGCCTGACGCAAAAGGCGCGGAGGAAGATTTTTATGAGATGATATGCCTGGCCCGGGATAAAGGGACGGAGATCTATTATAACAGTGCAGGGAAAAAGCTGGAATACAGGGGGCTGGTAATACGCTGTCTTCATCCGGCGGCAGGGTACGCCTGCGAAGATGTAAATGAGTATTCGCAGATACTGGAGATCATAAGCGCTGCAGGCTTTTCGGGCATATTTACCGGCGATGCGACTGCTGAAAGTGAGGCGGCTGTTATAAGCAGCGCAGGTCTTTATGAGTCTGAGGGGAGCATGCAGGCCTGCGCGCCTTATGGCAGAGAGGCTGTGTACGGGGATTCAGGCAGTGATGGAGTGTCCGGGGATTCAGGCGGTGATGGTATGTCGGGGGATTCAGGCCGTGATGCTGTGTCCGGGGATTCAGGGGCTGACGGCAGGTCGACAGTTTCGCTGCTTTCCCTGCCCGGAGGAGGTTATGATGTGCTCAAACTGGGACATCACGGATCGCATACATCCAGTACACAGGGATTTCTTGATCTTATCAGGCCACGGTCGGTACTTATTTCATGCGGACGTGATAATCCGTACGGCCATCCGCACAAAGAAGTGCTGGACCGCGTCACTGCCATGAATTGTGACATATACAGGACTGACCACGGAGGCTGCATCACCATCATACAGGACGGCAATGGCTTGAAATACCGGGCATTTTGTGAATGAAACGGCTGTGGAACAAAGCGCGGCTACCACCAGAGGCGTATACGCAGGAAGTGTTAGCTGGTAGCAGTGGAAAGGAGGTTGAAACAGGGTATTGCGGCTACCACAAAAGGCAAA
>CAMOEK010000138.1:0-6964 GCA_946612125.1 uncultured Lachnospiraceae bacterium | reverse complement strand
CAGGAGGTTGTAAAATGAAATTTGTTAAGATGCAGGGCTGCGGGAACGATTATGTTTATGTTGACGGCAGCAGGGAAAAGGTTGAGAATAAAGCTGAAGTGGTCAGGCGTTTAAGCGACCGCCATTTCGGGATAGGAGGGGATGGAGTTATTTTCATAAACCCTTCCGATGTGGCGGATTTTGAGATGGAGATGTGGAATGCCGACGGCACACGTTCCGAGATGTGCGGCAACGGTATACGCTGCGTGGCCAAGTATGTTTATGATTACGGTTTGACCGATAAGAATCCCGTTAAGATCATAAGCGGCGGAAGCATAAAGACGCTTACCCTGCATTTAAAGGATGGAAAGGTTGATACCGTGACCGTGAATATGGGCGAGCCCATACTGGAGCCTGATAAGATCCCCGTAGACAGCTCACAGTTTGCGGATGATAAAGACGGTATTAAGGACAGGCTGATAAAGCTTGAAGATAATAAGGGTAATAAATGGGACTGTAATGTCACCTGCGTTTCCATGGGGAATCCGCATGCGGTCACTTACGTGGACAACGTTGATGATATAGATATGGAAAATATCGGGCCTGTGCATGAGCATCATCCGGCGTTTCCGAAAGCCGTGAATACGGAGTTCATACAGGTGACAGACGATAAGCATCAGCGCATGCGTGTATGGGAGCGGGGCACCGGAGAGACCTTGGCCTGCGGTACGGGAGCCTGCGCGTCGGTGGTATCTTCGGTATTGAATGGCAAGACGGGAAGGAGCGTTACCGTGAGCCTTCCGGGAGGAGATCTGTTCATCGAGTGGAAGGAAGAGGACAACTGCGTATACATGACAGGTCCTGCAAGAGTGGTATTTGAAGGCGAAGTGACTCTGTGAAGCCCGCAGGATAAAACAGGCTTTCAGGAAGATCCGGACTTCGCTTTTTTCGATAAGCATTCCTTTCGCGAGCTTTTTATGCTATATTCTATGAGGAAAGCTGACAGTTAATGTTGAGAGGGAAAAAAGGAGAATACTTTGCCTATGATCCAGAAAACATACAAACTCAGCAGTATAGATGAAATCTCCGAAACAGCAACAGAGCTTAAAGATACGGATCTGTATAAGTCTGCATCCTGCAAGCTTCTGCTCGCGTGGGCGCAGCTATGGGATGAGGACAGCTTTTCGGTTTTCAGGCAGGAAATTCTTGAGCATTTCTCTGATTGCACGATCATAGGTTCCAATTCGCACAGCCATGCAGATATACTCAATAACAGGATTGACGGCTCCGGCGATGAGAAGGGCTGCCTTCTTACATTTTTGTTATTTGAAAAAGCCGGGATATCGCTTCATGGCATAACTACCGGCTATCGTGAAGAGAACAGGCAGGGACGTGAGATCAAAGAACTTATCCTGAACACGGAGGATACCAAAGCCGTATTTCTGGTGCCGCCGGATTATGTCAGTTCTACGGAGGATGTTCTTGCAGAGCTTAAAGAGCTGAAGGGCATTCCGATATTCGGCATCAAAACATCTCTTCATGCAGGTTACAGTACCTTCGGTCGTGAGCCCGGCGGAGAAGTTATAAGCGGGAAGCTCTTAACTCTGATATTCCATGGGAAAGCATTGAATATAAGGGCTCATTATAATCTGGGCTGGACTCCTGTCGGAAAGATCATGACCGTGACCAAAGAAGAGAATCCCTTCTTTGTGGATGAGATAGACGGCAGAAATGCTACGTATGTGTACAATAAATATCTGGGGCTTCGTGACGATCAGATCATCCCCCAGAATCTGAGCGAGTTTCCGCTTATAATTCACAGAGACGGCGTAAAGGTTTCGCGTATAGGCATTACAGGGCCTAAAGAGGGGCAGCTGATATTCGGCGCGCCCGTATATCTTAATGACAGGATAAGCTTAAGCTATGGGAATCCCGATGATCTGTTTACCGAGATCGCGGCTGATGTCGACGAAATAGCCGCATTCGAAGCCCAGGCCGGTCTTCTGATAGTTTGCTCAAACCGCGTGATGCTGCTTAAGGAGCGCGAACTGGATGAGATCGAGCTTTACAGAAAGCAGATAAAAGAAGCTGCGGCAGTGTACGGATACGGTGAGTTATTCTATCTCGACGGACTTGGCGGCGAATTAAACAGCGCCCTGGTATCTGTTGCGTTCAAAGAATCAGAGGAGATGCACCCGGCCACAAAACCCGAAGAAACCGCCGAAACATTTTCATCCCCTGAAGAAATCGTAAAAACCTCCGAAACAGCCATGATAGGCGGCTTTCCGGAAGAGCTCCTTGTTCCTTTTCACGACAGGCTTTCCCGCATGTTTAAGGAAATGTCCGGGGATCTTATTGCTGCGCTTAAGGAAGCCGAGGATGCAAACCGCGCAAAATCAGTTTTTTATTCGGCGGTATCCCATGAGATACGAACGCCGCTGAATGCAATACTGGGCATGAACGAGATGATCCTGAAGGAGTGTGATAATGAAGAGGTCGTAAAATACGCCGCTAATATCAAAAGTTCCGGAAAGCTTCTTCTGCAGCTTATCAATGATATCCTTGATACCGGAAAGATAGACGCAGGTAAAATGGAGATCGTTCCGGTAGATTACAACGCCCGCGCGGCAATGGATGAACTGGCAGGCATGATCTCTTATTCCGCAAAGGAAAAAGGCCTTGAGTTTATATACAGAATAGACGGCGAGCTGCCCGATATCCTGCATGGCGACGAAAAGAGGATAAGCCAGTGCGTCCTTAATCTGCTGAACAACGCAGTTAAGTATACCGAATCGGGCAGGGTTGTTTTCGGGGTTATTTCCACCGTTACGGACAAAGATCATGTGAGATTAAAGATCAGGGTTGCGGATTCGGGCATAGGCATCAAACCCGAAGATATAGAAAAGCTGAGCATACCCTTTGAGAGAGTTGATAAGTCAAAGAATTACAAGGTTGAAGGAACGGGCCTGGGACTTAATATAGTCAATAATCTGCTGGCGCTCATGGGATCGCGGCTGGAGATCAGAAGCGTATATGGGCGGGGATCGGAGTTTTCCTTTGTGATCGAACAGGAGATATCGCATGCCGGCAAGACGCCGGGGGTGGCAGCGGCAGAAGAAGGCGGCTGGGGTAATTTAAGAACCAGGAACGCTTCGATACTGGTAGTGGATGATACGGCTCTCAATCTTAAGCTTGTACGCTCGTTTTTAAAGGACAGCCGGATCGATCTGGATACAGCGCAGGAAGGATACAGCGCTGTAGAGATGGCGGCTAAAAAGAAATATGATATCATCTTTCTGGATATGAAAATGCCCGGGATGAACGGAGTGGAAACTTTCAGAAAGTTGAAAGAAAACAGCGGGGGCGTTAACGGTGAAACTCCGGTCATACTGCTCACTGCGCTCGAAGGGGAAGATGTGAGGAGCGGATTTGCGCAGGAAGGCTTCACGGATTTCATGTCCAAGCCTTTCACGCCGGAAATGCTGGAAAGCATGATAAGAAAGCACCTTCCCGAAGGGAAGATAATATAAATAACGAAAGGAGATCATCATCATGTTTGATTTCAGATACTTTACGCCGACAAAAGTGGTATTCGGAAAGAATACGGAGGATCAGGTCGCAGATCTGATCAAAGAATTCGGAGGAACTAAGATCCTTATTCATTACGGCGGAGGAAGCGTAGTGCGTTCCGGCCTGCTCAAGCGGGTGACCGATAAACTGGACAGCGCAGGGATCAGCTATGTGACTTTAGGCGGCGCCGTGCCCAATCCCCATCTGTCTCTTGTATATGAGGGGATCGAGCTTTGCAAAAAAGAGAAAGTGGACTTTCTGCTGGCTGTGGGCGGCGGCAGCGCCATCGATTCGGCCAAAGCGATAGGTTACGGTCTGGCCAATGAAGGCGATGTATGGGATTTTTATGATAACAAAAGAAAAGCGGACGGCTGCATGCCGCTGGGAGTAATATTAACGATCGCGGCAACGGGCAGCGAAATGAGCGATTCTTCGGTAATAACGAAGGAAGAGGGGCTTATAAAGCGCGGATACAGCAGCGATCACGGCCGTCCCAGATTTGCGATACTTGATCCGGAACTGACCATGACGCTTCCTGATTATCAGACCGCCTGCGGATGCACGGATATCATGATGCATACGATGGAGAGGTATTTTACAAACGGCGGCAATATGGAGCTTACGGATGCGATGGCAGAAGCCCTGCTGCGCACGGTCAAAAAGAATGCGATCATACTTCGTGACGATCCTAAAAACTACGATGCGCGCGCCGAGGTGATGTGGGCAGGAAGCCTGTCACATAACGGACTGACCGGCTGCGGAAACGATGGAGGCGACTGGATGACGCATAAGCTTGAACATGAGTTGGGCGGGCTTTATGATGTTGCTCATGGCGCCGGACTGGCAGCTATCTGGGGAAGCTGGGCCAGATATGTATATAAGAACTGCCTGCACAGGTTTAAGAGATTTGCTCTTAACGTGATGGAGGTGGAGAATAAGGGGACGGACGAAGAGATAGCGCTGCGCGGCATTGAAGCAATGGAGGATTTCTACAGGAGCATAAATATGCCCACCAATCTGCGTGAACTGGGAGTTGAGCCCACCGATGAAGAAATGGCGCTTATGGCGAAAAAGTGCGCTATAGGCGTAGGCGGGGAAAAGGGTTCCGCCAGGGTTCTTAATGAAAAGGATATGCTGGCTATCTACACCGCCAGCATGTAAAGCGCATCTTGACGCATTCATGTACTTAAAGTATAATCACCTGAGTTGACACAAAGGGGTGCCCGTGGCGGGTGCCCTTTGCGTATTTTAGGGGCAGAACGCAGCCGGCGCCTCATAATAATACTATATGGAGGTGCGCAAATGTTAAAAGCAAATCAGGATTATCTTAAGCTGCCGGGAAGCTATCTTTTTTCTACGGTAGCCGGAAAACAGAGGGAATTTCAGGAGAAGAATCCGGAGCGTGAGATCATACGCTTAAGCATAGGTGATGTGACCCAGCCTATAGCGCCTGTGATCATCGACGCCCTGCACCGCGCGGTTGATGAAATGGCTTCGCCGGCGGGCTTTCACGGTTATGCGCCGGATCTGGGCTATGAGTTTTTGCGTAAGGCCATAGCAGAGAATGATTACAAGGCGAGAGGCTGCGATGTAGAGCCGGACGAGATATTCGTATCGGACGGCGCCAAAGGCGACTGCGGCAATATACAGGAGATCTTTGACAAAGACTGCAGGGTGGCGGTATGCGATCCGGTATATCCCGTATATGTGGATACCAATGTTATGGCCGGGCGCACGGGAACGTATGATGAAAAGACCGGCGTATGGTCGGATGTAATATATATGCCCTGCTTAAAGGAAAATAACTTTGCGCCACAGCTTCCCGACGAGAAGCCGGATCTGATATATCTTTGCTTTCCCAATAATCCCACCGGGGCCACGATCACCAGATCGCAGCTTCAGGAATGGGTGGACTATGCAAATCGCAGCAAAGCTATTATAATATATGATGCAGCGTACGAAGCATATATTTCGGAGGATGATGTGCCTCACAGCATTTATGAGTGTGAAGGCGCAAGAAGCTGCGCGATAGAGATCCATTCATTTTCAAAGAACGCAGGTTTTACGGGACTTCGCCTGGGCTATACCGTGATCCCCAAAGAGCTGGAAGCAGACGGGGTGAAGCTTCACGGACTGTGGGCGCGACGCCACGGTACCAAATACAACGGCGCTCCGTATATAATCCAGCGCGCCGGCGAGGCAGTTTATTCGGCTGCCGGCAAGGAGCAGTTAAAGGAGCAGGTTGCGTACTACATGAAGAATGCGGAGTATATACGCAGCGGCCTTAGGGAAGCCGGCTATAAAGTTTCCGGCGGAGTAAATGCTCCTTATATATGGCTGGAGACTCCGGATGGATTGAGCAGCTGGGAATTCTTTGATATACTTTTAGAGAAGGCCGGCGTTGTAGGCACTCCGGGATCGGGCTTCGGACCTTCGGGTGAACATTATTTCCGCCTTACGGCATTCGGCAGCTTTGAGAATACCGTGGCGGCCATTAAAAGGATAAAGGAGATGTGATATGGCAAAAGCAGCAGTGTTTCTGGCAGACGGTTTTGAAGAGATAGAGGCTCTTACCCCCGTTGATATCTTAAGACGCGGCGGCGTGGATGTGACCACCGTTTCGATCATGGGAAGAAATGATATCAACGGCTCTCACGGCATAATAGTTCAGGCAGATATGCTTCTTGAACATGAGAATCTGGACAAGGTGGATATGCTCATTCTGCCCGGGGGCAAGCTGGGAACACAGAATCTTGAGGCCTGCGAGATCCTTAAGGAAAAGATCAGAGAGTTTGATGCACAGGGAAAATATGTGGCAGCCATATGCGCGGCGCCTACGATCCTTGGCCACATGGGTATCTTAAGCGGCAGAAAGGCCACCTGCTACGGCGGCATGGAAGGAGAACTCAGCGGAGCGGATACCTGCGCGGACCCTGTTGTGGTAGACGGACACATCATCACCTCACGCGGCATGGGAACATCAATGCAGTTTGCGTTAAAGCTGCTGGAGATCTTCAGCGACAAGGATACGGCCGATAAGATGGCAGCGGCGGTAATGGTGCCGTAAACAGTTTGCAATAACAGCCTGTTTCTGCTATTATCTCGGTGAAATAAGAAAAGGAACAGGCTTATGAAAAATCTCTGGAAATATTTTGCTTCATATAAAAAGGAATGTGTGCTGGGGCCTCTGTTTAAATTACTGGAGGCCTCATTTGAGTTGTTTATCCCCTTGCTGGTCAAACAGATAATAGATGTCGGTATACCGAACGGGGATACGACATTTATCGTTCAGCGTGTGCTGATCATGGCGGCGCTCACCTTTATAGGCATGGTGTGTTCACTTACGGCGCAGTTCTTTTCCGCAAAAGCGGCGACCGGCTTTTCGGCAAGGGTCAAATCCGCTGTTTTTTCCCAT
>CAMOEK010000137.1:0-6966 GCA_946612125.1 uncultured Lachnospiraceae bacterium | reverse complement strand
CCCGCAACGCGGGAGGAACCTGATGCCGTTTAAAAGGTGGGAAGATCACCTTGTGACCCTGCAGAGGGGGAAACACCACCTCCCCGCCCAAACACCATATAATGTGTCAGCCTGCTTGCCATACAGCAGGTTTTGTTTTATAATGATCTTATTGGAGATACGAGATGGTCTATAATGCAAAAATAGATACTGCATATTATTGCGATATAAACGGACATTATACTCCCGACGGGATAGCAAGGCTGCGCAGTGAAACTGACAGAAGGTTTGAAGAAATGGCGGAGATGCGCCCGGCGGTAACGGCAGGGGTATGCGTTTATAAAGGCAGGATCAATGAAAAACTTCAGGAGCGCAGCAGGGAAGCTTATAACGATATCGTTTCTTTTATCGGAGAGGCTGCATATTCAGGCACCGCCTGCTATGATGAGGAGCTTACGCGTTTTGCCTGCACGGCAAGCATATACAGGCTTGAGGAAGGCGCGGTAGAAAAGACCATCTATGACCATATTCAGTATATAGAGGATTTCATGGGGATATATAATGAAATGCTCTATCTTTTCAGGCGCATACTCTTTGGCATGCCCCATGATGAAGGGCTGCAGTATATTGAAGATAATCAGCTGTCTGTTTTTGCGGTGGAACAGATGCTGCAGGATATGCCGGTGGGTGGCAAAGGAGAGATAGCCGCTTCTATGGCGGGATTTTACAGGAGTCTTGGAATGGTAAAGGAAGCTGAGTATCTGCGCCGGGCTACGGAGGTACAGCATGGATGATAAGAAGTTCTGCTTCATAGTGTGTGTCTCTGACGAACGCGCTTATACGGAGTGCTCTTTTTATATCAGCCATCTGCGCATTCCCAACGGATATACCGCAGAGCTGCTGCCGGTGAGAGATGCGCGCAGCATGGCATCTGCTTATAATAAAGCTATGAATGCGACCAATGCCCTGTATAAGATCTATATTCACCAGGACTGCTTTATACTTAATCCCAATATGCTCAATGATGTGCTCAGGATCTTTGCATCCGATCCCAATATAGCCATGATAGGCGTTATGGGCACTCCCAGGATATCACCGGACGGGGTTCCTGAAAATTCCGTGCAGATAGGGAATGTATATAACGCGCAGCAGGGGCATGAGCAGTATTCAAAATATGAATACGATCTGAATGAAGGGCTTTATGACTGCGATTATATTAACGGGATGCTTATGATAACGGCCCGTGATCTGCCCTGGAGAGAAGATCTGTTTGACGGCTGGGATTTTTATGATGCTTCACAGAGCATGGAATTCAGAAGAAAAGGCTATCGCGTCGTGGTGCCGGAGCAGCGGCTGCCCTGGTGCGCCCACGAGGAGAATCTTCTGAACCGATGGGCATATAATAAATACAGAAAGATATATGTACAGGAATATCTGCCATAGGAAAGATTTGAAAAAAAGTAGTTGACGCGACCGCTCTGCTGTGTTATAGTATGCAGGCGAGAGCAGAGAACTCTTTTTTTTATGTGTTTTTGACACATACAGTGTAATTGAACGGAGGATAAGAAAATGCGTACAAGAATCACGCTGGCCTGCGAGACATGCAAGCGCCGTAACTACAACCTTACCAAGGATAAGAAGACCCATCCCGATCGTATGGAGACAAAGAAATACTGCAGATTCTGCAAGTCACATACCTTACACAAAGAGACCAAGTAATTTGGGGAGGTAAAGCTATGGCTAATGCAGAAAGCAAAAAAGCAAAGAAGCCCAGCTTTTTTAAAGGTGTAAAAACAGAATATAAGAAGATAACCTGGCCGGGCAAGCTGGATCTTACAAAGCAGACGGCGGCAGTTGTTGTTATTACTGCGATATTGTCAGTGCTTATCGCTTTATTTGATTTCGCGATCAAGTATGGTGTGGAATGGCTGACATCCATACCTAAATAATAATGAGGTAGATCATGGCAGATATTAAAGTAGGCGTAAAGCGCACACAGGAGCTGGCAGCTATCCTGGCAGCATCCGAGGAAGAAGATGAGATCTTCAAGCCCACACGTACCATGAGCGATGAGGAACTGCGTGCATCGGCTGAAGAGTACGATATAGGCCAGAGCGATAATAAGTCGGGCCGTGGTATGGGCTGGTATGTTGTACATACCTATTCCGGATATGAGAAAAAAGTTAAGCTCAATATCGAAAAGGCAATAGAGAACCGTCATCTTGAGAACAAGATACTTGAGGTGAAGGTGCCCATGCAGGATGTAATGGAGATCCGTTCCAACGGCAAGAAAAACGTGCAGAAGAAAGTCCTGCCCGGTTATGTGCTTATCCATATGGATGCGGATGACAATGATGCATGGTATGTTGTTCGTAACACACGTGGTGTTACGGGCTTCGTGGGACCCGGAAGCAAACCCGTGCCCCTGGATGAATTTGAGATCGGAAAGATCGATCAGGAAAAGATATCGCATGCGGAATTCGCTCTGGGAGATACCATTCAGGTTATCGACGGCGCGTGGAGAGATACCATCGGCAATGTATCCCGCATCGATGAGAACAAGCAGACCGTTACTATCATGGTCGAGATGTTCGGACGCGAGACTCCCGTGGAGATCGCATTCTACCAGATAAAGAAGGTAGAGTAAAGAAGGGCCTTGGAAGCGGCGTTTTCGGATGCCGTTTCTTAGTGGGAGCAGGAAGTTCCTGCGCCATAACCACAATATATAAAGGAGGAAGCCAAAATGGCAAAGAAAGTAGAAGGCTACATCAAGTTACAGATTCCCGCCGGAAAAGCAACACCGGCACCGCCCGTTGGTCCTGCACTGGGTCAGCACGGCGTTAACATCGTTGAATTCACAAAGCAGTTCAACGCTCAGACCGCTGACAAGGGCGATCTGATCATCCCCGTGGTGATCACGGTATACGCAGACAGGAGCTTCTCATTTGTTACCAAGACTCCCCCTGCACCCGTTCTTATCAAGAAGGCGTGCAATCTGAAGTCTGCTTCAGCTACACCCAACAAAACTAAGGTTGCAACTATCTCAAAGGATAAGCTTAAAGAGATCGCAGAGCTCAAGATGCCGGATCTTAACGCAGCATCCTTAGAGGCAGCTATGTCCATGATCGCAGGTACCTGCCGCAGCATGGGCGTTACCGTGGAAGAGTAAGGAGGGCGAAAAGATGAAGCATGGTAAGAAATATAATGAGGCTATGAAGCAGTTCGACAGAGCTACACTGTACGATCCTGCTGATGCTGTAAGCGCAGTAAAGAAGACCGCTACGGCTAAGTTTGACGAGACCGTAGAGGTTCATATCAGAACCGGCTGTGACGGAAGACATGCAGAGCAGCAGATCCGCGGCGCTGTTGTACTCCCTCACGGAACAGGTAAAACAGTTCGCGTACTGGTATTCGCAAAGGGCGATAAGATCTCTGAGGCTGAGGCTGCAGGTGCAGACCATGTAGGCGGTGAGGAACTGATCCCCAGGATCCAGAACGAAGGCTGGCTTGACTTTGACGTTGTAGTAGCAACTCCCGACATGATGGGTGTTGTAGGCCGTTTAGGTAAGGTGCTGGGCCCCAAGGGCTTAATGCCCAACCCTAAGGCAGGTACCGTTACAATGGACGTTACCAAGGCTATCAACGATATCAAAGCAGGTAAGATCGAGTACAGACTTGACAAGAGCAACATCATTCACTGCCCTATCGGTAAGGCAAGCTTTTCCGAGGATCAGCTTACCGAGAACCTTACGGCTCTGATGGAAGCTATCGTTAAGGCTAAGCCCTCAACCCTTAAGGGCCAGTACTTAAAGAGCATCACCCTGGCAAGCACCATGGGCCCGGGCGTAAAGATCAACACAGCTAAGTACTAAGAAAGATCAAGACCTCCGCTTCGGCGGAGGTCTTTTGATGGCTGATGCAGAAAAACCACGAAGTTCGACCCCGCGGTTTTTCTAAAAAAGTTGTTGACAAGAAACATTGTGTGTGGTATTATCTTCATCGGCTTGAAAAAGCCATGCCGAAGACAGCAGGTGCCCAAAAGGCGTAAAGTGCAAACTGCCTGCCGAGGAGAGAGAAGTTAAAAGTGAATGCTTTGATTTTCTGTTCTCCGGCATATCCGGAGATTTTTTATCTCCAAAAATCTGTAAGGAGGAATAGACATGGCAAAAGTAGAACTTAAAGCACCTGTGGTTGCTGAGATCTCAGAAGTGATCAAAGATGCACAGTCCGTTCTGCTGGTAGACCACTGCGGTCTGACTGTTGACCAGGATACAAAGCTTCGTAAGCAGCTTCGTGAGGCAGGTCTGACCTACAAGGTTTACAAGAACACCATGATGCGTTTTGCGTTCAAGGATACAGATTGCGAGAAGCTCGACGATCTGCTCAACGGACCCAGCGCACTGGTTGTTTCGAAGACGGACGCAACAGCACCCGCAAGAGAAATCGCAAAGTTCGCAAAGACCGCTCCCAAGTTAGAGTTCAAGGGCGGTATCGTAGAGGGTACATTCTATGACGCAAAGGGCCTTGAGGCCGTTGCACAGGTTCCCTCAAGAGAGGAACTGCTTTCCAGACTGCTTGGCAGCATGCAGAGTCCTATCACCAATTTCGCCCGCGTGATCAAGCAGATCGCAGAAAAAGGCGGCGAAGCAGCACCTGCGGCAGCAGAAGCACCCGCAGCAGAGTAATCAACAATTATCAATGGAGGTAAATTTAAAATGGCTAAATTAAGCAAAGAAGAGATCATCGAAGCTATCAAGGAGCTCTCAGTATTAGAGCTTAACGACCTTGTAAAGGCTTGTGAGGAAGAGTTCGGCGTATCTGCAGCAGCAGGCGTTGTTGTAGCAGCAGGTCCCGCAGCAGGCGCTGCAGCTGAGGAAGAGAAGACTGAGTTCGATGTAGAGCTCACCAGCTTCGGCGAGAAGAAGATGGACGTTATCAAGGTTATACGTACCATCACCGGTCTGGGTCTGAAGGAGTCCAAGGAACTGGTAGAAGGCGCTCCCAAGATGGTAAAGGAAGGCGCTTCCAAGGACGAAGCAAACGACATCAAGGCAAAGCTGGAAGAAGTTGGCGCTACCGTAACCCTGAAGTAATTAAGGGAAAATTCAAAGCCCTCTGCGAAAGCGGAGGGCTTTTTTTTGTCGAGAAGCCACTGAAAACCATGGGGACGGACCTCATGGTACTTTAGTACCACGAGGTCCGTCCCCGTGGTTTTAAAAGGAAGTTTTTAAAAAATATAAATAATTCTTGACTTAAACATCATAGCGTGCTATCCTATTATCCGTGTCGTTGTGCGTAGTGGGCATACTATGCTTTTTTGTACGCTTTTTATATATGATAACACGCGTGCCACGACCGGTCAACGGTAACCATAAACAATATAAAACGGGGTGAGTGTCAGTATGGAAAAAAACAGAATTCTTCCTATGAACGCCGGTAACGGCAAGAGAATGAGCTATTCCAGACGTAAAGAAGTCCTGGAGATGCCCAACCTGATCGAAGTCCAGCAGAACTCCTACAGGTGGTTCCTTAAAGAGGGACTGAGGGAAGCCTTCGATGATATTTCTCCTATCACCGATTACGGCGGGCACCTTAGACTTGAGTTCGTAGATTTCGAGCTTGATAAGGAAGAGCACAGTATCAGCGAGTGCAAAGAACGCGATCTTACCTATGAGGCGCCTTTAAAGGTAAAAGTTCGTCTCTACAATAACGATAAGGATCAGATCCGCGAGCATGAGATCTTCATGGGATATCTTCCCAAGATGACGGAGACCGGCACCTTTGTAGTAAACGGTGCAGAGCGTGTTATAGTCAGCCAGCTGGTACGTTCGCCCGGTATCTACTATAATATAAGCCGTGACAGGAGCGGAAAGCAGCTTTTTGCAGCTACCGTTATCCCTAACCGTGGTGCATGGCTTGAGTATGAAACCGATTCAAATGATATATTCTGGGTAAGGGTGGACCGTAATAAGAAGGTTCCCATTACCGTATTTTTGCGTGCTATCGGTCTGGGCAGTGATGATGAGATCATCAATGTTTTCGGCGATGAGCCCAAGATCCTTCAGTCGTTCACAAAGGATACCGCAAAGACCTATGAAGAAGGCCTTAAAGTACTTTATGACAAGGTACGTCCCGGTGAGCCCCCCAGTGTTGAGAGCGCAGAGGGCTATGTAACCAGTACCTTCTTTGATGCAAGACGTTATGACCTTGCCAAGGTAGGCCGATATAAGTTTAATAAGAAGCTGGCACTGCGCAACCGTATCCGCGGTCACATCCTGGCTGAGGATGTTGTCAATCCTTACACTCATGAGATAGTAAGCCTTGAAACCTTTGACGAAGAGGGAAATTCTACAGGAATCCTTGAAGCAAAAGCGGGTACAGTAGTTACTGCCGAGCTGGCAGATGTTATTCAGAACAGCGCTGTTGAAAGCGTTATGATACATACCGAAAAGCGTGATGTAAAGGTCATCTCCAACCTTATGGTTGACCTTGAAGCATGGCTTGATGTGGACGCAAAGAAGCTGGGCATCAGCGAAAAGGTTTACTGGCCCGAGCTCAAAAAGATCCTTCGCGCGTACAGCTCCAGGACTGATGAACTGCCTGAGGCTATACGCCAGAACATACACGAGCTTGTTCCCAAGCACATCACCAAGAGCGATATAGTTGCATCAGTCAACTATAACATCGCGCTTGAGTACGGCATCGGCAATGATGATGATATCGATCATCTTGGCAACCGCCGTATCCGTGCCGTTGGCGAGCTGCTCCAGAACCAGTATCGTATCGGTCTGACACGTATGGAGCGTGTTGTGCGTGAGCGTATGACTGCTCATGATGCACATGAGAGTGAGGACGTATCACCCCAGAACCTCATCAATATCAAGCCTGTACAGGCAGCTATCAAGGAGTTCTTCGGATCTTCACAGCTGTCACAGTTCATGGATCAGAACAACCCTCTGGGTGAGCTGACCCACAAGAGACGTCTCT
>CAMOEK010000136.1:0-7014 GCA_946612125.1 uncultured Lachnospiraceae bacterium | reverse complement strand
TAATGATTCTATGTTAAACTCATTTTTCTCCAGAGAGAGTGTGAGCATTACATTCGCAACAAAGACCAGTATGGCCATTCCCCAAAGAGCGGGAGAGAAACCTCCAAGTTTAACGTGTATCATACCCAGCATACCGCCCAGAAATATGATGTCCGAAGCTACCAGTGAAGTGAGCATGATGGAATAGATAAGCGCATAATATACGGTATCCAGTCTCATGGGACCTGCTTCACGGTCAAAAGTATATTTGAAGTTCTTGATCATTACATAAACATTGCCTTTTGCCCAGCGTACACGCTGACGAAACCATACAGGCAGCAGATGGGGCTCCTGTTCCCAGGTGACGGCCTGAGGCAGCAGTTTGATATAATATCCCATACGGTAGATACGGAAGCTTATCTCCGTATCTTCACTCAGTGCTTTTACATCCCAGCCTCCGACCTGCTCGATGATGCTGCGGCGTATAACATAATTGGTCCCAGGGATAGTGCAGAGCTTGAAGAAGAAAAATCTTCCTGCCTGGTTCATGCACTGATGGGAGAGAGTTTCTATATTTACAAATCGTGAAAGCAGGGAAGCGTTGCGGTTACGTGTACGGAATTTGCCGATCACCGCACCCAGTTTATCGTCTGCCATAAGGTTCTCAACCAGAAGACGCAGGGCGCCTTTTTCGGGAGTATTGTCAGCATCGTAGATGGCGATCACGTTGCCCTTTGCGACAGAAAAGCCGATGTTTAAAGCGTTTGACTTTCCTGTACCACCCACCACATTGTCGGTGCTGATGCAGATCAGCCTTTTGGAGGGATAGGCGGAAGCGATCCTGGACATTATCTCTACCGTATTATCGGTGGAGTTGTCGTTTATTACTATCACTTCGTATTTATCCTCAGGATAATCAAAGTTGAGAAGAGCTTTTACCGTACGTTCCAGCACCAGGGCCTCGTTGTGGGCGGGAACCAGGATGGAGACCATGGGGTAGGCTTCAGGCGCCATGGGGATATGGCCGTCAGTCTTGTTGCAGCGGTAGATATAGATATATCCGCCGATACTTAAGATGACATTTAAGATCATCATCGACCATATCGCAACTATGGCATAGATTGAAAGTATATCAGCTGCAGACATTGAAATATCCTTTACTTTTTGAATCCTTTTTTGTGCAGGAAACGATCATGCATCTGTTTGCGTGAGCGCCTTATCATTAATAGAAACATCAAGAGAACCACTATGCTTAAGCCTATAAGGAAATGGTTCTGGCGGCTTAAGTTGGCCACGATACGATAATAACTGTCACGCTTGTAATCGTGGTCGGAATCCGGTTCTGACGGAGTGTATGTATGGACACGCTCTTCGCCGTCAACTTTAAGCGTACTGCCGTTCCAGCTGAGATAGTGGCCATCCTCCATATTTACATACGTATCCATGGCCCAGAGGGTCTGCATGGGGATCGGGGCTTTCGCTGCTGTGTTGATGGCAGAATATAATTCATTATCTTCAAGCTCAGCTATATTTAAATATACTGCGGTGGAGCAGCGGCCCAGATGGCTTATGCCGTTATCATCGAGCTTTAAGGCGGGCTGTATCTTCTGTATGTCAGGCCTTAAAAAGTCACCGCAGCCGTAACTGTCTGCAGGGTGATTCGGAAAGGCATCCATATCGGCAAGGAAGATGGTGCGGTAGCGTCCCAGCAGGCTTGTGATATCCTTTGAGAATATCCATTCGGAAGGAATCTCTATGGCCAGCGGGTATACTCCGTTGTCGATATAGCTCATCATGCCTGTGGTAAGCTGCTTAGCCATCTCTTTAGCATCAATCCCGTTCTGAACGATAGGGGCGTGAAGTATCACGGCACCACCGTTTGACTGGGCAAAGCGCAGTATATCACAGAAATGCTGCATAGCCGGATAATCCGTATTTTGATATATAGGCATTACCGAGATAACAAAAGATATATGTCTGCTTGCGAGGTATTCAACAATCTCTGCCAGGCGGTAAGGGTCTGTATAAGGATAAATTTCATCGAGAACGATGTATTCGGTGTATATATCTATCCCGGATCCGTACGGGCACAACCAGAGTGGAATTTCCTGCATCAGTACTGCCTTTGCAAATTCACTGGTATAGTCGTAAAGGGCTATATAACGGATATCGCCCTTTGCACTGACTAAAGGCAGAGGACCGTTTGCAGTTTCCAGGATGCCGGCGGTGTAGTCTGCATCCTCAAAGACGCCTGGATGTAAGAGCGGCACCGATGAGTAAAAACTGATATCATCATAAAAGCTGTAGCTGGCGGAACCGGAAATGCTTTTTTCGGTTGCAGAAGGGCAGTGAAGGCCGACGTTTTCCAGGCCGTAAGCATCGCCCAGTATCAGCAGATGACCTCTGTATCCGTTAAGCATCGTGGGATCAAGACGTTCGGATTCGGCAGTGGCACACCAGATCACCTGTTCATATTCATTGATATGCTCTTTAGCATTTTCAGCTTCGAGGTAATCACATTCGTAGCCTAAAGAAACTATTACACGTGCAAGAGCTGCGGGGCCGTCGTCTCTGCTTATACGATCGGCTTCCTCAGGATAGACTACCAGTATATGGACAGGCTTATCCATAGCCTCTGTTTTAGTGGGGAACACTAAAAGGAGGCTTACAAGAAGAGTAATGACGTTAATGAGGCGGTATATGATTGTGCGCCCCTTATACTTCATAAGCAAATTCCTTTTCTACATCGCTGATGTAACGCAGGGCATCTTTTGAGTAGCTCTTGTCGTAATGTCTGTGTACGATACTGAGTTCGACTGTCAGCATCTGCTCATTTAAGTCGGGCAGCATATTCTGTTTTTCAACTGCGTGTAGGATACGGCTCTTGACAACGCTCACGCCTTTTTCCTCACCGAAGTAGATGATGGCAATGGAACCGTTTTCGTCTATTGTAAATACACGGTCCTCCATACGCAGCACATTTGTAATAGTCTCTGCCAGGATGTGGCGCAGGTCGTTGAACTGGCGGGTGGTGAGTACTTTCTTAAGCTCTTCATGGTAGCGCAGGCGTACCATCATAAGTCCCATGAATGTGCCGTTTCTTTCGCTGAGAGCCATGTAACGTTTGAGCGAACCAACCAGGCTTCGAAGATTTTCAAGACCGGTCAGGGGATCGATGGTGGTCAGTTCATCTATACGACGGTTCAGGATAGAGTTTACGCCTTCTATGGTAGAAAGCAGAGCCACAAACAGTGACATTCCCGCAAGAGTGGCAATGATAAGCAACGGCCAGAGGAATGCTGTCCATTCAATGGGTTTAAAATATGCAAGGCGCATATAAAGTTTGTATATAGTAAACACCAGTATGATAATGGAGGATACGATGATACCCGCTGTCCTTGCACGCAATATTATCAGAAGTCCCACCAGAAAGATGCCGAAGAGAAGGGCGACATTCTGGTATAGAAACTCTTTGTTTCCAAGTGCAACAATAAGGGAACCGGTTATTATGCTTGCCATGAACAGAAATACGCCCAGATCCTGTAATAGTATGCTCCTGCTGTTAATCTTTTCTTCACTCATGAGGCTACCTCCTCGTCACTTAAAAATCTCAACCGATGCAGGATCTCAGCAAAAAACATAAGGATCATGCAGTCGATACAGCTCCCGTATAACATCTGATAACGTTCCAGTTCAGCCGTTCCGCTGATGAAAAGGATGGCTGATATATGTACAATGCCTGTGGCCATTATCGTAAAAAAACTGTCCAGGGATATCTGACGTTCTTTTGCAGTAAAATTAGTCTTTTCCTTAAGCGGACCGTTCCTCTTTCTGAACAGAAGAAAGTATACCACAGCCAGTATTACCACGGCCCCTGTGGTATGGGGAAGAGTGGAGGTTTTAAAATTACTGTAAATAATGAACAGCGGGTTCCGGGCACGTTCCGGCATACCGGCGGATATTTCATAATTGCCGATATAACTGCGCAGTGGCTGAAAAGCCGCCCCTGTTCCTATCTCAAGCAGACCGAAATATGAGAAGGGATGTTTGACATAGTGCAACAATATGCGGAAAAGATCGTAATGTGCAAGGAAATCTTCCTGCAGTTCGGGATGCCCTGAAAGAGTATAAGGATAATCCGAATAGCAGGATATGTCCGTAAGGGTTTCAAAACGGGGATCAATCCCGAATTCTTCAAGGGTCTGAGCCGGGTTCTTAGAGCGCAGCAGTACACCGTTGGTCATGGCGTGCAGCTTTGAAGTGTCGGTAAAACGGTCTGCGCCGGCTCCCACACTTATTATACCTGATATCAGTAGTATGGCGCCGCAGGTCACCGCTATGATACGTATACGGTGATTGGCGTTTTCTATCATGAGCTGACGCATGCAGAAGGTCATTAGTACCAGACCTATCACGCTGCAATGGGACTCACTGAGGATCAGAAAGCTTCCCGAAAAAGCCAGGCCACAAAGTCCAAGGTAATTCCAGTGGTTTTGTTTGCTCTGCAGCATCAGGCAGAAACCGGTACACCATATAACCGAGATATACCATAAGGCTTCGGGGTATAAGGTGCTGAAATAGGATACTATGGTACCGTCTCCCAGGATGAGGCCGGCTATAACTACCAGGAAGGTGGCTTCGGCGGCGTTTCTTACACGTTTGACAAGGTTTCGCAGTATCAGCCATACTGCCGGCAGATAGAGCAAGAGATAGATAAGTGCCAGAAAACGTACGTCAAAGAGATTATCTCCGGTAAATAAGTCGTCTATAGCCATTGCGAAACGGATGAACATCCTGTGTGTTGAAAGCTTTCCTTCGGTACGGGGACCTTGCAGAAAAACACGTATATAATAACCGCCCGCGGGCTGCTCCAGATCCTGGCGGCGGTAATTGAGGCCGACACTTTCCATAATGCCAGAAAGAGAGCCGTCATCTGAAACCCCGATATAGGGAGGGATAAAGAGCAGGATAAGAGCCACGACCAGTACAATGGCGCTGCCGGTAAAGGCTGCAACGGCAGGAGAATAGATCCTGCTCATGCGCATGTTGTACCAGTGCACAGCGCGGTGCAGCAGTGCGGCTATACGCTGAAGAAAGCTCTTAAAACTTATTCGGTTGGGTGTTTTTATTGGTGTATCACTCATTTGCGGCTTTTTCATCCAGGATATTCTGGACCTTCAGGGAGATGAGCTGGTCAAAAGCATAGGTATCTTCATTTCCCTGGCTGTAGGATCCATAATTAGGATCGGAATAGTCCAATATATATAAGCGTTCCATACGGCGGAGCGCCAGTTCCCAAAGTTCTTCATCGTCTTCTTCATAAGCGATGAGGGCAGCCAGTCCGTACACTGCGGTGGAATGATATTCGTAGCCGGTAACGGGGGTGCCGTCTACATGGTAACGGGCATAAAGATCGGCGTTCTGTACGTGTTCATGAAGCCAGTTTAGTGAAGTTTCCGGCAGCAGGCCGGCGCGGCTAAGATTCCACAGCGCATAAAGGGCTTCAACGCTGTTGAGATCATCCTGTTTGTATCTTCCGGATGCAGGATCATAGCCACTGTAATAGAGGGGAAATTCATCGGAAATATATCCTTCCGTTACTATGAGGCGGCAGTTTTCTTCAACGGTGGCAAAGTAATCATTTTCTTCGGCCAGCAATCTCAGGATGGTCAGATCGGGATAGCATAGCGAGAGAGGCTGCGCCTGGGAATGATCATTAAGTTCAACATAGTCAACCAGGCATCCCTGGGGATTGACGCAGTACTGCTGGATAGAACGCATTATATTAAGAGCGTCACTGCCATAATCTCCGTCCCATTTTCCGGCGGCCCTGTGAAGGGCGTACCATATGCGCAGATCGTCAAGGGTGGCATTTACACTGCCGGTCTTTAAGTCTGCGTCCGTATACCAGGCGCATAGGCCGTCAACCAGCATGTGTTCTTTAGTGAAAGACCAGACATGATCGAACAGTTCCTGATCATCCGTATCTACGGCACTTAAAAGGAGCAGGCCCTGGCTTTCGCTGAGCACATCGGTACCGGAAGGAGTTGTGCTCTTTGGACCGTTGGTGGTATATACACCGCCGGATGCATTCATCATATTGTTTTTTATAAATATGAGGCTTTCATTACAACGGCCGTTAACAACGCGGCGCAGCATGCCTTCACATTCCCCAGCGGTAAGTACTGCGTTCTGCATTTCGGCAGCACGGCATTGTTTGTCGATCACTACGGAAGTGGGGATCTCTTTGATTCCCCAGCTCTTGTAACAGACTTCGTCGTTATCTATATAACAGGGAACTGTCACATGATTGTCTGCCAGCTTTTCACGTACATCTGGGAGACTCTCTTTTTCGGGATTCATACGGTCTATGAGTACCAGATCGATGCCATAAAGTACGGAAAGGCGTTCCATTTCGGAGATGATGGTAAACTGCTCATCACAGTCAGGACACCAGCTTGCAAAGAAGAGAAGCCAGACACCGTTTTCGGAGGCGTCCACTATCTCGGAAAGAGTTACTGTGTTGTTGTTAAGATCGGCGAAGCTGGCATCGGGGACCTTCATCATATGTGAGATGTTCTGTGGGATAAAATCCTCCGGAGTGGTGAGAGAGGTGCCGGGGGCAGAAACGGGGAGCGGTGTTTTTTCGGGCAGCAGAAGACGTATCAGGATAAAAACCGACACCAGGATGCCGATCCCGAGCAGAATACAGATCATTATTAAAAAATGTTCAAAATGACCGCCGGCGGTCTTTTTTTGTTTGTTATCCGTCTGCATTAGAGCGCCTCATAAATTAAGTAAGAAAACGATTTTAACAAAACCATAATATAGTATCAGATTTGAACACAAATGGCAATATTGGAAAAAGACAGGATTTGAAAAAAACAATGGCATTTCTCCCTTGAAGTTGAACATTTCTTATGATAAAATCTTGAACAGTGCGCGGACACAACAGTCCGTCTGTTTTCACAACACATTTATGGAGGAAAAGAAATGTCTAAAAAAATCGTACTTGCAGGTGCATGCCGTACCGCG
>CAMOEK010000135.1:0-7072 GCA_946612125.1 uncultured Lachnospiraceae bacterium | reverse complement strand
TAGTAATGACCCAACAGGATAATATCAGAAATTTCTGCATAGTGGCGCATATCGATCACGGTAAATCCACTCTGGCGGATCGTATAATCGAAAAGACCGGCCTTCTGACCGAGCGTGAGATGCAGGAGCAGGTACTGGATAATATGGATCTGGAGCGCGAGAGGGGCATAACGATAAAGGCACAGGCTGTGCGCACCATATATAAGGCAAAAGACGGTAAGGAGTATGTACTTAATCTGATAGATACTCCGGGACACGTGGATTTTAATTATGAGGTCAGCAGGGCGCTGGCTGCATGTGATGGCGCTGTACTGGTAGTGGATGCGGCTCAGGGCATAGAGGCGCAGACGCTTGCTAATGTGTACCTGGCTCTGGATCATGATCTGGAGGTATTTCCCGTCATCAATAAGATAGACCTGCCCAGTGCCGAGCCTGAGCGCGTTAAAGATGAGATAGAAGATGTTATAGGTATTGAGGCCCAGGACGCGCCTCTGATCAGCGCAAAGAACGGCATAGGCATAGAGGATGTACTGGAAGCCATAGTTGAGAAGGTGCCGGCCCCTAAGGGCGATCCGGACGCGCCGCTTAAAGCGCTGATATTTGACTCACTCTATGATTCCTATAAGGGTGTTATAGTGTTTATGCGCATAATGGACGGGCGTGTGAGGAAGGGCACGAAGGTAAAGATGATAGCTACCGGCGCCACCGCAGAGGTGGTAGAGGTGGGCTTCTTTGGCGCAGGCCAGTTCCTTCCTTGTGAAGAGCTGTCAGCCGGCATGGTAGGCTATCTTACGGCTTCAATAAAAAATGTTAAGGATACTGCGGTGGGTGATACGGTGACTGAAGCTGACAGACCATGCGCGGAAGCGCTTCCGGGTTATAAAAAGGTACTCAGCATGGTATATTGCGGGGTTTATCCTGCGGACGGCGCCAAGTATCCGGATCTCAAAGACGCGCTGGAAAAACTTACCCTTAATGATGCTTCGCTTTTCTATGAGCCGGAGACATCGGTTGCCCTTGGTTTTGGCTTCCGCTGCGGCTTCCTGGGGCTTTTGCATCTTGAGGTGATCCAGGAGAGGCTTGAGAGGGAATATGATCTGGATCTGGTAACTACGGCGCCCGGTGTTGTTTATAAGGTTTATAAAACGAACGGGGAGATGATTGAGCTTACGAATCCCTCGAATCTGCCCGATCCCTCGGAGATAGACCATATGGAGGAGCCTATAGTCTCTGCAGAGATCATGGTGACCAAGGACTTTATCGGCTCCATAATGGAGCTATGCCAGGAGAGGCGCGGACGCTATCTTTCAATGGAATACATAGAGGCCAACAGGGCATTACTGAAGTACGAACTTCCGCTTAACGAGATAATCTATGATTTCTTTGATGCGCTCAAGTCACGTTCAAAGGGCTATGCTTCTTTTGACTACGAGATGAAAGCTTATGAAGAATCCAAGCTTGTGAAGCTGGACATTCTGATCAATAAGGAAGAGGTGGATGCCCTTTCTTTCATAGTGCATGCTGACAGCGCTTATGAGCGCGGCAGGCGTATGTGTGAAAAGTTAAAGGATGAGATACCCAGGCATCTGTTTGAGATACCCATACAGGCTGCGGTGGGGGGCAAGGTCATAGCCCGCGAGACCGTAAAGGCCATGCGCAAGGATGTGCTGGCCAAGTGCTATGGTGGTGATATCACCCGTAAAAAGAAGCTGCTTGAAAAGCAGAAGGAAGGCAAGAAGCGCATGAGACAGGTGGGCAATGTGGAGATACCGCAGAGCGCATTCATGAGCGTGCTTAAACTTGATGAGGAATAAGGAGCTTTCACTGTATATTCATATACCTTTTTGCGTGCGGAAATGCGCTTATTGCGATTTCCTTTCCTTTCCGGCCGATGAAAGCGTGAAGGACAGCTATATCGCTCGTTTATGCAGGGAACTGGAAGAAGCTGCAAAAGACTATGAAGAGCGGAAAGTGGTAAGTATCTTTTTTGGCGGAGGCACGCCATCAGTGCTGCATGCAGATCAGATGATGCGCCTTATGGAAGCTGTCGTCAGGAACTATCATATAAACAGCGATGCGGAGATAAGCATTGAAGCCAATCCGGGAACGGTGGATACAGAAAAGCTCAGGGCGTATAAAAAGGCCGGTATCAACCGTCTGAGCATAGGCTGTCAGTCTCTTGATGATAAAGAACTTAAATTGCTGGGCAGGATACACAGGGAAGCGGATTTTTACAGGGCGTATGATTCTGCGCGAAACGCAGGCTTTGACAATATCAATACGGATCTTATGAGTGCTCTGCCGGGACAGTCGGCAGATTCTTATATAACAAGCCTTAAGAAGCTGATAGAGCTCAAGCCTGAGCATATCAGCGCCTACAGCCTGATAATCGAGGAAGGTACGGCCTTTTATGAAAGGTATCACAGCGATGCGCAAATAAGGGAAAAAGGCGGGAAACCACAGTTCCTACCGGACGAGGATGAGGAACGCAGCATGCTCTACCGCGGCAGGGAAATTCTTAAAGAAGCCGCTTATGAGCAGTATGAGATATCAAATTATGCCCTGCCCGGGTATGAGTGCAGGCATAATAAAGTATACTGGCAGCGCGGAGATTATGCGGGTTTCGGCATAGGCGCGGCGTCATGCGTTGATGAATGGCGCTGGAAGAATACCGATGATATCGGGGAATATCTTTCCGGGAAAAAAGAAGAACTCAAAAGGCAGCTGCAGCAGCTGAGTCCGGAAGAACAGCGCAGCGAAGCAGCTTTTCTGGGACTTCGGATGATGCGCGGCATTGATATAAAGGAGTATTCTTTAAGATACGGCGCTCAACCGGCGGAATATTACGGAGAATGGATAGATAGGATGATAAGCGAAGGACTTATGATCTTATCGGATAATAAGCTGGCTCTGAGTCTGAAAGGACAGGATCTGGCTAATTATGTTATGGCGGGGTTCGTATGAGTGTTAAAACTAAAGACAAAAAGATATATATATACTATGCACTGATAGTTGTTTTGATCGAATTATCTGTTTTCAATTTCAGGACTTTTGAGTCATTTTTCTTTAAAGAAACGATTTTTCCGGAAACATCTATGGAAGTCGCCGGCGCTGAAGCTTTCGGAGAAGGGGTTTACCGCATCGGTGATGAAGGAAATGCCGTGATCTATCTGAAGGGAATGGCGGAAGCGCTTAATGGCAGGAGTCTTCATAATGTCTATGCGGATATATACCTTCCGGAAGCAGAAGATAATATATATACCGAAAGCGGTTGCATGTATATCACGCCTTATGTGCGTGACGAAGGTCATGACCAATATGATATACTGGCCGAGCATGTATACAGACAAGATATTGAGGATTCGAAATTCTTATGGATCACGCCAGCGGGCGGAGTTAAGACCATTGCCTTGAATATAAGGCTTAGTGAGGGCAGCGTATTTCAGATAAAGAGTATTAAATTGAACGCTCACAGAGGGCTTATGATATCTCCGGTGCGGCTGATCGTGCTTATACTAATCGCGCTTGCGTTTTATGCATTAAGAGGCGGCTCTGCTTTATGGAAGGAAGATATTAACGGAAAGTATGCAAAAAATGAGCTTCTGGCAGCGGCATTAGGGATTTGTCTCATCCTTCCGGCTTTAGTTTTAGGCATATCTTCCCATGCGCTTGAACTGCAGGGGGGCTTTATGCCGTATCAGTATCTGACAGAGGCATTTGCGGCAGGACAGCTGAGTCTTAAGGAGATACCTGCAGAGGCGCTTGCACAGCTGGATAATCCTTATGACATTACCCTGAGGGATGCCGCAGGGCTGCAGCCCTATGTGGATTATCTCTGGGATATGGCATACCGTAACGGCAGGTACTATTGCTATTTCGGGCCTGTGCCCTGTGTACTTTTTTACCTGCCGGTATATCTTATTACCGGCGCGCATCTGTCCGACGGTGTCCTGATGATGATACTGGCAGTCTTTGTCTATGCCGGCATTTATATGGCATTAAAGGAATGGCTTAAGAGGCATGCGCCCGGGACACCTTTTGCATATCTTCTGCTTTTTACGGGCATGATATTTGCGGGAAGCGGCATGATGGCCGATATAGCAGCTCCGGATGCACATGATATACCGCGTGTGGCAGGGCTGGCTTTTGTGGCCTGTGGGCTTTATCTGTGGCAGCGCAGCGTAAGAACAGACAAAAGAGGGCTTAATAATGTGTTGCTGGCGGGAGGCAGCCTGTGTATGGCGCTTGCTGTCGGCTGCAGGCCTAATCAGCTGTTTTATTCTTTTATGGCTATACCGATTTTTGGGGGCTATCTTAAAACGGGTGAGGGATTTGAAAAGAAGGACAGGAGCGTATCCATAGTTTCGCTTATGGCGCCTTTTGTGCCTGTGGCGGCGCTGCTCATGGCTTACAATGCCCTGCGTTTCGGATCGATATTTGATTTTGGCTATGATTATCAGCTTACGGTGCTGGATTATTCAAAGAAGAATATACTCTCCGACAGGATCGTGATAGGATTATATGAGTACTTGATAAGGCTGCCGAGAATGAGCTATCGTTTTCCTTTTATGGAAGAGGGGAGCTTTATACAGGAGAATGCATTCGGACACGGCAGTTTTTATTATACCTGGGGTTATGGCGGCATGCTCGTATGCAATCTGCTGATGTGGTTTATCCCCGCTGTATTTGTAAAAAAGAACAGAGATAAAGGCGCTATATGGCTGGTGGGCCTTTCAGCGGTGAATATGCTTGTGAATATATGCGTAGCCGGTGTGGCCTATCATTACAGGGTGGATTTTGCGGCGGCGTTTCTGGCTGCAGGGGCTATTGGAGCTGTGAGGCTGAGGGAGAGCATGAGCGATGATGCAAAAGCTTTGATAAGGTATTTTATTATCGTGGCCTTTGTTCTGTCCGTGATATATCACAGCTGTTTTTATTACACGGGCAGCTTAAAAAACGGCGATACTGCTTTGTATTACAGCCTTTTGTACGGCTGGCTGGGGTAAGGTGTCATTATGGTGATCGATGAAAAGAATAAAATGTATCTGGCAGTTTTGCTCTCGCTCCTTCTGGCTTTTGGGATCGAGGTGTTTATTTTTAACGGACAGTACTTTGCTACCAAGAAGGAGACGGCTATAGAGGTGCCACTTGAATACTGCAGTTATCAGGGGCTAGTTGAACGGTATGACGACGGAAGCATATTGCTTGAAAGCGGCGAAGACGGGGCATATGTTCAGTTTTCTGTGAAAGACAGCGGCATAAAGATCAAGAACATTGCGCTTAGTGTCAGCACCGTAAATGGTGATGAGAGCTGGTGGGGATATCTGCGAAAGCCCTATGCCGTGATCTCTTCTACTTCGGTTGAGGCGGCAGTACTTGTAAGTGGTGGGGAAAAAAATGCGGTATTGCGTGAAAGGCTTCTGTACGGCAGAAAAGGAGAATCGGATATCATAAATCTGCCTGATGTAACGGATGCGGCAGAGATAACCCTTCAGCTTAAAGGAGTAAAGGGCAGCGAGCTCCTTCTTTCGGGAATAAGCTTAAATGCAAGAGTGCCGATCGGAATCCTGCCACTCAGG
Source organism: uncultured Lachnospiraceae bacterium (assembly GCA_946612125.1). Taxonomy (GTDB): domain Bacteria; phylum Bacillota; class Clostridia; order Lachnospirales; family Lachnospiraceae; genus NK4A136. Next base: position 1,493 of record CAMOEK010000135.1, on the reverse strand, counting down.
GTGTTTGCGGTTTTTCTGTTTCTGGCTTTTGTGTATATGTTAAGACCGGAATCCATGCTCTGGACGGACAGGCTTCTTGAAGAAAACGGAAAGATAAGGAAACGATATCTGGCGTCAGCGCTGATGATACTGGCTGCGCTGACGGTATGCGTTCCCACGCTTATAAGCCAGAATCAGGTATTCATGCAGTCCGAGAACGGCTTTCATCCTTACACCGATCTGGCCAGGGCTCTGGCTAAGGGGCAACTCTATCTGGATATTGAACCCGCGCCCGAACTGCTGGCTATGGATGATCCTTATGATCCTGTGGCCAGGGAGGAATTGAAGGTGCCTTTCCAGCTGGATTATGCTTTTTATGAAGGGAAGTATTATATATACTTTGGCGTTATCCCCTGCCTTTTGCTGTATCTTCCATGGCATATTATAACCCGCGGCGATATGCCCGGATGGCTGGCCGTGTCTGTGATGCTGCTTTTGGCGTACAGCGGCGCATGGCTTATGATAAAGAATCTGATAAAGCGTTATCGCAGGGAGATGGCGGCTGCGCCGGCCGTACTTGTATGGATGGGGGCGGTGGCGCTGCTTTCACTTCCGGCGGCTATGGGGGATGCCAGCAATTATTATGCCCCTATGCTTGCGGCAGTGGATTTCTTTTTCTTTGGAATGGCGCTTTGTCTGTCCGCTGCGGATGCCTTTGATGAGGATGATGAGAAAAAGGGAAGGATAATGCTCGCGATAAGCAGCCTTCTGATGGCGTTCATAGCCGGCAGCAGGCCTCAGCTGGTACTGGGCGCCGCATGCGTTCTGCCTTTCCTTCTGCATGTGCTTTTTGTCAAAGAGGATGATAAGATAAGGCCGGATATTAAAAACTGCCTGGCTTTTGCACTGCCTTACGTATGTGTTGCCGCCTTTTTGATGCTTTATAATGCGCTGCGTTTCGGATCGCCCTTTGATTTCGGGGCTATGAAGAATCTTACCTTTGCATTCCTGGACAAAGCCGGTTTTAATGTGACGGCGGCAGCAGCCGGTGTGTACTATTATCTGTTCAGGCTTCCTGCATTCACAGCTTTTTATCCTTATCTTGACAGGAGTGTTTTTGACTGGAGTAATCCCAATATGCTGGCCAGCCATCCTTCGATCGGAGGCATGTTTATGCTGTATCCGCTGCTGCTCCTGGCTTTTGCGTGTTTTCTTAAACAGGAAGAGGATAAAAACAGGGAGCTTAAATGGACGGGGATCATATCAATCATCCTTGTACCTGTGCTGGCAGCCGTAACGGCTGTTATGGGTGGGCTTATGGACAGATACCGCATGGATATCGCGCCTTTTGCGGCGCTTGCTTTTGCCTGCGGCGCATTATGCTTTGCATCGGCGGAGATAAGAAAACCGGATGTAAAGATACTCAGGGGGCTTCTGGTATTTGCGGTTATAGTCGCGATCATAGTTAGTGGTCTAACTTATGCAACGGAAGGCTTGAATTATCTGAAAGATGT
>CAMOEK010000134.1:0-7284 GCA_946612125.1 uncultured Lachnospiraceae bacterium | reverse complement strand
GTAAGATACAGGGAAAAAACGCCGAAGATCAAAAGGATACTGGATGCCATAGGCACCGATGATGTGAAGATCTATGGGAAGGCCGGGGACGAGACAGTATGTCTCGTCCTTGATGATATCCTGTATATAGAAACAGTCGATGACAAGTCTTTTGCCTATACGGCAAATGATGTTGTGCGGCTGGATGGCTCGCTGGCGCGGCTTGAAGAGGAGATAGAGGATGAGAGGATCTTCCGCTGCAGCAAGTCGATGATCATCAATATCGACAAGGTCTTGCGGCTGAAAGCTTTATCCTCAAACAGGATAGACGCTACCATGATAAACGGCGAACATATAATCATTTCCAGGACCTACGCCTCTGAGTTCAGGCGCATCCTGAAAGGAGGCAGGCGTGAAAGATAAAAAGAATATCACTTTATTTGAGAGATATCTCACAGGGGAGATAGGGATAGAATTCAAGTCATGCCTGTATTTCTTTGCACAGCTTTTCTTTTACTGTGTGTACAGATTATGTACGGGCAGAACGGAAGCCGGGATACTGCATATGGGCGAGATGATCCTTGCCTGCTATATCATATGCTATATGCAGGTTTATCTGTTCGGAAATTTTGATGAGGCCGATACCCTGGGACTTAAGGAGATCGCTGGGATGCTGATCTGTACGGTCCTGTATACCGTACTCTCTTTTGTGTGTAAATGGTTTGAAGGAAACATATGGGTGATACTGGGATTTGCGGCATATATCATCGTTGTTTATATCTGCATTTTCCTGATCTATAAGATCAAAAGAAAGATAGACGATAAGAAGCTTAATGAGGACCTTAAAATGTTCCAGACCGGGAGAAGATAAGCAGGCGGGCATCGTTGATATTTTATGTAAATTAGGATATAATAAGTTTTATGTGGACAGCAGATAATTGGAAAGAATACAGTGTACTTGATACAGGCGACGGTGAGAAGCTTGAACGCTGGGGGAAGTTTATCCTTGTGCGCCCGGATCCGCAGGTGATATGGCCAAGTGACCATAAGCATCCAGGCTGGAAGAAGAAGAATGCGCATTATCATCGCAGCGTTAAGGGTGGCGGTGAGTGGGAATTCATCGATCTGCCGCAGGAATGGAGCATCAGCTACCGGCTTCCGGATAAGGATATACCGGCGCTAAAGTTTAATCTAAAGCCCTTTGCCTTTAAACATACAGGGCTTTTCCCGGAGCAGGCAGCAAACTGGGACTGGATGAGCGAAATGGTGAGCGCTGCGGTAAAGGAGGGCCGGCAGATAAAAGCCCTCAATCTCTTTGCATATACCGGCGGCGCAACCTGCGCGCTGGCAGCATCCGGCGCGCATGTTACCCATGTGGATGCAGCCAAAGGCATGGTGGGCTGGGCAAAGGAGAATGCCGCGGCATCGGGGATACCCACAGAGCGTACACGCTGGCTGGTGGATGACTGCCTGAAGTTTGTGGAACGTGAGGCCAGACGCGGCAACCGCTATGATGCCATATTGATGGATCCCCCTTCATACGGCAGGGGACCGGGCGGAGAAGTCTGGAAACTGGAGGAAGGCGTATATAAGCTTATCTGCGCGGCGGCGGCGCTGCTTTCGGATGAACCGCTTTTCTTCCTGATAAATTCATATACCACAGGGCTGCAGCCGGCAGTGCTTAAGTATATGCTTAAAAAGGCGATAGTCGAAAGGCGCGGCGGCAATGTATGCGCCGATGAGCTGGGACTTAAGCTGGAAGACGGGGATTATGTGCTACCGTGCGGCGCAAGCGGACGCTGGGTAGCGGGTTAATATTTTCTGCGGATCGGTCGATATATACACTAAGGATCGTCATCCTGAGCGTCAGCGAAGGATCCCGACAGAAGCAGATCGAACTATAGGACCACAGTATATAATATATCAGGAGACTGCAGATTGACAGTATCTGAATTATCTTCAAGTTTATATCGCCAGGCAGGCGTTGATGCAGCGGCTCTGCGCCGCTTAAACAGCGCCAGGCGTACAGACAGGCCTGCTACACTGGGTGAAGACCACGGCGAGGGGCCTAAGTTCAGTGATGTTCTGGCAGAACTTGCCGCTAAGCATATGCCGGCTGCAACGGAGACTTCTGCAGAAAAGGAAGCCGCAGCGCTGAGTGAAAAACAGATCGGCGCGGTTCTTAAGAATGCGTTAAACTCCGATACCATATCCTCCGATCTGGTGAACGCCTTTACGGATGATCCGGATCTGCTTGACCGGGTATTCAGTATCTCCGCGGAAGATGATGACGATAATGAGCTTCTGAGTGATATCATGAAGAATGAAGATACAAACGTATCTTTGAATAAGATGCTTACGGATATAACCACTGCGCAGGAATACTTAAGCTCTTCCTCCGGCCGCGAACTGATGGTAGCCATGGCGCAGAGATCCCTTTCGGGATTGGTGGAGTAAGGTATGGTTTTCATATTGTGATAATTCAAAACAGGTGATCTTCACCTGTTTTTATTTTCACGGGCGGTCCCGGAGGCAGATGCTTTCGGGAACGTTTTTTATGTGCAGGGCCGCAGGTTTTATCGGGAAAATCCGCCATTCTTGCAAGAATATAAAGTTTATGATAAGATTTCTGTGTTTTGGTATGGTTCCGAAACGGGGCCTGACCCTGACTGATCAATGAAAAGGAGTGTAAAAAAATGAACGTATGGCTGCTTATTGCGTTTGTGCTCTATCTGGCGGTGATGGTAGGCATAGGAGCACTGTACAGCAAAAAGAACACTAATTCCGAGGATTATTTCCTTGGAGGCAGATCGCTTGGCGGTTTTGTGGCGGCGCTTTCCGCTCAGGCCTCTGATATGAGCGGCTGGCTTCTGATGGGGCTTCCCGGAGCGATATTCTTATCGGGTATATCCGGTGACGGATGGGTGGCTCTTGGATTGCTGATCGGTACCACTCTCAACTGGCTCATAGTAGCGTCCCCGCTTCGCAGATATACAATATTAGCGGGCAATTCGGTAACGCTGCCCATGTTTTTTGAGCATCGCTACGGTGATAAGAAAAAAATACTGATGACTGTTTCTTCTATAATAATCGCGTTTTTCTTTGTGGTCTATACCGCCTCGGCTTTTGCGGCGGGAGGAAAGCTCTTTTCAAGCGTTTTTGGCATCGATTATCTGACGGCGCTTACAATTGGAGCGGTAGTAATACTTATCTATACTTTCCTGGGCGGATTCAAGGCTGTATGTACTACGGATTTTATACAGGGAACGCTAATGATAGTTGCGCTGCTGGCTGTCCCTATCGCTGCTTTGGTAATTATGGGCGGGCTTGATCTGAGTGTGACGCAGGGCCTTATAGATAACGGGGTTGAAGATACAGCATCCTTCACCAGCCTGTTTACGGGTACAACTGCTACCAGTATTATCTCAGGTATCGCCTGGGGGCTTGGATATTTCGGAATGCCACATATACTTGTGCGTTTCATGGCTGTTAAGGATGAAAAAGAGATGGGCAAATCAAAGGTTGTGGCTATAAGCTGGGTTACCTTATCGCTTGTCTTTGCCTGCGTGATAGGCGTTGTGGGCCGTGCATTCATGAATTATGACGAGATAATGGCGGCAGGGGAAGAGCGTATATTTATAGAGATGATCAAAAGGGTATTCGTGGAGGATATCCATGCATCCCTGATCGCCGGCATCTTCCTGTGCGGCATACTGGCGGCTATAATGAGTACCGCCGATTCGCAGCTTCTTGTAAGCGCTTCGGCTATCGCGGAAGATATTTACAAAGGCGTGATCAAAAAAGATGCGGATGATAAAAAGGTCCTGACCTTAAGCCGCGTGGCTATAGTTGTTATAGCGATAGTGGCATATGTGATCGCGATCGATCCCAATTCATCGGTAATGACACTTGTATCAGATGCCTGGGCGGGGCTGGGCGCAGCCTTCGGACCGCTGGTGCTTATGAGTCTCTTCTGGAAGAGGACAAATCTTCCGGGAGCTATCGCCGGACTGGTGAGCGGAGCGCTTACCGTTATCGTCTGGGATTATCTCCCGCTGGCAGCCGGGATGACACTGGGCAAAGCTACCGGCCTTTATTCGCTGGCGCTGGGTTTCCCTGTCAGCCTGATCTGTATAGTTATAGTGAGTCTTCTTACAAAGGCTCCTTCAAAAGAAATAACAGATACATTTGATAAAGTATACAAGAAGGCCTGAATGGCCTTCTTGTGTTTTTTTGAAAAATATTGCAAAAAAAGCTTGCATTATTTTTGTTAAGCGTGTATAATCGCAAATGCTGTGGCATGATAGCTGAGAAGCGGAGGTTGCCGCAGGCTCTGAAAGGGGCCGCGGGTTATTTCGTGGAGCGAATGTCAATCATCATGACGACAAGTCACTGTACTAAAAACAGTCTGCCTTTAGGCAGAAACGACGTGTAGTGTTAGGTGTACAGCTCATTTTGAGCTTTTACTAAAGAAGAAAGATGACACACACGGGAGAGTGTACAGTCGCCGCTTGTAATAAAAAAGAGAGGAGACTTTTTTTATGGCAACAGGACAGAAAATGCGTGTTATTCTGAAGGCTTATGACCACCAGCTGGTGGATGCATCCGCAAAGAAGATCATTGATACCGCAAAGAAGAACGGTGCAGTGGTAAGCGGACCGGTACCCCTTCCTACCAAGAAGGAAGTAGTTACCATTCTGCGTGCGGTACATAAGTACAAGGACAGCCGTGAGCAGTTCGAGCAGCGCACACATAAGCGCCTGATCGACATCCACAATGCCAGCCCCAAGATCGTTGAGGCTATGCAGAAGACGGATCTGCCTGCAGGTGTCTACGTAGACGTAAAGATGAAGTAAATTAAAAAACCTCTACTAACTTTATGTACGGCCCTTGAGGACGTACCGCTTTAGTAGAAACAAAGGAGGGAATGAAATGAAGAAAGCAATACTGGCAACAAAGATCGGTATGACACAGATCTTTAAAGAGGACGGAAGTCTTGTCCCCGTAACTGTACTTGAGGCGGGCCCTTGCGTGGTTACCCAGGTTAAGACGGTGGAAAATGACGGATACTCTGCAGTTCAGGTAGGTTTCGGCGAGAAGAAGGAACGTATCGTGAACAAGGACAAAGCCGGCAGCAAAGAGATAGTTCACCGCCATGGTGCTAACAAGGCTGCTCAGGGTCACTTCAAAAAGGCAGGCGTTTCCGCAAAGAGATATTTAAGAGAGTTCCGTTTTGAAAATGCAGAAGAGTACAGCCTGGCACAGGAGATCAAGGCTGATATCTTTGCAAACGGCGATAAGGTAGATGCTACCGCTATTACCAAGGGTAAGGGATTCCAGGGCGCGATCAAGCGTCACGGCCAGTCCAGAGGACCCATGGCTCACGGTTCCAAGTATCACCGCCATGCAGGTTCCAACGGCGCCTGCTCCTCACCTTCCAAGGTGTTCAAGGGTAAGAGAATGGCCGGTCACATGGGCAGCGTTCAGGTGACGGTTAAGAATCTGGAAGTAGTACGCGTTGACGCGGAAAAGAACCTGCTTTTGGTCAAAGGTGCAGTGCCCGGAGCTAAGAAAGCTCTGATCACCATCAAAGAGACCTCCAAGGCAGAGGCTTAATGGAAGGAGGAGATTAAAAGATGGCTACAGTATCTGTTGTAAATATGGAAGGCAAGGAAGTTGGCACCATCGAGCTTAATGACGCGGTATTCGGCGTAGAGATCAACGAGCATCTCGTGCATCTGGCAGTGGTACAGCAGCTTGCTAATTTAAGACAGGGCACCCAGAAAGCTAAGACCCGTTCGGAGGTATCCGGCGGCGGCAAGAAGCCCTGGAGACAGAAGGGTACGGGACATGCCCGCCAGGGTTCGATCCGTGCTCCCCAGTGGAAAGGCGGCGGAGTTGTATTCGCTCCCGTTCCCAGAGATTATTCCTTCAAGCTTAACAAGAAGGAGAAGAGAGCAGCACTTAAGAGCGCTCTTACCAGCAAGGTTCAGGACAACAAGCTTATCGTTGTAGATGAACTTAAGATGGATGAGGTAAAGACCAAGAAGTTTGCCGAGGTGCTCGGAAACATCAAAGCTGTTAAGGCTTTGGTAGTAACAGAGGAGAAGAACGACAACGTGATCCTCTCCGCACGTAACATCCCCGGGACCAAGACTGCGGTAGCAAACAACATTAACGTTTACGATGTTATGAATGCAGGCACCGTGGTTCTTACCAAGGCAGCAGTAGCCAACATCGAGGAGGTGTACGCATAATGGCAAGCTTATTATATTATGATGTGATCCTTAAACCCATGGTCACAGAGAAGAGCATGGAGGGTATGGGCGAGAAGAAATACACTTTCCTTGTTCATCCCGAAGCAAACAAGACCCAGATCAAGGATGCTGTTGAGAAGATGTTCGACGGCGTAAAGGTGGCGAAGGTCAACACCCAGAACAAAGAGGGTAAGTCCAGACGCCGCGGCCTTGTGACCGGTAAGACTGCAAAGACCAAGAAGGCTATCGTGCAGCTTACCGCTGACAGCAAAGACATAGAGATCTTTGCGGGACTGTAAGAAGTCCGGGTATACACAGAGAAGTGTGCGAATAAACTGGTAAAGGAGAAGAGAAATGGGTATTAAAAAGTATAATCCCTATACACCGTCAAGAAGAAACATGACCGGTTCTGATTTCTCGGAGATAACCAAGAAATCACCGGAGAAGTCTCTTCTGGCAAAGAAGGACAAGAATGCCGGCCGTAACAATCAGGGTAAGATTACCATAAGACATCACGGCGGCGGCAACAGACAGAAGTACAGGATCATCGATTTCAAGCGTCAGAAGGATAACGTGCCTGCAAAGGTTATCGGTATCGAATATGATCCTAACCGTACCGCAAACATCGCTCTTATCTGCTATGCAGACGGCGAGAAGGCCTACATCCTGGCTCCCGAGGGACTTAAGAACGGCATGAAGATCATGAACGGCGTTAACGCCGAGGTTCGTCCCGGCAACTGCCTGCCCCTCTCAGAGATCCCTGTAGGTACTCTGGTACACAATATAGAGCTGCTTCCCGGAAAGGGCGGCCAGATGGTTAGAGCAGCAGGTAACTCTGCGCAGCTTATGGCTAAGGAAGGAAAGTTCGCAACCCTGCGTCTTCCTTCAGGCGAGATGAGAATGGTTCCCATCGCATGCCGCGCTTCTATCGGTGTGCTGGGCAACGGCGATCACAACCTTATCAACTACGGTAAGGCAGGACGCAAGCGCCACATGGGTATCCGTCCTACAGTCCGCGGTTCCGTTATGAACCCTAACGACCATCCTC
>CAMOEK010000133.1:0-7287 GCA_946612125.1 uncultured Lachnospiraceae bacterium | reverse complement strand
AAGGAGGCAAAGACAGCATATGGAAATGACGGTTGATCTTTTTGACAGTATAATAAATACCTCTCAGGACTGTGTATTCTGGAAGGATAAGGAAAGGCGCTTTTTGGGAGTCAATCAGGCTTTTCTGGATTATTACGGCTTTGAGTCCGCAGATGTGCTGCTGGGGAAGACCGATGAGGATATGGGCTGGCATTCCGATCCCGAGCCTTTTAAGCAGGATGAGCTCAGGGTACTGTCAGGCAGGAGCACCTATAAGGTTCAGGGCAGATGCATCATGAGGGGTGAAGAGCGTGACATCGTAGCCTCTAAGCGGCCTCTGTATGACGGCGACAGGATCATAGGCCTGGTGGGCAGCTTTGTGGATGTCACGGATGTGATAAGGCGGAAGCAAGGCCTGGATGGTGCGCAGGTGGTATATACGATGGCCGACCTGAGAAAATATTCCTTTTTTGATAAGCTTATCGACGATGTGCCGCTGGATGAGATACTCGATCCGCTCACGGGTATATTATCACGCGCTTATTCCATGAAATTCGTGAACCATCTGATCAGGGAGAATATCCCGTTTTCCTTTGCCATGCTGGATCTTGACAATTTCAAGTATATCAACGACAGCTTTGGCCACAGCGCCGGTGATAAGGTGCTGTGCACGGTGGCCGGTGAACTGGCGGAGTATACCGAAGGTATCGGGCTGGTGGGACGATTTGGCGGCGACGAGCTCTTGCTGATCGATCTGCGTTACACGGAGGGCGCCGATAAAAGCTCTTTTTACGAAAGGCTTTATAACGATTCAGGGGCGCTGAGGATCAAGGTGGATTTTGGAAACGGCTCCGCTTATGTTACCGGAACCGTGGGAGTTGCTTCTTTTCCGAAGGACGCAGGGGATTTTAACGGATTATTCTCGCTGATCGACAAGATGCTCTATCTTGGCAAGAGCAGGGGGCGCAACTGCTATACGATCTATGATGAAAAGATCCATAAAGATATCGAGATAGCAAAAATAGCAAACATCGGCATATTTACCGCTATGAGCAGGATCAGGGGCATTGTTGAGAAAACAGAGGGTTTCGGTGAAAAGCTAAGAGCCGTGATGAGTCTGCTTACCGATATACTGCAGATTGAGGATATTTATTATTCGCTGGATGACGGCAGGCTGAAGGCGGTCATGAAAGAGAATTTTGAAGGGGATGCTTCGGACATCGCCGCGCTTATGAAAGAGGATGTTTTTTCCGGGAATATATTGGACGAAGCAGAACAGAGCGCGCCGCTGTTTTACAGGACGCTTAAGGATAACGGTTTTGAATCTGCAATGGTGGCAAAGATGAGAAAACGTGACAGGGTATGCGGATACCTTGTATGCGCCGTGAGCAGGAGTATGCGCATATGGCAGGAAAATGAGTGCGCGCTGCTGTATTATCTGGCCGGGTTGCTGGCAGAGGAAATTGCCGGCTGAGTTACAGAGCCAGGCTGCCTAAGACCGATCCGCGGGCGCCGCATATCAGGGCGGAGCGGATCTCGATGCGGTCGGGGCTGAGCCGATCAAGTATACCGGGCAGGGCTTCTGCGTTCAGGAGCCCTGCTTTTGCATATATTTCGGCCGCCTGCGTGAAGTGGGAGTCTATATCGTTGAGCAGCGTGACCGCCTCCGGATCCGAGCACAGGCGCTTTTGGTATTGCTGCTTAAACTCCGGGCCGATCTCAAAACCGGCTGTGGCTTCGGACAGCAGACGCATATATATGATGCGGGCTTTTTGAAGCTGTCGCTCTTTGATATATTGTTTAAGCTGCTCGTCGTGATCGCTGTAGTCTTCTTCGCCGCCTGCCAGAAAAGGGGCGAAGCCGGAATCGTCGGCTGCGGCCAGGTACATAAGGCATTTTTCGTCCCAGGTGTTAAGCTCTGCGTCGGAACACGATCCGGAACGGATCAGAGCAGGCAGGGGATCGGGGAAATTAAGCACAGCCGCCGCGTTAAGCTGCGCGCTTATATCTGCGGCGCTGTCTTTACCGGCGCGCAGGCCGGCGGTATTAAAGTCTTCGGCAGAATAAAAGAATACCTTCTTAAGCGCCGTGCAGCCTGAAAAAACATCCCTGCCCATGCGGCGGACACTGCAGGGTATGGCCAGCCATTTAAGACAGCTGCAGCAGGCGTAAGCCCAGTCGCCTATCTCTGTGATCCCGGCGGGGATTATATCCGATAAGAGATTTTTATCTCCAAGATGAAGTTTTGCCGGTATGCTGCTGTTCATATTGCTGTCTCCGATCCGTAAAAGTGTTAACATTCACTTCCCTCAGGCTGTGAAGGGTAAGATAAAAGTATACTTTTCTTTGAGATTAAAAACAATGGCTAAAAAAAGCAATTTCTGGTAAAATAGTTTATTGCCTGATCGCTTATAGAGAGCAGCGGCAATAAAGGAGAAAAAAGATGTATCGTTACGAAACACATTTGCATACAGTGGAAGGCAGCGCCTGCGGCCGCACTCCGGGTGTTGAGTATCCTTCCATATTCAAGGAAAGAGGTTATGACGGCATATTCATAACCGATCATTTTTTTCACGGAAACACCAGACCGTCCAGAGAGCTGCCCTGGCCCGAATATGTTGACGCTTATATGAAAGGCTATGAAGAGGCGAAGAGGGCGGGCGACGCCATAGGCTTTAAAGTGTTTTTTGGCATCGAAGAGAACTTTGAAGGTGATGAATTCCTTATCTACGGCGTGGACAAACAGTTCCTGCTCGATCATCCCACCATTCCGCATTGGACCAGGGAAGAGATGATCAAATGGGTGCATGAAGCCGGAGGCGCAGTGATGCAGGCTCATCCGTTCAGGGACCGTGATTATATCAAAAAGATCCATCTGTATCCCGAGGATATTGAAGGCATCGAAGGAATAAATACCGCAAATACCGCAAATGACAATCTGGCGGCGCTGTGCTATGCGCTGCATTACGGACTGATGATACAGGCCGGTTCCGATACGCATTTTGTTGGTTCCATAGACGATAATAACGGCGGCATACTTTACGATACTCCTATAGTGTCGGAAAAGGACTTTGCACAGAGGCTTTTGAAGCGCGAAAGACCAAAGATCTTCTTCCCCGATGAACTGTTTGCAGGCATGAAGGGCATAGATATCAAGCTGCCGGTGGAGATAAGACGCGGCGGCCGCTGGGAAGATCTGGAGGTTTCGGAGATAATGGAATGGGTGCGCGCCACAGGGGCAGCCGGTAACGATAAGGACGGACAGCCCGAAGGCATAGCGCGCAGACTGGCAGCAGAGCTTAAGGCCTTATGAGATGGGCAGCAGTATATTATTAAAGCTTTGGAGCATAAAAGAAAGGGGTTAGTATGAAAACTGTACAGATCAAAGTGGATCCCGAAAACAGGGCAGTGTTCAACAATAATGTGGATCACTGCGTGGGAACCGGCAGACTGGGGCTTGCTTTAACAGAGGAGTACTTAAAGGAACTGGAATATGTCCAGAAGATGATAGGTTTTTCCTATATCAGGGGGCACGGACTTTTTTCGGATGATGTGTCGATCTATCATGAATACAAGGAAAATGACGAGACCAAAGTAGAGTATAACTATACTTATGTCGACCGCATCTTTGATGCATATCTCAAGCTTAACATACGTCCGTATCTTGAGCTGGGCTTTATGCCCGGACAGCTGGCCAGCGGAACGCAGACCATTTTTTACTGGAAGGGCAATACCACGCCGCCAAAGGATTACAGCAGGTGGACGGATATGGTAGTGGCGCTGCTGGGGCATCTTAAAGGACGTTACGGAGAGGAAGTTACGGACTGGCCTATAGAGGTCTGGAACGAGCCCAACCTTCCGGGCTTCTGGTTTAAGGCGGATATGGAAGAGTATTTTAAGCTCTTTAAAGAGACTTTTAACGCCATCAAGAAATATGACAGCCGCTTTAAGGTGGGCGGACCCGCCATCTGCGGCGTAAAGGATGCAGAATGGACAAAGGCCTTTCTTGAATTCTGCAAAAAAGAGGGCATACATCCGGACCGCATCACAAGGCATCATTACACCGTGGAGTTCCCCGAGCGCATAGGGCATTATGATTATTCAAAGCTCGAAGACCAGGAGATGCGCTTTGCAAATCTTCAGTCTACCCGCGATATCGTGGATTCCTATGAGGAGTTTAAGGGAACCCCCATACATCTTACCGAGTTCAGCACCTCTTATACGCCCAAGGGAGTTATACATGATACCAACCTGAACGCGGCTTATCTGGCCAGACAGCTTTCGGGGCTGGGAGATGTGAACGAGACTTATTCCTACTGGACCTTTGGCGATGTGTTTGAAGAGCAGGGTGTTCCGAATTCGCTTTTTCACGGAGGCTTTGGCATGGTGGCAGCGGGCAATATCCCCAAGCCGACCTTCTGGACGTTCTATTTTTACAAGCAGCTCAAGCTTTTTGGCGGGGATTGCGTGCACAGGGATGCGGAGTCCGTGATATTAAAGAACGGCGGCAGCTGCTATGCCGGCATACTCTGGAATATCGACGGGGAAGAGCTCACAAAGGAGCTGATACTTCCCGTGGATGCGGAAGGCGACTATACCCTGATAACGAAGACCGTGGATGAAGTCTGCTGCAATCCCTTAAAACTCTGGCATGATATGGGAGAGCCGGCGTATCCTACGGCCGAAGAAACGGAGCTGATAAAGGGCGCGGCTCAGCCCTTGACGCAGAGCTGCATAGCCGGCAGCCAAAACGGCAGCGCGGCAGTTTCCGTATTGCTCAGAAAAAATGCTGTTGTATACTTTACGTTAAAAAAACGCGAATTTACGCCGGATCGCGGCTATGACTACGATAAAGTGTTATCGTACCATTAAAAAGATTCGCGGGAAGGACAGGCCTGATGAACATAATCATATTATCCGGCGGTTCGGGAAAGCGCCTCTGGCCGCTTTCCAATGACATCCGCTCAAAGCAGTTTATAAAGATATTCAGAAAGGAAGACGGCGGCTACGAGTCCATGGTCCAGCGCATTTACAGGCAGATCAAGACCGTGGATCCGGATTCTGAGGTTACCATAGCGACTTCCAAATCGCAGGTTTCCACCATTCATAACCAGCTGGGCGACGGGGTGGGTATTTCCGTTGAGCCCTGCCGCCGGGATACCTTTGCGGCTATCGCTCTGGCTACGGCTTATCTTCACGACATAAGGGGCGTGGACGAGAACGAAGCCGTGGTGATATGCCCTGTGGATCCTTATGTGGAGCTTTCGTATTTTGAATGTGTGCGCGATCTGTGCAAAGCAGCGGAGAGCGGTGACAAAAACCTGTATCTGATGGGAATAAAGCCAACCTATCCTTCCGAAAAATACGGATATATCAGGCCTGAAGGCAGCGCCTATTCCTATACGGAAAAGCCTACCAGAGAGAAGGCGGAGGAGTATATCAAAGGCGGCGCGCTGTGGAATGCCGGAGTTTTTGCCTATAAGCTTTCCTATGTGCTGGGTAAGAGCAGGGAGCTTTTGGGGACAGCAGAATACGCCGAGCTCTTTAATAACTACGCCAATATAGAAAAAATATCCTTTGATTACGCCGTGGTAGAAGCAGAGCACTCGATAGAAGTGCTGAGATATACCGGCGAATGGAGGGATCTGGGAACCTGGACCACGCTGTCCGAAGCCATGGGCGAACCTGTGGTAGGCAGCGGCAAGGTGGATGAGACCTGCGAAAACGTCCATATAATCAATGAACTGGGCATCCCGGTACTGGGCATAGGCCTTAAGGATCTGGTGATATCGGCCAGCCCGCAGGGCATACTGGTATCCGATATCGAGCTGAGTTCACGCATAAAACCGCTGGTGGATTCCATGGACCAGCAGATAATGTTTGCGGAAAAGTCCTGGGGCGCTTACCGCGTGCTTGATGTGGAAGAGGGCTCGCTGACCGTCAAGGTATCCTTAAAGCCCGATCAGAGGATGAACTATCATTCGCATGATCACCGCGATGAAGTGTGGACAGTTATTTCGGGGACCGGCAGGACCATAGTGGACGGCATGGAGCAGCCGGTGCGGGCCGGGGATGTGATCACGATGGCAGCAGGCTGCAAACATACTGTGATCGCAGGCAGCGAAGGTTTGATGATGATAGAAGTGCAGCTTGGAAATGAGATATCCGTTTCCGATAAACATAAGTACGAGTTATGAGCATGAAGAGTGAAGGAAATCTGCCGTTTATTTTAAAGCCCGCAGTTAAGGATTATCTCTGGGGCGGATCGCGGCTTAATGACGATTTTAATCTGGGGGCTGATATCACGCCCTTTGCGGAAGCCTGGGTATGCAGCTGCCATCCGGATGGGGAGAGCGTGGCCGCAGAGACCGGCGAGGCGCTGAGCGCGGTCTTAAAGGCGCATCCGGAATACATGGGTTCCCATGCGATGGCTGTGGCCGGCGGGGCGTTTCCGATATTGATAAAACTGATAGATGCAAAAAAAGATCTGAGCGTACAGGTGCATCCGGATGATAAATATGCGGCGGCTTATGAGAACGGTTCCCTGGGCAAGACTGAGATGTGGTATGTGCTGGATGCAAAAGCGGATACGCATCTGGTATATGGTTTTAACCAGCCGGTGGATGAAAAGAAGGTGCGCGATGCCATAAGCGCCGGCGATATAGATAAATACTTAAACCACGTGGAAGTACATAAGAATGACCTGTTTTATATAGCTTCGGGCACGGTGCACGCCATAGGCGCCGGCTGCCTGATAGCGGAGATACAGGAAAGCAGCAACCTGACTTACAGGCTCTATGATTATAAGCGTGTGGATAAGAACGGCAAAATGCGTGAACTTCATGTGGAGAAAGCCTTAAAGGTCATGAATATGAACAGCAGCGCCTCTCCGCGCCAGCCCATGCGCGTATTGAGATACAAGAACGGAACGGCGAGCGAACTGCTGACCCGCTGCAAGTATTTCCAGGTGGAGCGTCTGCTGCTGAATACGGAGGTGCAGCGTGATCTGGCCACATTCCAGACCGGAAGCAACTCCTTCCACTGTCTTTTGTGCGTGGACGGGTGCGGCAGCATCAGCGGCAGGGATGTCCATCTGAACTTTTTTAAGGGCGACTGTATCTTTGTGCCTGCAGACAGCGTGCCGCTCAAGCTTCACGGCAAGGCGCAGCTGCTGAATGTGAGCTGCTAGCATAAAGATTTTTGCGCTTGACATTCTCAGCGCTTTCCTCTATAATAAGACCTCGGTGACAAATGGTGCCATAGCCAAGTGGTAAGGCGTGGGACTGCAACTCCCTGATCGGCGGTTCA
>CAMOEK010000132.1:0-7297 GCA_946612125.1 uncultured Lachnospiraceae bacterium | reverse complement strand
TGTCGTTAAAAGATGTCAACCGTACTGTGGCAGCTGTCTGCGGCATGCCGATGAAAACGAACGGGCCGCATAAAACGGCGCCTGCGATGTATATGCTGCCGGAGCTCCTTTTGTTTTATGGTATTGACGATCATGAACTGGATCGTTTCCTTGATGCATATAATGCGACGGGTATTGCAAAGATAAAAAGAAAGGCTGTAGTAACACCGACAAACCTCGGATGGACATTATTCGAACTGTCAGAGGAACTTGGGAAAGAGATCGCGTAATACAGCGGATGTAAATAGTAGATAGCGTAAAGCAGCGGATTTAGATAATGGATCGCATAATACAGCGGATGTAGATAATGAATGAACATGATCAGAAGAATTTAAAACGTTTTGAGGAACTGGCGGAGCGTGCGAGGCAGAGCAGCATTTATACTTATTCGAGTTTTCATTCGGCAGAAACAGCTGCTCTGGCTTATGAGGTGGCGGAAGAAAATGAGATCACGATGTGGGGCGGAACAGAAAATGCAGAACGCGTAGTGGTACGCTTCGGAGATCCAAAAGAGATCGCATATGAAGAAAACTATCCGATACGCATTCTCTACGCCGGACCTAAACAGGAAAAGTTTGCAGATCATCTGACACACAGGGATTTCCTGGGAGCAATATTAAATCTGGGGATTGAGCGTGATGTGATCGGGGATATCATGGTGACGGAACGCTCGGCGTATTTTTTTGCATTGGAAGAACTGGCGGAATATATATGCTCCGGACTGGAGCGTATCAAACATACTGCCGTGCGGTGCAATACTGTCGAAGAAGTGCCGCCTGACTGCCTTCCCAAACTTTGCGAAGAAAATGTAACGGTTTCGTCGCCGCGACTGGATGCGATCCTTGCGAAGGTATATCATCTTTCGCGCGGGGAAGCAAAGAAACTGTTTGACGCCGAGAAGATAACGGTAAACGGAAGGCTGTGCAAAAATCCGGAGACTGTTCTTAAAGAGAACAGTAAGATATCGGCAAGAGGCTATGGTAAATTGGAGTATCGTGGTGAAGAACATACCACAAAAAAGGGAAAGACAGGCATAACCATATGGCGTTATGTTTAAAAGATATAAAGGAGGAATGAGTTGATGTTTAGACCAAAGATCGCGCCCAGAGGCTGGAACAGCTGGGACTGCTACGGAGCAGCCGTAACAGAGAAAGAAGTAAGACAGAATGCCGAGTTTATGGCAAAGCATCTTAAGAAATACGGCTGGGAGTATGTGGTGGTCGACATACAGTGGTATGAACCCGGAGCTACCAGCCATGAGTACAGACCTTTTGCAGATCTGTGCATGGATGAATACGGAAGACTGCTTCCGGCGCCGAACCGTTTTCCTTCTGCAGCAGACGGAAAGGGCTTTGCTCCGCTTGCGGAATATGTACACTCTCTGGGACTTAAGTTCGGTATACATATCATGCGTGGCATCCCCAGACAGGCGGTTCATAAAAACCTTCCGGTTTATGGGACTGATATAACAGCGCGTGATGCTGCGAGATTCAACAGCATATGCATGTGGAATCCCGATATGTACGGCATTACGCCGGATGAAAACGGAAGGGCATATTACGATTCGATCTTTAAGCTGTATGCAGAATGGGGCGTGGATTTTATCAAATGCGATGATATCTGCAGGGAACTTCCACGCGAAGAAAAAGAAATGGTGATCTTATCGGAAGCGCTTAACAGCTGCGGAAGAGAAATGGTCCTCTCGCTCTCTCCGGGACCTGCGCTTCTTGAAAAGGCAGAGCTGTATAAGCAGCTTGCCAATATGTGGCGTATCACGGATGACTTCTGGGATGACTGGAAATTGCTTTATGCGATGTTTGAACGTGCGGAAAAATGGAGCATGCATGCAGGAGCAGGACATTTCCCTGATGCGGATATGCTTCCTATAGGACCGATCAAGCAGGATTATGATAAAAACAATAAAACTGCTTTTACGGAAGATGAGCAGATCACTATGATGACTCTCTGGAGCATAATGCGTTCGCCTCTTATGATCGGCGGAGAGATGACCGGCTTTGATGAATTTACAATGAAGCTGATCACAAACGAGGCTGTTCTTAAAATGCATGCTTCTTCAAGGAATGCGAGACAGATATTCAGAAGACAGACGGATAAAAAAGAATATATACTGTGGGCAGCCGATGACTGCAATGGCGGAAAGTATATAGCGGTATTCAATGCAGGAGAAGAGGACGGAGTATTTGATGTATCGCTTGATGAGCTGGAAGGCATCGCGCCAGATGCTAAAGCAACAGAACTATGGAGCGGTGAGAGTGTTGTGCTGGGAGAAAACAACAGTATGGAAATTCCGGCTCACGGAGCTAAAGTATATTTTATCGGATAAAATAAATGCTGAGATATACTGATGATATGACTCCGTTTGCAATGGCGGAGAGGCCTTCAAAGCAATATTTTTTCCTTATGCCGCTTATATGGCTGGCGGCATTTCTGGATACCCGCAAGCTCAGACTTAAGATTGACAAGACGGGCATGAAGGGGATAAAGCCGCCGTATCTGGTGATAGCGACTCATCAGGGATCCGCTGATTATTCGGCTGCGCCGCTGGCAATGTTTCCGCACAGGGCAGTTTATGTCTCTGACATGGAGGGTTTTGCCTGGTACGGAAAGTGGCTTTATCGCGGACTGGGCTGTATAGGAAAGAGAAGATTTGTTCCCGATATCAGTGTGGTCCGCAATATGAAATATGCTATCGCCAAAAAACAGGCAGTATGGGTCTATCCGGAATCGCGTCATTCTAATGTGGGGACTACGGCATATATTCCGAAAAACATGGGAAAACTCTGTAAAACGATGGATGTGCCTGTTGTTCTTTTTACATTGTACGGATCGTATCTCGCCAATCCATTCTGGGATGAACTGCGCAGCAGGAAAGTTCCTGCCAGAGGGCAGATGAAGCTTCTGTTTTCGCAGGAAGAGGTACGCAGTAAAAATGAACGGGAGATCCAGGCTGCGATAGAGGATGGCCTTAAGTATAACGAGTATGATTATCAGCTGGCAAATAAGATCCGTATCACCGAAAGTTTTCGCGCGGAAGGTCTGCATATGCCTTTGTATATGTGCAGGAAGTGCAGGCAGAGGTATCAGATGACGAGCCACGGGGATACCCTTGAGTGTAAGGCATGCGGGAGACAGTATCTGCTTCGTGAGGACGGGCTGCTTGAAGAAAAAGGCGATAACGGAGAAACATTCAGGATTCCCGACTGGTATGAGTGGGAGAGAGAAACAGAGATCAAAGAGACAGCCGATGAGGCTGAGGCGTTTTCTATGAGTTACAGGGTTCATGTGGAAGCGCTGCCAAGCGAAAAAGGTTTTGTTGATCTGGGGGAAGGAAAACTCCTGATGAACGAAAAGGAGTTTACGCTTGATATAAACAAAGAGGTATTGCATTTCCCGCATAAGATAAGGGAATCGGTTCAGACCGAATATGATTATCGCGGAAAAAAAGGAAAAGCGATAGTGTTGTCCACTGCCAAATGTTGTTATTATATTTATTGCGACGATGAGAAATTCAATCCCACGCAGCTTCAGTTCATAGGCGAGTGGCTGTTTCAGAAAACTTAAGGTCTATAAGGAAGGAGGACAGATATGTTTTACGTACCTGATGAAACAGAACAATGCGGGTTTTATGAATGCAGTGAATGCGGCAGCCGTTTCCTTGATCTGCGCATAGCGCCAAGTCTGGTTTGTCCTTATTGCGGGGAAGAGCCGGATATGGAACTTGGACCGGATGATGAAATGCCGGAGATGAAAGAGTGCGCAAAGCTGATAAAAATGCTGGAAGGCGAAGAAGTGGAAAAATATGATACGTTGCTGAGCCTTGCGCTCACGGGCGGAGACTACAGCTGGATCTAGATGGGCGTATTGATATTTTAATAGTTTTTTAAAGATTAGCATTATACGGACATGCTACAATCTCTTCATCAGGATAGGAGAGGTTGCGGCATGTTTTTTAAAATGTTAAAAAATGACCTGAAAGCACATAAAGGTCTGAATATCATTTTGTTTATCTTTATCATCAGCGCATCGATCATATCGGTGGTGGCTGCTAATCTTATGTACACGGAGCTGGCAGGCAGAGCCAGGACGGATAAGGTAAGCAATATCGCCAATGTAGTGTTTAATGCTAACACTGGCGCCGGCAGGCTTTATGAGAAAGAGGACGCGTTAAAAGCATGGATGGAAGAGAGCCCGAAGATAGATGAGGGCGAGCTGAAAGAGTATGTAAAGCTGGCGAATGATAATGTATGCATAAACGGAGTATATACCTGGGATGAGGCCTTTCCGGAGCATAAGACTTTTCATCTCACTACAGCATCATCAAGGGTCAATCTGCTTTATAATGATGCAGATGAACGCTTTTCGGTAGGGCGCGGATGCATAGCGCTCAGCTATAATATATCTGATATGGCCGGGTTGAAGCGGGGGGATGAGGTATGCATCACCACGCAGATGGGAACGGTATACAGTTTTACCTTATCAGAGATCTATAAAACTCCGTTTGATATGAACTGCGAGGAACTCATCATTTCCGCTGAGGACTTTGAGAGTCTTAAAGAAGAGAATCCGTTCAGGCTAGTCAAATTACTGCTGAGAGCCGGGAATCTGAGCTATACCAATGGCTTGAAAAATGACCTCTACGAGCTTAAGAAGGACGGCAAAGAAGTGGTCCGCGCATGCTCGTCTTATGAATATACGCCGGAGATCGATCCGGAATATACGATCATTGTGGTGATATCGTACTTCCTGGTGGCGATGAGTATCATGATCCTTATAATCATGATGATAATGATACGCTATATGATGCTGGCCGCGATCAAACGGGAAGAAAAGGAAATAGGAATGATGCGCGCTATAGGGGTTGATTCTTTCCGCTATCGCTGGATGTTTGCCGCAACTTATATCACTTTTGCAGTGATCGGAGGAGTAGCCGGTATTACGCTTGGAGAGCCGCTGGCGCGATATGTGGTCAGAAAATTCTGTAAGAATATCATTCTTAAAGATCCTTATATTATTCAAAAGATCGGATTGATAGTTTCGTTGGGGATAGTTTTGCTCATCATTTCATTTGCCGCGATCATGATGAGACGCATTAAGAAGATATCCGTAGTAGAAGCGATGCGTGGGAATAACAACGGTGAACGTTTTACCGGCGTGAGCCGCGTGGATCTCTATCGTTCAAAGAAAACCAGGGTTCCGGCCTTTCTGGCAGTTTCTGATATGGCCAACAGCTTTGCAAAATACAGTTTTCTGATCATCAGTTATATGCTGGCAACGGTAATACTGCTTACTGTTTTTAATCTGAAAAGTACGATCTTAAGCCGGGCTTATCAGAAAAGCTTTCTGCAGCTTGAAAGGGATTTTTGTTTCTTTTTCTATGATGAGATTGCAGATTATTACTACCAGAAAGGCGGAGACCGCGAGGGCGCTACAAAGCTTTTGGTGGAGGATATGAACAGGGAAGGCGTGCCGGTAAGTGTACGCTATATGAAAGGCCAATCCGTAACGATCCTGCGTGATCAGGAGGAAAACATCGGTGCCACACTCTGGTTCGGGGATACATATAATGAAGCTATTCCGCTGAGAAAGGGAGGGAAGCTTCCGGTTTATGACAATGAGCTGCTCATAAGCTATTATACGGCAAAAGAAAAAGGATTAAAGATAGGAGATACCCTGCGGTTGCAGCTTCTTGAATATGATGATGACAGGATAGGAACACATGAGACCGAGAAGGATTTCATCATAACCGGATATATGGACATGATGGAAGAGGGCTATCCTGAAATGATAGCAGGGTACGAATTTAAGGGCGCCTATGATCCGCTGTTTTGTCTGACCAACATACACCTTGACGCGCCTGAGTCTGAACATCCGGCATTGATAAAACGTCTTCAGGACAGATTCGGCGACAGGAACATACGCGTGTTTGAGGAATACATCAGACAGAATTTTTCTTATATCGTGGATCCGGTCGATGCACTTAAGGCAGTATTTACGGTGATGATCATATTGATCCTTGCACTCAACACTATGCTTTATATGACAGTGGATCTGGTGGGAGAGACTCCGGCTATAGCAATCTTAAAATGTGTGGGCTTTAGTGAAAAAGACGTGAGAAAATGGCAGATGATAAGAATGCTGATAATACTTGTGGTGGCTATAGCATTGGGATATTTTGCGGAATATATCCTGGTCGATCCAATCGCGGGAGCTGTATTTGAAACCTTCAGAAATACGGGTAAGCATTTCGTGCCGGATCTGTTTGAGAATCTGCTGGTGATCCCCGGGATCATAATCGTCATCGGAATGATCGTTATGAGGATATGCGTGATAAAGATCAAAGGTATCAATCTGTGGAACATACGGGAGGATTAAAGGATGGAAACTGTAATAGATGTAAAGGGACTGTGTAAGACTTATATAATAAAAAAGAACAGCAATAATGTGCTCCGGAATATTGACTTTACGCTTAAAGAAGGAGAGTTTGTAACTATCATGGGACCTTCGGGAAGCGGCAAGTCTACCATGCTGTACACGGTCAGCGGCATGGACAGGGCTACAGCAGGTGATATCAGCTTTCTGGGAAAAAGCTACGCGGATATGAATGACCGCGAGATGGCAAAGATAAGGCTTGTGAGCATGGGCTTTATCTTTCAGCAGATGTATATGATGAGGAAACTCTGCATACTCGACAACATTTTGCTGCCGGGATTTCACGCGGGACTGACAGATCGGAAAAAGGTCAGGGAAGAAGCTGAAGTGCTTATGAGACGTCTGGGCATCATGGAGATCGCCGATAATGAGATAAACGAAGTATCGGGCGGCCAGCTTCAGAGAGCGTGCCTTTGCAGAGCGCTTATCAATCATCCCAAAGTGCTTTTTGCAGATGAACCTACCGGAGCGCTTAATTCCAAGGCGGCCGGAGAAGTGGTAAATGAGCTGGTAAATGTAAACAGGGACGGGACAGCTATAATGATGGTCACGCACAGCGCAAGAGTCGCAGCAGCGAGCGATAAGGTGATATATCTGATAGACGGACATATCGTAGGAAGCATGGAACTTGGAAAGCTTAAGGATGAAGCGGACTTGACCGGAAGAGAGCGACAGATAAACAAGTGGCTGATGGAACAGGGATGGTAAAAAAGAAGGGAATTATGATGAAAAAGTATATTTTATTAGTACTGATCTCAACACTTCTCTGTGCCTGCAGCGCAGATGAACCGGACTATAATGTTCCTGC
>CAMOEK010000131.1:0-7326 GCA_946612125.1 uncultured Lachnospiraceae bacterium | reverse complement strand
CAGCAGCTTCCATGCAGGACTTGAAAAAATCCTGTTCAACATTCTTGCGGTATTTACACTCATAAACCGGCCTCCATTCTGATTTATATCGATAGTACGGATAAGGCTGTGCCCATTTATGGGATTTTTAAGAATTTCTTTTTTTCCATAAATATCCGCAGCTCATCCGTATATCTGATATAATAGCATTATAAAGAGGGGATCATTATGAGAAAAAATACACTATCCATGATATCAATAGCGGCTGTTACCTTCATATGTGCATTTGCTATAGGCGGATGCGGCTCCGGTAACAGCGGAAACATAATCGACAGCGCGGTCGAAAAGGTCGAAAAGACCGTAATCCCTGAAACAGAGAGATTCCGTGAGGATATCGCAGGCTCTGTTGGCGATCATATCATATATTCCTACAACCTCTTTGAAGGGAGAAAACTTGAAAAGGGCGAAAAGGAGGAGATCATCGCTTATCTGGAAAAAGCTGATAAAAAGCTTACTGAAGACATATATGTTACCGGATCGATAAGGATGTCGCACGACAACAGCCTTAAGTTCAGTGCCAGGCAGTGTGTAAACGGCGCGGTGACTACGGATGTATGGTATGCCACCGACTATACTGATCCTGATCCTAACATATGCATAGCAGATGGTGTTCCGCTTGCTGATATAGATACATCAGCAGTAGTTGATGTTAAGGATCTGATCCCCGTTGTGGTTGAAAAAGCCAATGCACATCAAACCGACCTGTATGATTATAGTGAAAAAGGGCTTTATGGCAGTTATCTGTTAACCTACGATAACAGGAAAGATATGCTGGTATATGATTTTACCGTAAATGAGACCAGCCATGTTTATTTTGATGCACTAAGCGGTGACGTCATAGACGTTCAATTCTGGAACGGAGAGATATATGATTGAGCCATACAGATCCGCCTATTGCAGCATGTGTACCAGCGGCTGATGAGCCTGCACAGTTTTCCCAGGCGCCATGATTTCCATTTATTTTCTGCAGTGCCAGAAATGCGTGGCCGTCTCTACGACTATCTCGCCGTCTGTCCCGATCTTTGACTCAAAATACTCTATCAGCTTCTCGCGCTTAAGATTTATAAACTTTTCCTGATCTTCATACATGTTTTTAAGCTTATCAAATAATTCTTCCGCGTCCGTATAATGCCACTTGTTATGCACATCACATAACTCAAGCTTTTCGAAATACTTCATAAGCATTTGTCTGCATTCATCGGAATTCTTTTTTTCTTCGGCGATCCTGTCTTCCACAAAATCGGCTTTAATGCCAAGAGCATTAAATGTATCCCGCGCAAAAATATGCCACCTGTCTGCGCCGGGGCCGTTATATGAAAACACGCCTTTATCGGAAAGCATCCCGGATGCCTTCTCTATCATCGCTTCGGGATCTTTCAATTCATATCCCAGATAGTGGGCAACGATCAGGTCGTATCCTTTATTTTTGGCGATCTTCTCCCACGCCGCCTCTGTTTCCAGATCTTCAAACAAAAGAGATAGTTTTACTCCTTTAGGAAGGCTGTCTTTATTATCCGCAAGATATTTTTCAAAATCATCCGCCCAGCTTCCGTGAACATCCACAGCGCATATCTTCGTTCCCTCGGGGATCCTCTCCCAATTATTTCTCCAAAGCTTTGCGTAGCCGCAGCCCAGATCGAGTACCTTTTCTTTTTTCTTTATCTTAAGCGAATCAAATATCTTTACATACCAGTCCGGCTCCTGCTGCGTATGTTTAAGCGCATCCAGATGATGTTCATCGGCCTTCTGGTCTATGCTGATGCTCTGCACTATCGAAGCCACATCATCCCAGTCAAGCTCACTGCCTTTACGCTCAAGGGCTCCGTTTATAGCGGCGATCACATTATCTATCTGGCGACGTTTATCCTCCATATTTTTAAGCTGCAAACGCAAAGCCTCCGAAACATCCGAAGCCTCTCCCGCTGTCAGATTATCCCTTATCTCCTCCAGCGAAAATCCTATTGCTTTTAAAGCAACTATCTTTTCCAGCACCTGCAACGAAGCCTTGTCATACAGTCTGTAGTTCCCTTCAGAATAATCGGCCGGCTTAAGAAGCCCCTTTTCATCGTAGAGGCGCACTGCCTTCTGCGAAACTCCGGCTTTCTTTGCGATCTCTCCGGATGTCATTTTTTTATCCATACTCATACCTCCAGACATAAACTGATTATACCATCATTTATACATCTTTTCCTGCGTCTTATACATTTTTGCATAAAGCCCGTCCTGAAGCTTTAACAGGCTCTGATGCGTTCCGCGCTCCACGATCTCTCCGTCTTTAAATACCAGCAGCTTATCACAGAACCTGCAGGATGCCAGACGATGTGAGATAAATATAGCAGTCTTATCTTTAACCATCGAATTAAACTGTTCATATATCTCCCTTTCAGCTATCGGATCAAGTGCAGCCGTAGGCTCGTCAAGTATCAATACCGGCGCATCCTTGTACAGGGCTCTGGCCATCGCGATCTTCTGCTGTTCGCCGCCGGAAGGTTCAAAGCCGCTCTGATCGTAATATCTGAATACCGGCGTCATCAGCCCCTGCGGCAGTGAATCAACCTTCTCTTTTAATCCCACTTCCTCGATCAAGGGCACTAATACTTCATCATCTACGCGCTCAGGCCTGTCGCAGATGATATTCTCCTTTATTGAAAAATTGAGCAGACAGAAATCCTGAAATACCGCGGATATAGTCTTCATGTAACTGCTGTATTCATAATCCATTATGTTCACGCCGTTTAACAGTATCTCTCCTTCAGTACATTCATACAGCCTGCATATCAGTTTGATAAAAGTTGATTTTCCTGCTCCGTTTAAACCTACAACCGACCAGCGTTCTCCGCTTTTTATAGTGGCATTGATATTTTTAAGCGCATATTCCGTGCTGCCGGGATACTTAAAGTACACATTTTTAAACTCGATCTTAATACCGTCCGAAATATCAGTCTTCTTATCACCTTTCTCTTCGTAAACATTTCCCTCAACATATCTTATATACTTATCCGAATAGCTGCAGAATTTCTTCAGTTCAAGTATCTGCTTCAGCACCAGATTGATAGCAGTTACTATCGTTGTCACTGCTGCCACCAACATCGTAAAATCGCCTATGCCGATCTTTTTCTCCGCTACCATCATCGCCAGCAGCAGATATGTCAGCGACGCGGTAACTGCCTGGTTTATCTTCGAACCGCTCAGATATTTCTGCGCTTTTTTTGCCTGCGTCTTATTTATTTCCGACTGCTTATCATTAAACTCATCAACTCTTCCCAGCATCATATCCTTGGCATTAAACAGCCTGATGTCCTTACCGTATCTTATATCCGAAAGGCCGTGAAGCAGGTAATGATACGCCCTGTCCGTAACAGCCAGCTGCTGTATCTGCTCTATTTTTATCGCATTCAGCCTGCTTTCAAAGAACGCATTAAGCGATACATTAACTAAAACCAGCGCCAGAGGGATAAAACTGTACCGACACACAACAAATACAGAAAGCATAAGTACAACGATGTTTACGATCAGTATTGCCAGCGCATTAAAGAGCCCTTTTGATCCACCAGAGTATCCGGAGTCTATTCCCGTTCTGGCATCCGCCAGGGCGTCAAGAGTCTCCTTATTTTCAGTGGTTTCAAATTTAAGCTCCATACTCTTTTTACCGACAGCTGCCTCCAGATGTCTGTCAAGCCCGGCATAATACTCCTTATCCAATTCCTCATTGATAAAAGCCGTTATGAGTTTTATCACAAAATCTGCCAGTATCATCACCGCCGCGATCTTAATGATGCTGATAATGACCTCTTTTCCCATGATGGCATCTATCATCATCTTAGGTCCGAACATGTTGATAAAAGGCTGTATCATCATTGCCGCTATAAGCACTGCATAAAAGATATAGAAACCCTTTTTGTACTTTCTCATTGCTGCGGCAAAATATCTTACCGCTTTTGTTTTTATCATCTTCTTATCTTTCCGCATCTTTGTTTTCCCCCTCCCTGTACAGATCTGCCTGCGTCCGGTAAAGCTCATAATACCTGCCTTTTTTCTTCATCAATTCTTCATGCGTGCCATATTCTACCAGATGTGAGTCTTCAAACATGGCTACCTTATCGCAAAATTTGGTCGAAGATAATCTGTGCGAGATAAAGATCCCTGTACGTTCACCTATCAGATCGTTAAAGCTCGTATATAATTTCTCTTCTGCCAGGGGATCAAGCGCCGAAGTAGGTTCATCCAGGATGATCACCGGCGCATCTTTATGCAATGCCCTTGCAAGCGAAAGCTTCTGCTTTTCGCCACCGGAAAGATCGATCCCCTCCTTATCTATCACCTTCATCACCTGCGTCTTATCGGTGTATTTCAGTTTGCTTATCTTTTCCAGGAGACCACAACGCTTAAGACAATCCGTTACTTTATTCTCATCCGTATCTTCCATTCTTTTCATTGATACGTTTTCGGCTATAGTAAACGGATATTCTTCAACATTCTGAAAGACCGCGGAAAAATACCGGTACAGCTCATCTCTTTTCATACCGGCGCAGTCCCTGCCGTTTAAACAGATCTTTCCTTCTGCCGGCTTATAAAAACCTGTAAGCATCTTGATAAAAGTAGTCTTTCCGGCGCCGTTTAATCCTACGACAGCCAGCCTCTCTCCGTACGGGATCGATATGGATACATGTTCAAGGGCGTTCTTCTTTTGTCCTTCGTAGCAGAAACTGACATTCTTAAACTCAAACGACGGATGTTCTTCCATCTTTGAAAGTTCTTCTTTTACTGTATCCTTTACCCTGTACTTATCTATAAAAGCCCTGAAATCCTTAACTTCAAGCGACTGCTTTTTGATCTCGGTATACTCATGGATAAAGTCGCTTAACGCCTTTATAAAAATATGCACCGCCGAAACATAAAGCGTAAATTCTGCTACAGTAAGGTTCCCCCGCGAAAGCTGCCATATCAGGAAAGCGTAGAGACTCAGCTCTTCCAGCAGGGCAATCGGCATACACAATGCATATGACATAAACCATATATTTCTTGAAAGCTTATACTTCGCCAGTATGTCCGAATTTATGCCAAGATATTTACTGTAGATCCAGTCCTTCATGTTATATACTCTTATCTCTTTTGCAGAGGTAAAATGATTGGTGAGATATCCCATATTAAAATGTTTTCTCCAATAAGGTCCCAGGGCGTCCCAGACCAGCTTCTTATCCTTAAGCTTTGTTTTATCTATAACAATAAAGGACAATACCAAAAGCCCCAAAAGGATCACGATCAGAAGAGGATGCAAAGCAGAAACAAGAATCCCCGCCATGATCATCTGCGCGATCAGCTTTCCGCACTTTACCGTAGAGTCCATCATGCCCTCGATCCCCTGTGTCTTTACATTCATGACATTACGGATCCTTTCGTGCTCGTCTAAAACCTTGGGATTTTCCATATTGGAATACTCCATGGATACCATGGTTTCCGTCAGCTCACGCTTAAAGCGTATAAGAGCATGTTTCATTTTATATGGGGTATTGTTTTCGACATAGCCTGCTATCAGATAAACGATAAGCATGACTGATGAATTGATCCCGATCAGGATCAGGGTCTTCTTTATTTCTTCACCCGACGTAAGTGAATCGATGATGAGCTTGACCATCATCGGAATGATAAAAAGTGATATCGTCTCCGCTGCCGTACCCAATAACTGAATGCCTAAAAGGCCTTCTTTCCCGCTGTTCATACCGCGGATGACATATCTGAGATTGCTGAAAAAACCGTATTTTTCTTTCATAATGCTGCCCTTCCTCCTTTCTTTATCCTAACGATAAAGGGTGCCCCAGGGGAAGGGTCAAGCACTTTTTTCAAAAAAATCTATCCGGCTTTATTTCTTATACCTCTTCGAATACAGCACGATCATAACCCCTATGCTGACTGCGATCAGCGCTGCCGTATACTTATACTAAAAGAATGTATAGAAGTTGCCTGTTGTCTCAGGATTACAGAAAGGATATACTGTTATATGTTTATTATGATGCTATAGATGTTTGGTTCCGTAACGGAGTGGCAGAAGATCGAGACAGTGCATATGACGATCACTGACTATTTTGAACAATTAAAAACAAAGGATATCATATGCTGGGGCAGCGGGAAACATTTTCGTAACAGCACCTGTCCTTTTTTGATGAAAAGCGGACTGATCACTAATCTCAAGGGCTTTGTAGATAATGCAAAGAGTACGCCTGTCGAGATCAGCGGCCGCTCTTACCCACGAATAGGAAAGAAGGAACTGGCCTTAAAAGACCGCAGTATGACCATGATCCTGATCGCCGTCAGCGGGTATGATGAGATATTATCACAACTGCGCGCAGATCCCGTTCTGTCCGCTTTTGAAGCCGTTCCTTCTATATACCCGGAATTTCTTTATGAGGATACATTACTCTTATCGGCAGACAAGCCGCCGAAAGACTATAGAAAGCATGACCGGCAGATCATCCCGGGGATCATCCATGCGATCTGGTTTTCGACAGATCCGTTACCGCCCCTGTATCAAAAATGCCTTGATTCCTGGAAAAAATATGCTCCGGATATGGAGATAAAGATCTGGGATCTGAAGAATTATAAAGCAGACCACTGCCTTTTCTTTGAACAGGCGGTCGAATGCGGAAACTGGGCCTTCGCTTCCGATTATGCCAGAGCAGATCTGCTGCGCCGATTCGGCGGTGTTTATATGGATCTGGATGTGGAGATGCTGCGTCCCATCGACGACCTTTTATACAACGATGCCTATATGAGCTTTGAATCGCTAGACCGAATCGAATGCGGCTCCGGCATGGGCGCCGGGCCGGAACATCCGATCCTGCAAAAGCTCTGCGAAAGCTATGAGAACAGACCTTATCTGAAGAATGACGGAAGCTGGGACAATTCCACCTGTCCGGTGCGCTATACTCACGTCATAGAAAAATATGGCCTTAAGAAAAACGGAGGTTTCCAGTTTGTAGAGGATATCACCGTTTATCCTTTCGAGGTACTGACTGCAAAAAGCTTCGATACCGGCATCATATATAAAACGCCGTTGACCTACACCCTGCATCATCATAACGGAAGCTGGATTCCCGGCCGTGCTCGCGATGCCGTTACGGAACGCTATCAGAATATCCAAAGTTTTCTTGCATCCAAAGGTATCCTTCCCGAAATCTGAAAAACCACGGGGACCTCGGGGTTTTTCTTCTCCGCGGTTTCACCCCTTTATCGAACGCGGCTCTATTCGTATCTTACCGGATATTTCCGGCAGCTTTATCCTGTACTTTT
>CAMOEK010000130.1:0-7338 GCA_946612125.1 uncultured Lachnospiraceae bacterium | reverse complement strand
TGTCAGGCGCGCTGCAGAGAAGGAAGTGGGGATCATCATAACGGGCAGCTCCGAGCGCAGTTCGCGAAGGGCTTCAGAATATGTACAAGGCAGGGAAGGAATATATGCAACTGCCGGAGTGCATCCCCATGATGCCAAGAGCTGGAATGACACTACTGCCGGAAAACTGCGAAAAATGCTGAAAAGCTCCGCGAATATGGTGGCTGTGGGCGAATGCGGACTGGATTATGACAGGATGTTTTCACCTAAGGAAAAGCAGCTGTATGTGTTCGAAGAACAGATAAAACTGGCCGAAGAGCTGGGGCTGCCGCTTTTTCTGCATGAGAGGGAAGCTACGGAGGATTTTGCGGATATACTCGGAAAGCACAGGGACATATGCAAAAGAGCTGTGGTGCATTGCTTTACGGGAAGTAAGGCGGCGGCGCTTAAGTATCTTAAACTGGGCTGCATGATAGGCATTACAGGCTGGGTATGTGATGACAGACGCAATCAGCAGCTGCTTGATGCGCTGGATATCATCCCGCCGGAGCGGCTGATGGCGGAGACCGACGGACCATATCTTCTTCCGCGGGGGATAAAAGGACTTAAAAATCCCAATGTTTCGGAGAATATAGTTTATGTGGCCGGTAAACTGGCAGAAGTAAAGGGCATGGATGAGGAGGAGCTCAGACAGATCCTGCTTTCAAATACCCGCAGCTTTTTCGGAATATAACAGTCAATTTGGTAATATTGTACAAAAATGTCTCTCCCTTTTGTGAGGCGGGGGACATTTTTTATATGTTTTTAAATTTATCGGGTATGAATAGCAAATTTCTCGGTTTATTCTTACAGAATACTATTTTAAAATGTGCATATGGTCGGGCACATTTCATGTGTGAAATGACCGCAACAATTCCATTATAATTCTATAAGGAGGAAAAAGATGAAAAAGAAAATTTTGTCACTTGCATTAACAGCTGCTATGTCAGTCAGCATGCTGGCAGGTTGTACCGGCGATACCGGCGCAGCAGGCACTACCGGTGGGGCTACCGGCGGTGAGCAGGAGATCACCTTCATGGTATGGGATGATCTTGAGGCTTCTTCAGACCTTATCACCCAGGGCTACAAGCAGTCTGTTGATCGTTTCAACGAGGACTTCAAAGGTCAGTATCACTGCAGGGTTATATCTACTAACCTTGAAGAGTACTACACCAAGCTGAATGCAGAGGTTGCTGCAGGCAACACTCCCGATGTATTCATCGTATCACCCGGTCCTAACCTGAATGATTATGTTCTTCCCGGAACCGCAGCTAAGCTTGATGATTATCTTAACAAAGACGGCTGGAAAGACACCTTCACATCTGACGCTGTATTTGCAGGCGGCACCTATGGCGCAGAAGCTAAGGACGGCGCAGGTATCTATGCTGTACCTCTTAACATCGCAGCAGCTTGCGTATTCTACAACACCGAGATGTTCGCAGATGCAGGCGCATCAGTACCCAAGACCTACAGCGAGCTGATCGATGCCTGCAAGAAGCTTCAGGCAAAGGGTTACACCCCTATAACAATTTCTGCAGGTACCGCATGGTGTCTGTCAATGGTAGCAGGTTATCTCTGCGATCGTAACGGCCTGAACCTTCAGGATGTTAAGGATCACAAGACCGACTGGATGGATGCTAAGGTTATCAACGCCGGCAAGCAGATCCAGGAGCTGTCCCAGTACTTCCAGCCTACCGCTGTATCTGATGACAACGATATCGCTACCGCAGCTTTCTATGATGGCGATGCTGCAATCCTGATCCAGGGTTCATGGGCTATCGGCCAGATCAATGGTAACTGTGCAGAAGGTTTCGCTGACAAGGTTGGTGTGTTCGCATTCCCCGCTGTTGACGGTTCTTCCGCAGATCCTAACCGTGTGATCGCTAAGTCTGACTCTCTTGCAATGAGCTCAAGCAGCAAGAATAAGGACGCAGCTATCCAGCTGATCAAGTACTTCGTAGATGATACCGCTCAGAAGTATACCGCTGAAAAAGGTGGTAAGATCCCTGTAACCAAGGTTCAGTATGATGAGAGCGTTGCTCCCCCTGAGCTGTCCTACGTTATGGATGTATTCAAGAATGCAAGCGCTACCTTCGGTTTCTACAACGAGTCTCTGGCTGATACCGAGGCCGGTGCTACCTTCGATAGCTGCTTCGTAGAGATCTTCAAGGGCACTGATCCTGCAGAAGCTCTCAAGCCCATCCAGGAGTACTATGAGTCAAACGTTTGGAAATAGGATTTAAGAAAGTAGTAAGATTATCTTGTGTCAGCACTCGCGCCGCGGGTGCTGACATCTCTGATAAGGGGGAATTATGGATAAGCTTTTAAGGAAGAAAAGCAATATCATATTGTTTTTGGCTCCGGCCTTCATTTTGTTTACTGCTGTATTGATAGTACCGATCATAACAGCATTTTATTATTCGCTTTGTGATTACAAGATAGGTCTGACACCTGAATTTGTCGGGCTTAAGAATTATATAACGATATTCACGGAAGATGCCGATATGAAAACGGCATTTAAGAATTCGATATTTTTTATGATCTTTTCCTGCGTGACACAGCTGCTCTTCGGTCTGGTACTTGCGGCGCTGCTCACGAATATCAAGAAAGGTCGTGATTTCTTTAAGAATGTTTATTATCTGCCCTGCGTACTCAGCTCGGCAGCATTAGGTCTTATGTGGTATTTCATATTCAGCCCCAAGTATGGTATTAACAAAATAGCAGAATCATTGGGATGGATAGAGAGAGCTGATCAGGGTACCCTTTGGCTTGCAGATACAAGTGGATTTATCATCCTGCCTATAATCGTTATCTCCTTTGTTGCTTTGTGGCAGTATGTCGGTCAGTCTATGATGCTTTATATGGCGCAGATCTCCGGCATCAGCAACGATATATATGAGGCAGCAGCTATAGACGGTTGCTCCAAGACCCAGGCGTTTTTCAAGATCACACTGCCGCTTATCAAGCCCATGGTTGCTACAGCAATGAGTTTGAATGCTATCGGTTCGCTTAAATTCTTCGACCTTATCTTCAGTATGATACCTGAGGCAATGAGAGGAAAGGGCGGTAAAGCACACGTGCTGGCAACCGTGCTTTATGATCAGGGTCTCAGATACAGTAAATACGGATATGCCTGTGCAATCGGTGTTGTGCTTTTGATCATGTGTCTGATCGTTACATTCCTGATCAATAAGTTCGTAAAGACAGAAAGTGATATTTAAGGGGGATCCTGATATGCAGATCGATGTTGATAACAGTTTAACAGAAAAAAACAAAAAACAGAGTCAGATCATCAGGATAGTCATCTATGTTATTCTTGGTATTCTGGTTCTGGTATACATCCTGCCGCTGCTGTGGATAATCATGTCCGCAATGAAGCCCAATGCTGATTTCAAGAGCAGCCCCTGGGCATTGCCGACGGATTTCTCATCATTGGCAGATAACTTCATTTTCGCATGGACAAAGGGACGTCTGGGCAGGGCAACGCTCAACTCATTTATCGTATCTACAGCGACATTGCTTGTTTCGCTGATCGTTGGTTCGATGGCAGCGTTTTCAATTGCCAAGCTGCGCTGGAAGTATTCAAAGCTTATGCTCACATACTTCATGATCGGTATGATGATCCCTATTCACTGCGTGCTTTTCTCATTATACACTCAGTTCGCATCCTGGCATCTGACCGATTCACTGGTGGGTCTGATCATTCCGTATACGGCATTTTCACTGCCCATCACGATCTATATTATGTCCGGCTTCTTTGAAAGCATACCAAACGAGCTGTTCGAAGCCGCGGTCATCGACGGATGCTCCGTTCCCAGATTGTTTGTTACAGTAGGTCTTCCGATGGCTAAGACAGGTTTCATGGTTACCGGACTTATGTCCTTCGTTAATAACTGGAATGAACTGCTCTTTGCAATGGTGTTCATTTCGGACGATATGAAGAAGACCCTGCCGGTGTCACTGACGAAATTCGTCGGACCTCACAGTACAAACTATACGCAGATGTTTGCAGGTATCGTAATAGCGGTCATACCTACGATCATAGTTTACTGTATCTTTGCTAATCAGATCGTTGAAGGTCTTACCGCAGGTGCTGTAAAAGGATAATACGGGGGAGTTGTATTATATTTTGACGCAGAGATGCGCAGGGAAAAAGCGGCTGATGAGGGGGCCGCTTTTTTCGTGCGCTATACAGCAGGGTCCTGTAAACTTGACAGAGTATTAAAAGTGTAGTACGTTTTACAAAGCTTTCGGTTTTATCTTAATCTGCAAAAATATTATCGGGAGATTGCATGATCATGGGCGATTTCAATTTCAGACCAATAGAACAAAAGGATAATGCAGCTATAGCAGAGCTTATAAGAAAGACGCTTAAGGCATATTCCCTCGATATCCCGGGGACGGTGTATTTTGATGAGGGGCTGGATCATCTGAGCGATGTATACAGCGGAAAAGACTGCGCTTATTATGTGATCGATGATAAGAACGGGAAGCTTATCGGCGGTGTGGGATTTGCGAGGCTTTCATTTATGAAGGATACAGCCGAGCTGCAAAAACTATACCTTGATGAGAGCATGCAGGGAGCGGGGCTTGGATATGAGATGCTTGACTTCATTGAGACTGAGATGCGCAAAGCGGGATTTAAACGCTCTTATCTTGAAACGCATGATAATTTAAAAGCTGCCATTCATATATACGAAAAGAGCGCTTATACCCTGATAGAGAGACCTGCGGAAGTAGTACACAGTACGATGAACAGATTCTATTTAAAAGATTTGTAAAGTATAAAGGAGGAGTGTATGAAGATCACAGCGCTTGATGAGAAATGGACATTCAGGAGAGGTTATCTGGATTCTATTACCATGCTGGAGGCTGATCCGGGAACAGAGGTTAACCTGCCGCATGACGGCATGATAGGAACGAGCGTTTCGTCGGATGCTCCTGCGGGAGTTGATTCGGGATATTTTTGCGGAGGGCTTTCGAGTTACACCAAATATGTCTTTTTCCCGAAGGAATGGGAAAATGATTCGGTGGGACTTAAGTTTGACGGAGCCATGATGAACGCGAGCGTTGACATAAACGGCAGCCGCGTGGCCATGTGTCATAACGGCTATGCCCCGTTCTATGTAAATCTGAGCGATCATGTGACTTTCGGGGAAGAAAACCGCATAAGCGTAAATGTCAATACCTCCATGCAGCCCGCATCGCGCTGGTATACGGGGGCGGGCTTATACCGCGGCGTGCAGCTATGTCATGCGCCGCGTCTGCATGTGGCAGCCGACGGCATTTATGTATATACAAAAGAAGTGGCTGACGGATATGCATTTTTAGAGGCGCTGATCGAGATCGAAAACGACTGTGATTCAAACCGCTTGGCCGAGGTGACACTCAGCCTTTATCCGGAAGGGAGTGAGGAGGCTGCGGCGGAAACGAAACGCGTGATATATATAGGGCGGCGCTCGAGAGAAAATGCGCGGATGACGCTCAGCGTTAAGGATCCGCTTTTATGGGATGCCGATCAACCCGATCTGTACTGTGTAAAGGCGCAGGTACGCAATCTGGGAGAATACCGCACCCATTTTGAGCCGGATGATGAAGTAAGTACAGATGAAGCTGCGGCACTGTTTGGAATAAGGACCATATCAGCAGACCCTATCCGCGGACTTCTTATCAATGGGAAGAGTGTTAAGCTTAAAGGCGGATGCCTGCATCATGACAACGGCCTTTTAGGCGCTGTGAGCTTTAAGGAGATAGAGGAAAGAAAGGTAAGGAAGCTTAAGGAAGCAGGATTTAATGCGATCAGAACAGCGCATAATCCGCCTTCTGCGGCTTTGATAGAAGCCTGTGACAGGATAGGCATGTATGTTTTTGACGAGGCTTTTGACGCCTGGTTTATCGGCAAGCGCGGCGGCGATTATAATCAGTTTTTTATGGCCGACTGGGAGAAGGACTTAAGCGCATTTGTAAAGAGGGACAGGGTGCATCCCTGCGTGATACTCTGGTCGACAGGGAATGAGATACCCGAGCGCGGCGGACTGGCCGACGGATACAGACGCGCCACGATGCTGGCAGAGACAGTGCGGGCGCTGGACGGCTCACGTCCCATCAGTAACGGTATATGCTCCTTCTGGAGCGGCCTGGATGATAAACTGGCTGTAGGGCAGAACCAGGCCCAGAATGCCGGAGACGGCTTCAGATCGCTTTTGTGGGAGAACGGCACGGAGCCTTTTACCAACGGTCTGGATGTAGTGGGATACAACTACATGGAAGAGATCTATGAGAGGGATCATGAGATGTTCCCTGAAAGGGTCATATTGGGATCGGAGAATTTCCCCAAGGAAATAGGCTTCCGTTGGCCCATGGTGGAGAAACTGCCTTATGTTATCGGTGATTTTACATGGACAGCCTGGGATTATATCGGTGAAGCGGGACTGGGCAAAGCGGCCTATGTTGATCCGGATGATCCAGATGCACCTAAGAATCCTTGGAATCTTATGCCTCAGGATACCTCACCGTATCCCTGGCGTCTGGCAAATGATGCGGATTTTGATATCACAGGTCATAAGTGTCCGCAGGGAGAATACAGGAGCATTGTCTGGGGGGACGGGAAAACAAAGCTTTATTCCATGCATCCCGATACCTTTGGCAAGCGCGAGGTGGTCAGCATGTGGGGCTTTCCTTATGTACGCGCTGACTGGAACTACGCGGGATATGAAGGAAGGCCTGTGGAACTGGTGGTATTTTCTGCGGCAGAAGAAGTGGAGATACTTATAAACGGACGCAGCATAGGACGCAGGGCTGTATGCACAGATCGTCCCATGCCCTGCAGCGTGCGTTTTGAGACCGTATATGAGAGCGGCGAAGTGACTGCCGTAAGCTACAGCGGCGGTAAGGAGATAAGCAGGGACAGCCTGCATACTACCGGGAAAGCAGAAAAGATACGCATAGCTGCAGAAAAGGATAAGATGCGCGCCGATGGCCATGATCTGATATTTGCTAATATTGAGATAGTCGATGCCGACGGGAATATCGTGCCTGATGCAGATACGGAGCTTAATGCCGCAGTAAGCGGAGTGGGCCTGGCAGCAGGCTTTGGCTCTGCAGCGCCTGTAACCGAAGAAGATTATACGGACGATAAAGCGCGTACATACCGCGGGCGTGCCATGCTGGTATTAAGATCGGGCTACGATAAGGGCAAATGCGTCCTAAGTGTAAAGGCGGAGGGCTTTGCGGAAGCTAAGGCAGAGTTTGTTTGCGAATAAGTTGAATTGAGGTCTTGACAAGAAGTCATTAAGGTTGTATTCTTTGTATTACATAGAG
>CAMOEK010000129.1:0-7353 GCA_946612125.1 uncultured Lachnospiraceae bacterium | reverse complement strand
GGGAAGTTTGAATTCGTGAACGCCCATGGCTTCCGCGGGAAGTATCAGTTCCTGGACCGGCGGCACGGGAAAGAAGAGGTTACGCAGATTGAATTTAAGCTCGCAGTTTAAAAGCGGGAAAGGAGAGCGGTTATTCATGCGGATGGTGACGGAAAGATCGGTGGGCATGCTGATCTCGCCTTCGGGCATTACTACCTCGATGGAGAGTTTTTTCATGGCCGCGCGAGTAAGGGCAATGGAAATCACCGGCAGCAGCATCATCAGCAGTATAAGGACCGTGATAAGCGGCTGTCGGTAAAAGACCGCTCCCAGGATCATAAAGAAGATCCCCAGGAAGTATCCTCCTATAGAATAGAGGTTTCTTATCCTCATGGATTCACCTTGGGCACGGGTACCTGTCTGAGGACCATGCTCAGAAGGTTATTCAGAGTGGCGCCTTCAGCCTTGGCGCGGGCGTTCATGCGCACACGGTGAGAGGCTACTGCAAAGAACACATCATGGATATCCTCGGGGATAACGAAATCCCTGCCGCTCACAAAGGCATGGGCTCTGGCCATGCGCATGAGAGCTATGGAACCGCGGGGGCTCAAGCCCAGCGCGAAGTATTCCGTGTTGCGGGTCATTTCGGTGAGCTGCACAACATATTCAAATATCTCATCGGCGGCGTAGAGATCATGTACGGTCTTCTGCATAGCGAGGATCTCGTCGGCGCCGGTAACGGCATTTACGCTTTTAAGGTCGATGGAGGAGTCGCCCTTCAGGACGGCTACTGCATCGTTAAACTGGGGATAACCCATGGTAAGGCATATCATGAAGCGGTCCAGCTGCGATTCGGGAAGTCTCTGCGTGCCGGATGAGCCGAAGGGGTTCTGGGTGGCCAGAACAAAGAAAGGAGAGGGAAGATCCCTGGTCACGCCTTCAACGGTGGCGTGTCTTTCCTCCATTACCTCCAGAAGAGCGGATTGCGTCTTGGGAGACGTACGGTTGATCTCGTCCGCAAGAAACAGGTTGGTATAGATGGAACCTTCCTGGAAGCGGAATTCCCCGCTGTTCTTATCGTATAACTGAAAACCCAGCAGATCGGAAGGCAGTACGTCAGGCGTAAACTGCACACGCTGATACTTGAGCGAAAGGGCTTTGGAAATGGCTACGGCCAGGGTAGTCTTGCCCACGCCCGGAATGTCCTCCAAAAGGACATGGCCTCCGGCCAGTATGGCGCAGAGCGTCATCTTGATAACATCGTCTTTACCGTGGATCACCTTTTTGACCTCGGCAGTGATCCTTGCGGGAATATCGTTCATGGCATCCTCCAAAATTAGATTATCACCGTCTATTTTATAATAAATACATGTTAGAAAGCAAGTTTTTTGGGCTTACATTTTTATTCCTTATTATATGGATATGATCGCTGAGATGTGATATAATAACTATATATATTTTTTGCTCAGGCACGGGGGAGGCTATGGCAGGAAAAGTTAAAAGGAAAAATTCGTCTGCCGGGATCATCAGGGCGGGACTTATCGTTCTTATAGTCTGTATCGTTCTCAGCGTTGCGATGGTATTGCTGCAGCAGAGCACATACCGTAAGCAGGTTTCTTCGGAGTTCCATCAGCAGCATATGAGCATGAGCGAATATCTTAACAGTCTCCTTGTCGGATACGGCCAGGGCATCACAAGCGTGGCGTGGACCATGATGGATACAGACCGGGAAACCATATTGGCGCGAATAGAAACAACGCGTGAGCTGACAGCGCTGGAACATATATATTATATAGATCCGGAGGGAAATCTGACTATAGACGGTGAAGCTGCCGAGGGCGGTTCTGTCATGATGTTCGAGCAGCTGCAGGAGCTCAATTATCCCAAATCAAATGCATATATCGGACTTGCGCCTTCGGCGGTAAGGCTGTTTATAGACCGCAGGGTCTTGATAGCGGCGCCTGTGCGCACGGCTGATTACGGGATAATAGGCGTGGTGTTTTCTACCATAGACATAGACAGCATATTCAGGTCGGATGCTTTTGCATATCAGACGGCGAAGGGGCAGTGCCTGGTGGTAAGCGACAGTGGAGAGATAATATCGGGCAGCAGCGGCCATAATATCATCAGCATGAATGATGACAGTTTTCAGCTGGGGCTGCTGGCGCATTCCGATGGCAAGGGACTCAGCAAGCGCGCTGTTCAGGATTATAATTATGATATAGCAAAGAGAGAAAGCGGCTTTGTGAATATCACCACAAAAGAAGGCTACAGCATGCAGGTCAGCTATTCACCGCTCAAAGGCTGCGATCGCATGTTCTTAGTGAGCTGTTTCCAGGATAATCTGGTGGATGAAAGGATAAAGCCTCTTATCTTTTCGAGCGTGATAACCTGCTCGATCATTACGGTGCTCATGATAGCGGCTCTTACCGTGGTGTGGGCTACGGCAAAGAGGACCAACCTCACCGTAGAGCGTCTGGCTTATGAGGATCCCGTTACAAAAGGCAAGAATCTCAACTATTTCAGGGAGTTTGCCCTGAATACGATGATCGCTAACAGGGAGACACCCTTTGTTATCTATCGTTTTGATATAGCGAATTTCAGGTATATAAATGAGTCCTACGGTCATCACCGCGCCGATCAGGTGCTCATAAGCTGCATACAGAATTTTGAGCGCATCTTTTCGGAAAGGGAATTATGCGTGCGCATGGATGCGGACCAGTTCCTGGCGATACTTATAAACGATTCGCTGCTTGATAAAAGGATCGACGAGTATACAAACGCCGTTAATGCGGACGCGCGCGGAAATCAGATCAAGTATCCGGTGCGTTTTAAATACGGCATCTATCCCATCAAGAAGCATGATCATGATATAGATGTGATGATCGATCATGCAAATGTGGCAAAGAAGACCATAAAGAGCGATTCCAAGGAAACTAAGGCGCTTTATACCGAACGTTTCGTTGACGACATGCGCAAGGTCGATCATATCGAAAGCTCCATGCAGAAGGCGCTGGCGGAGAACGAGTTCAAGGTTTATCTGCAGACCAAGTGGGATATAATCGATAACAAGGTGACGGGCGCCGAGGCTTTGGTACGCTGGTTAAGACCAAACGGCAGCGTGCTGGGGCCGGAGCAGTTTGTGCCCATCTTTGAGAATAACGGTTTTATCGAGCAGCTTGACTTCTACACATTGGAAAGCGTGTGCATGCGCATGCGTGAGATGATGGATGAAGGCATAGAAGTGGTTCCCGTATCCGTTAACCAGTCCAGACTGCTGCTGCACAGCCCGGATTATGTTGAGAATGTTGAAAAGGTGCTGAAGCAGTATCAGATCCCGCCCGGAGCTATTGAACTGGAGATAACTGAGAGCGTATTTGATACCGAAAAAGAAGAGATGATAGCCATCATACGCAGGCTCAAGCTTCTGGGCGTAAGGCTTTCCATGGACGATTTCGGTACAGGCTATTCTTCGCTCAATATGCTTACGGAAGTGCCTTTTGATGTAATAAAGATAGACGGCGAATACTTTGCCCGCAGTGCGGAGAGCAGATCGGAGCGCATGGTGCTGGGCAAGATAGTTGATATAATCAATGATCTGGGCATGGAAGTGGTATGCGAAGGCGTAGAGAATGAGGCTCAGGTTGAATATCTGAAGACTACGGGCTGCAGAAAGGTTCAGGGTTATTATTTCTCGATACCTGTGCC
The DNA here is from genome assembly GCA_946612125.1 of uncultured Lachnospiraceae bacterium. GTDB lineage: Bacteria > Bacillota > Clostridia > Lachnospirales > Lachnospiraceae > NK4A136. The sequence goes on along the minus strand of CAMOEK010000129.1, from coordinate 3,666 downwards.
GGAGCCTGAATTTATAACACGTTATCTTAAGAAGAATGAATAAGACCAATTACCAAAAGCTGCTGGATGACAGGATAAAGAGTCTGGGAGGCGTCAAAAAGAAGCTGCTGCTGCACAGCTGCTGCGCACCCTGCAGCAGTGCCTGCCTGGAATATCTGGCGTCATATTTTGACATAACCGTATATTATTATAATCCCAATATCACGGCAAAGGAAGAATACGAGCACAGGGTTGCGGAGCAGCAGCGCCTTATAAGGGAGCTGTCCGCTGATGTGGCGGCAGAGATTAAATTTGCAGAGGGCGTATACGAACCTTCGGTATTTCTGGAAGCCGTAAAGGGTTTTGAGAACTGCCCGGAGGGCGGAGATCGCTGCCGCATATGTTTTAAGCTGAGGCTTTCATCAGCAGGCCGTTATGCGGCGGAAAACGGCTTTGATATGTTCACCACGACCCTTACGATATCGCCCTTAAAGAATGCGCAGCTTCTTAACGAGCTGGGACTTGAGACTGCGGAAGAATGCGGCGTTGAGTATCTGACATCGGATTTTAAGAAAAAGAACGGATATAAGCGTTCCATCGAGCTGTCTGCAAAATACGGTCTGTACAGGCAGGATTACTGCGGATGCGCATTCAGCAGGGTGCAGCGGGAGCGTGAGAAGGCGGCAGCCGGTATCAGGAAAGAATAAGTCTTCATGGGGCGCAGGCCCCGGGGAGCTTTATCAATAAAGCGGAGGTAAAAATAATGGAAAAGACAGCACCCGAATACAGCGGGACAACACAGATGTTTCTGGAAGTGGATAATGCGCAGTATGAGCTGGGCAGCGTTATGGAGAAGGCAAAGGCAGACTATGCGGCCAACAACAAAGATAAGCTGAAGGACATAAAACTTTATGTCAAGCCCGAAGACGGAAAGGCTTATTATACCGCTAACGGCGGCACGGTAAGCGGAAGCGTGGACTTGTAAATAAAGCACATAAATGGTATAATATTATCGGTACTATAGTCATGTCATACGCATTCAAGGAGGAAAAGTTATGGCAGGTATCAGTGGATTAAGTTCAGGCATCAACTATTCCGTGCTCTTCGGAGGAAGCTCCGATAAGCAGTCTTCGGTCGATTACAGCAGCATTATGAATCTGGATCTGGCTGAGGTGGCTTCGGTACGGAAAGGCAGCTACGGAAAGCTGCTCAAGAGCTACTACGCGCAGGAAAAGGCTGATGCAAAGTCTTCTGTCGGCGACACCGATGCAAAGCTCACCAGTATAAAGAGCGATGCGGATAAACTCAGCATGGCGGCAGATGCGCTGGGCAGCAGCAGTCTTTATAAGACAAAGACGGTTACCGACGATAACGGAAAAAAGAGCGAAGTATTGGAAAATCCGGATAAGGCGGCAGGCGCTGTTAAGGATTTTGTCAAAGCTTACAATGCTGCCATCGATTCGGCAGGCGATTCCGATACAAAAAGCGTATTACGAAACGGCGGCTGGATGGCAAATACGTCAAAGCAGAATGCCAGGCTGCTGGCCGAGGCAGGCATCACAGTCGGATCGGACGATAAGCTCAGCTTTAACGAGAATACCTTTAAGAAGGCAAATGCTTCCACGGTGAAGGAATTGTTCTCCGGCGTTGATTCTTATGCGGCGCAGGTGGGCACAAAGGCAGATGCCATAAGCAGGGCTACGCAGAATGCAGGGGCTGCTACCTATAATGCCAGAGGCAACTGGTCGACCCAGGCAAACAATATGGCAAAGGAAAGCATAGCAAAGCTTACAGGCAGTACTGAGGAAAAGGAAGAAGAGAACGATCCTTCAAAAAAGATAACGATCAACGAAGAAGCGTTGCAGCAGGCGACGACTTTATTGAACGGACTGGGCTGAAACATTAAGTGACATTATTGAGAGAAAAAAGCGGGTGCTTCAGGCATCCGCTTTTCGTTATGAACAGGGCGGCCTGCGTGTGCAGGGCTTCGTTATACTTACTCGATCTACATCAGATAAAAGCTGCTCATGAATACCCACTTGAGCGTGCGCATCATGGGAATGAACTGCCCCAGGTCAATGAATACCGGGGAGAATATCAGGCAGGACAGGAGATATACCGGCATGAACGCGTATATCACGGATCTGCCGCGTATCAGCGTGGTGATCAGCAGCAAAAATGCCAGGCATATGAGCTGATATAATATAAGCCGTCCCAGCTCGGCAAATATATTGCCCTCTGCAAGACCGGGGATGAAAATGATGCATAAGAATGCCAGCAGGGAGCATAAGAGCATGGGGGCCAGTATCATTACCACACGAACGGACAAACGCGCATAAAGAGGGTTCTCCGCAGCGTTATAATAGGTCAGCGCCCCGGTAAATCCGGCAAGCAGTATGATCACAGCCAGCAGGCCCTTTAAAGGAGAGAGCAGGACCGCGTTTCTGGATACTGCATGGGATTTGGGAGTATTCTCGTAAAGGAAGGAGAAGGTGGAACCGTCCTGCTGGTGGGCGGCCTGTTCTTTAAGCACTTCTTCTTCGCTGATCAGATCAGGTATAACATCGGCCAGCGCGCTGCGGTCTTTTAAGTAATCCAGGAAAATAGGGCCGGATAAGCAATCGAAGATGGCAGCGTAGACAGTCTCGCTTACAAGAGCGGTCAGACTGCTTTTGGGAGAAGTGAGCACGGGGATAAGGTTCTTTTTATCGCCGTCGCGCATGCGGTCGAAAAGGTCAGCAGGGATCACATAGGCGCATTCCAGATCGCCGGAAACAACGCCGGCGCGCAGTTCATTCATTTCCTCAAAGCCTTTAAAGGAAAAGAGTGAATCGGGATCGCCGTGATCGAGTATAGAGGTTAGAGCTGCCATATCGTCTGCATAATCAGCAAAAGCGATGGGCTCTTCTTCGTCGTCGACAATTATATAACCTGCGGCGATAGTATCGTCTACGCCGGTATCATAGCTTACCACTGCGGGAATGAGGGTGGCGGCTACAGGTAGGGCCAGCAGCAGTACCAGAAAGGCAGGGGTAAGTATCAGGCTTCTTAATCTGAATAAGAGCAGTCGTATGGGATTCATCAGCGGGCCTCCTTTCTCAGCTTAAATATCAGCCAGGCGGCGGCAAACAGGCCTGCGCTCCAGAGAGCCAGGGGCAGAAGCTCGGGATCTGCGCTGCCACCGTTTAAGAAAAATGCCAGACTGCGGTGCAGCGGCGCAAAAGGAAGTGCATTTCCTATAGTTAATATGGGGCCGGGCAGGAAAGCTGCCGGCAGTATGGCTCCGCATAAGAAGAGCATAGCTATGCACAGTATTATCTGCACCATTATGGCTCCGGCTTCGGTAAAGAGCTGCTCCAGCAGAAGCGCCAGAGAAGTGATGAGGCAGGAACAGAGCAATATCATCAGTATATTCTTTATATCAAAGCTGATCCGGAAATCGCTGCCGGCTTTTGAAAAGATGAACATCCCGCAGAGCATCAGAATAAAATACAACAGGCTGTTGACCAGGTATTTTACGATAAGATACAAAATGGGGCTTGTTCTGTCGGAGAACAGCAGCTGATAAAAGCCGGGATCTTCACGCCTGAGAGAAGGCGCAAAGCATATATGCGAAAAGGATATCAGAAGGATCAGCGCTGTTGCGGCGTAAGTATATATGGCCGGGAGAGTGTCTTCTGTATAGAA
>CAMOEK010000128.1:0-7373 GCA_946612125.1 uncultured Lachnospiraceae bacterium | reverse complement strand
CCTGAGCACTCAGGTTGCCGTCCTGAGCGCCCACCATGTCATCCTGAGGGCTTTAGCCCGAAGGATCTTGAAGGAAGTAAATTTGACCAAAGAAGAAACTGCCAAAATCGAATCCCTTGCCCGCAAGGCCCTTGAACTGTCACGGGATGAAGTGCTGATGAATCTGCGCTTTTTTGCGCCGGCCTTCGGCAGACTGGATTTTGTATCCCGTCCTCGGACAGGGCTGTTTGCCACGGACGGTATTCATCTTTTTTATGATCCGCTTGTAGTGCTTGAAGCGTACAAAGAAGATGAACCCAGATTACCGCGTATGCTCCTGCATACCTTACTGCATCTTTTGTTTGCTCATACATTTAACAGGGATGTGAGCGATGCGGAATTGTGGGATATAGCCTGCGACGGCGCAGTTGAGGCTGTGATTGTAAATCTAAACATCAGATCCCTGGCACTTCCGGAGGATGATGAACTTCGTCAGCGCTTTAAGGGGCTTAAACAGGAAGCCGGGGTACTCAGCGCCGGAAGATTGTATCGTTATTTTGTAAATGTCAAGCTTCCGATAAGGAGCCGTGCTGCCTATATCAAAAGCTTTCTGCGCGACGACCACCGTTACTGGCGCGAACAGGAAAAAATCGAGATGACGCAGGAGCAGTGGGAACAGTTATCCAGACGCATACGCACGGAGATAAAAGCGTTTTCGGCCGATAAGGCTCTGGCGGAAGCTCTGGAGGACGGTCTTAATTCGGCTACCAAAAGAAAGTATGATTACTCTAAGATACTGCGCCGCTTTATGGTAAGCGGCGAGCACAGGGGCATAAACCCGGATGAATTCGATTATGTTTATTACAGTTACGGACTTAAGCTCTACGGGAACCTTCCTCTTATCGAGCCGCTGGAGTACAGGGAAGAAAAACGTGTACAGGATATGGTGATAGCCATAGATACTTCTGCATCTGTATCCGGCAACACGGTTAAAGATTTTATCCGCAGGACATTTGAGATGCTGAAAAGCGGAGAGCATTATTCCGAAAGAGTATGCATCCATATCATACAGTGTGACAGCGCGATACAGTCCGATACAGTGATAGAGGATTTAAGCAGGCTGGAAGCATATCTTGACGGATTTACGCTCAGAGGTTTCGGGGGGACGGACTTCAGGCCGGTATTTACCTATGTGCAGCAGCTTATTGATAACGGAAGCCTGAAGGATATGAAAGGCCTGGTATATTTTACGGACGGGTATGGTATATATCCGCCCAGGAAGCCGCCTTATGAAGTATTGTTTGCCTTTCTTAATGATGATGAATACCGCCCGCCGGTACCTTTATGGGCTATGAAGGCGGTTCTGGAGGCAGAGGAATAAATACGGAGGAATGAGTCATGAATATTGCGGAAGCGAAAGCACAGATCAGGGATACGGTGAGGCTGTATCTTAAAAAAGATGAGTGGGGGGAGTATATCCTGCCTGCTGTGCGCCAGCGGCCTGTATTTCTGCTGGGAGCGCCGGGCATAGGAAAGACGGCCATAATGGAACAGATAGCTTCGGAGCTGGGGATAGCTCTTGTCAGTTATTCCATGACCCATCATACGAGACAGTCTGCCTTAGGGCTTCCTTTCATCGAAAAAAAGAATTATGGCGGTAAGGAGTATTCTGTTTCGGAATATACGATGAGTGAGATAATCGCATCTGTCTATGATGCTATGGAGCAAAGCGGTCTTAAGGAGGGCATACTCTTTCTGGATGAGATCAACTGTGTCTCCGAAACGCTTTATCCCTCTATGCTGCAGTTTTTGCAATACAAAGTATTTGGCAGGCATAAAGTTCCCGAAGGCTGGGTTGTGGTAACAGCGGGAAATCCGCCGGAATACAATCGTATGGTGCGGGAGTTTGACGTAGTAACGATGGACAGACTCAAGCTTATGGAGGTTGAGCCTGACAGAAAGGCATGGATGGAATATGCTGTAAAACAGCAGGTGCATCCGGCTATATTGGGATATCTGGAGCTTAAAGAGGAACATTTCTACATAATGGAGCTTACCGAAGCGGGCAGAGAGTATGTTACTGCGCGCGGATGGGAAGATCTGTCCCGCATTTTAAAGGCCTGTGAGGAAGAAGGCATCGAAGCGGATGAGATGCTGCTGGCCCAGTACCTGCATCACGACGGCGTGGTGAAGGAATTTGGAGCATATTATGAGCTGTATCGGAAATATGAAAAGGATTATTCTCCGGCGCTTATCCTTAAAGGACAGGGAACCGATCTGATGAAAGAGCGTGTAATGAATGCGCCTTTTGATGAGCGCATACTGCTTGCGGGAATGCTTAGCGAACGTGTGGAGAGCGATATGAACAGGATCCTTATCAGAATGGATGCGCTGGGACTCTTAAAGCCGGTGGTAAAATCTGCGGAGAATGCCGGAGAGGATATTGAAGAACACATAAAGAAGGGAGTTGCCGGTATTATCGGGCGCAATTCGCAGCTTGAGGCGGCGGGCGCCTTGAATGATAACGGAAAAAGGGCCGGCAGGATGGCGGCGCTGATGGCGGAGGAGCTGATAAAGGCGGCGCGGGATGATGCGGGAGTTACATACGAAACGGTAAGAGCCGCATATATCCATGAGCTTAACAGCTTGAAAGACGAAGCGGAGGAAGTGGGATCCGAACTTTCGAATATGTTTTCTTTTGCAACAGCGGCTTTTGGAGAAGATGCGCAGGAGCTTTTGCTGCTCGTGACAAGACTGACAGTCAACGATTCCGCCGCCCGTTTTATTGCGGGTTTTGGAAGTGAAGATTATGCAAGACTGTCATCGCGGCTTATGGTCCGTGAAAGAGGCAGCCGGCTTAAAGATGAGATAAAGAGTCTGGGACTGTAGCAGAAGATGCGGGAGTAAGGTATTTGAAATGACAACGGTAACACTTGATCCCATAATCCTTCCTGACGGCAGTACCGTTATGGGAGTAGAGAAAAAAGCTATGCTGGGGCAGGGCAGGCTAAAGAGCGTGAGCGTGCCGGAAGAAGCCGGGCTGATAGACGACTGGGCTTTTGCTGGCTGCACGGCGCTGGAAGAGGTCACGATGCCGCGTTGTGCCCTTGGCCGCGGAGTTTTTAAGGATTGCAGGGCGCTTATGCATATATATGTCACGGGTGCCGGAGCAGACGTGGCGGCACTGCTGGCTGAAGCTGCCAGGCAGGATGTTACTTATCTGCTGGATATGGACAAGCTGGGATCTGCTGAATGGTATGAGCTTTGGGACGCCTGGCTTTTGCGTTTTATCGACAGTGATGATGCGGAAGGATATTCGGGGCAGGTACCCTGTGGAGAAGAGGATTACGGGAGCAGCGATGTGGCGGCTTACGAGAGCGGCCGCAGGCGTGAAAAGGCGCGCCGCTGTCTGCTGCGTCTCATGAATCCCGAAGCTCTTTCTGCTAAGATGCGCAGCGTATGTGAAGATTATATCGCGCAGCATACAGCAGGAAGCGTGAAAGGGGAAGAAGCCTGGCAGCTGCTACTTGAACGATACGGGGAAGATGAGAAGTGGTATACGGCGTTTGCTGAAGCGGGCGGTCTGAACGGGGATAACAGCATGCTGATCATAGACAGCATACCCGAGAGCCTGGCCAGGATGAGAGCTTTTTTTATCCGGCGGGCAGGAAGCGGCACGCGAAATATTTTGTCTGATCTTGATATCTGAAAAGCCTGTACTGACAGGCTTTTTCTTATGTTATGTAAACAAAACCCTTGAAATGATTGACTTTAATAAGATTATGTCAACGAAAATGCTTTATTTTAGGGCTTTTTTGGCATTTTTTATCTTGTTGCACAGTCGTCGGAGTGTTATAATCTTCCGGTAGTTGTACGTGCGCATAAAGGAGAGTATCTATGCCGGAGAATGTCTCACCTGAGAGGATCAGGCTTTTGCCCGGACTTTTCAGAAAAAGGATGGAGATAAACAGGGAGTACCTGCTTTCGCTGGATGTAAGGGCGCTGCTTCAGAACTATGCGTTGGAAGCAGGGGAGCAGCTGGAAGGTTACCAGGCCCTTTCTGATCCGGAGAACAGCTGGCTGCACTGGGGCTGGGAAGCGCCCACATGTCAGCTGCGCGGACACTTTCTTGGACACTGGCTCAGCGCGGCGGCATATCTGGTACGCAGCGAGAATGACAGGGTACTGCGGGCCAGGCTATACGATGTTATCGACAGGCTGCGTGAGTATCAGCTCAAAAACGGCGGGCGCTGGGTTGGTCCGATACCGGAAAAGTATTTTGAGATACTCCTGGCCGGTAAGGATATCTGGTCTCCGCAATATACCATGCACAAGCTCTTTATGGGGCTTCTGGATGCCTATGAATGCACGGCTTATGCGCCGGCGCTTACCATACTTTCGCATCTGAGTGACTGGTATACCGACTTTTTTAAGAGGGCGGATGAGATAGATCCGGGAGTTGCCTACCGTGGTGAAGCCGGCGGCATGCTGGAGATCTGGGTACGTCTTTACAGGCTGAGCGGAGAGGAAAAATATCATGCCCTGCTCAAAAGATACGAGTATCCCGAGATGTTTGAGACCCTGAAGGATGGCGGGGATCCGCTGAGCGCGTCCCATACAAACTCGTCCATCCCCTGGATAATAGGCGCGGCCAGGATATATGAAGTAAACCGCAAAGGCAAATGGCTGGATACGCTGAAGGCTTTCTGGAACTGCGCGGTGAAGAACAGGGGGTATTTCTGCACGGGAGCCGCCAATGCCGGTGAATTCTGGATACCGCCCAATATGATGGGAGAGTATTCGACTGACAGGACTCAGGAATTCTGCACGGTTTATAATATGGTCAGATTTGCTGATTTCATGTTCCGTTTTACCGGGGAAGCTTCCTATGCGGAGTATATAGAACGCAATCTGTATAACGGTTTTCTGGCGCAGCAGGATCCGGTAAGCGGCATGCCGTCTTATTTCCTGCCTATGCGTTCCGGCGGGAAGAAGACCTGGGGAAGCAGGACAAGAGATTTCTGGTGCTGCCATGGGACCATGATACAGGCTCATACCATGGTGAACAGCCTTATCTATTACAAGGAGGAGGACAGTCTCACCATTGCGCAGTATATCCCCAGCAGGGCAGAGTTGAAGATCAGCGGAACTCCTGTTGTGATAGAGCTTAAGAATGATATGAGATATGCCGGAGGCGGCAGTCTCTTCCAGGAATCGGAGGGGGCAGAGCATTCGCGCTGGGCGTATTCGGTAATACTGCGTACCGGCAGACCGCAGCGTTTTATGCTTAAGCTGCGCATACCTTCATGGGTAAAGGGCATGCCTGTAGTGACAGTGGGCGGCGAAAGGCGTTATATCACAGAGGATGTTATAAAGGACGGATTCCTGAAGATAGACAGGGAATGGGATGAGCAGGAGATAAAGATATATTTTCCTGTGGAACTGAGCAGCGAAGCACTTCCCGACAGACCGGAAAAGAAGGCTGTTATGGAAGGCCCTGTCGCACTGGCGGCGCTTTCGGACAATGTCAGACTTACGGATGAGCCCAAAAGAGTGCTGCAGCGTGTGAGCGAGCACAGCTATGATGCGTGGCCGTGGCTGCAGAGCCATTATGTATTTTCGACAGGCGGCAGGGAGATAAGCTTCATCCCTCTTTATGAGGTGGGAGAGCAGCCTTATACGCTTTATTGCGACAGCGTTAAACTTGTGTAGAAACACTTTTTATGATATAATTCTGGAGGTTATTTGATGGATCCGGATAACAAAAACCGGACAAGTGAACATAAGGCCAGGATAAAACGGCTCAGGAAGATCATTATTGCGGCAGCAGTCGTGATGATGATACTGCCTACCATACTTTCTCTGGTAGCTCTGGCGCGCATCAGCAGCCTGGACAGCAAGCTTAATGAGCTTACCGATATCCTGTGTGAGATGAACGCTAATATGAGCATGAGCGTTCATGATTCGGCAGAACCCAAAACGCGCTCGGCAGAAGGACCTACGCCGCTGCAGGAAAGAAGCCTGATCCTTTCGGGCAATGCGGCAGCAGAAACGGATGATCCCTATGCAGGTAAAAAGAAGGTATATCTTACCTTTGATGACGGCCCTTCGCAGTATACCGATGATATACTTGATATACTGGCCGAATATGATGTTAAAGCTACCTTTTTCGTAAATGGGCATGAGGGTTTTGAGGCGGAATATCTGCGTATAGCTCTTGAAGGACACAGCCTGGGCATGCACTCGTACAGCCATGTATACAGCAGTGTGTATTCGGATCTTGATGGCTTTGCGGAAGATCTGTATCAGATACAGCAGCTTATCAGGGATATAACCGGAGAGGAATGCAAGCTTTACCGTTTCCCGGGGGGCAGCAGCAATGCCGTGCATCATATGCCCATGGCTGAGTGTATCGAATATCTGGATGCAAAGGGCATACGTTATTTTGACTGGAATGTGTCAGGCGGAGACGCTCTAAGCGAATACCACAGCGCAACACAGATAGTGAATGATGTCTGCTTGCAGGTGGAGGCGATAAATAATGATACGGTGGTAGTGCTGTTACATGACGCTGCAGGAAAACGATCCACAGTGGAAGCGCTGCCCGTGATAATAGAAAAGCTTGAGGCTATGGATGATGTTGTGCTTCTTCCTATAACGGATGATACTAAAGAGGTGCAGCATATAAGACCGTAAAGCACAGGAGGATACATGGGATTTTTTCAGAGCCTGAAAGATGATCTGTCGGAAGCTGTTGACGGATTACTGGGCGAAGACGAAGATGTGTCGGCTTCAGACGGTGACGGCAAAGCTGCGGCAGCCGGAGCGGGAACAGCCGAAGAACCTTCGGGAATGGATATTTTAAATGCAATGGTTGGGGATGTTTCTCTTGATGGGGAAGATCCCCTTGATGACGTTGATGAAGAAATAAAAAAACTTCTGGCGCAAATGCCTTCGGAAGAAGATCCCGTATCGGAGGCAAAGGTGGAAGAAGTGCCTGCTGCAAAGGCGGATGAAGTCTCAGACGCAAACAGTGATGAAGAACTTGCAGCTCTCCTGGGCAGCCTGCCCGCGGATGCGTTTGAAGATGATGCAGCCGACGAGGAAGCAGACTCTGCAGATGACAGCGGGGAAGCCGGGGACACAGAAGACGATACTGCAGGTTCGGAAACATCCGATAAGCCTGATGCCGAAGATGATGAGGATTTTGAAGATATAGAGGGTATTGAAGAACTTGAAGATATCGAAGATACGGACTTTTCGGATGAGGATTACACCCCGGCTACGGCAGAAGAGATAGCTGAATTCGAAGCATCCACGGATGAGGATGATAAAGAAACGGATGATCTTTTTTCATCGGACGACCTTGATAAGCTGATGGCCGACATTGCTGC
>CAMOEK010000127.1:0-7388 GCA_946612125.1 uncultured Lachnospiraceae bacterium | reverse complement strand
CTCAAGTGAGGACGCGGGGACGGTCCTACTGTCCTCAAGTGAGGACGCGGGGACGATCCTGCTGTCCTCAAGTGAGGACGCGGGGACGATCCTACTGTCCTCATAAGTTAAAAGAAAGGCCAGAAGCTTAAGAAATATCCGGGAATTACAACGATGATAAAGAAGGCCCAGCTGATAAGCGTGAAGGTCTTGATGAACGCGCCGCCTTTACCGGGATAATCCCGCACGTAAAGGCGGTAATTTATTACAGATGCCAGCGATCCGATAAGTGAACACAGTCCTGCGGTGTCAAGACCGTAGATAAGTCCGGCAAAGTTTTCCGTAAAGGGATAAAGGACTATGGAAGCAGGAACATTTGATATTATCTGGCTAAGGCCGATCGACCAGAAGTATTCATTGCCTGCAACCGCCTTCTTTAAAAAGCCGCCTATGGCGGGATTTGCCGATATGGATGACGAAAATACGAAGAAGCATAAAAACGTAAGCAGCAGCACATAGTCCACTGCGGTAAAAAGCTTTATATTCACGGCGCATACGGTTATTATCACAATGATTATCGCGAAGGACCAAAACTCCGTGCGGCTCACTATGGTGGCCAGTATCATGATAAAGAGCGCCATATAAGCAATACGGCGTATCTTTTTATCCTTTTCCCATTCGCCACATATCTCCTTATCATTTAAGCTTATACGAATGCCCTTTTCCTTACGGTACATCACAAGTACAAAGATTATCAGCAGTATACCCGAGCCTATGCACAGCGGAGACATATGCAGCATGAAATTCAATGCGCTTGTCCCGGACTGCTGGTAAAGGAAGAGGTTCTGGGGGCTGCCAAAGGGCATTAAAAGTGAACCGCGGATCGCGGCAATGTTTTCCATTGAGATAACAGGCAGTATGCATTCTTCACGCTTAACACCGCGAAACAGCATGATCGTCAGCGGCACAAAGATGATAAGCGATACATCGTTGGTCACGAACATGGAGCTGAAGAATACGCCAAAGATAAGAAACAGTGAAAGCCCGGCCATGGACTTAAAGTTGGCCGCCAGCCTGATCAGCGGATTGAAAAGCTTCTCCTGCTTAAAACCTTCAAGCACGGTGAGCATCATAAAAAGAGTCCCCAGTGTATGCCAGTCGATCTTCTTGAGAAGATCGGGAGTGGGGGGCGTTATGAACAGCGATATGAGAGCAGCAGCCAGCGATACCAGCAGCATAGGCTCTTTTTTTATTATGGATGTTATTTTTTTCACGAGGCGTAATTCTATCACATTGTGCCCGGCTATGCAAGAGCCGCCGGTGACACACGGATAAGCCCACGGATAAGTGTTCTGAACGTATTCTGAAATATGTTACTATTCACGGCCCGCGAGCCGTGAATGGTAACTAAAATATATCTTGATGATCAGAGCAGATGGGAGTATCCTTGACAAGGGGAATATCGGTATATCTGATGAATCATGTAAGGAGAAAAAGCTATGCTAGACAGATTAAGATCTATGTTAGGATATGATACTGAAAGCGGTGAGGCCGCAGAAACCGCAGATACTCAGCAGGCATCGGAAGCCGCAGAAACTCAGGGAGAAGTGACGTGGATGATGAGGATCACCGACAAAGAGTATAAAATAGATGATCGTAATGAATTTCAATACAGTATTGAGACAGGTTTAAATGATATTCTGAGCGGTAAAGAGAAATTCCTGCTGCTTACGCCCATAGCGCCCGTTAACGGCACTGTTTATCTTAAGGCGGGCCGCGGCAGTGATATCGTGCCCGGAAGTTTTATGATAGAAGCAGAAAAAGAAGATGAGGATGAAAAGAAAGTAAAGTATTATACAGAAACAACAGACACTGAAGAATGCATTAAGCTGTTTTCGGATCTTTACGAAGGCTGGGGAGTCAAAACCAAGGGCTGGAACAAAGCTGATCAGGGATGAAAAGCATGACAGAAAAGATTTAATTATCATTCACGGCCTGAGGGCCATGAATAGTAACAATTTAGATTCGGACAGCCGGTATATGATCAGTGTACATTGACAATTTCCCGAAGCTGCCGATACAATAATTGTTTGCTTAACATAATAATCGGAAAAAGAGAAGTGAGGAACATGAAAAAAATACTGAGTAAAAAAGGAAAAGGCGCTGCTTTTTTAAGTCTGATGCTGCTTATGCTTACAGCCTGCACGTCTTCAGGCGGGAATGATGCGCCGCCTGCTGCAGAAGCAACGCCCACACAGACGCCGGAGGCTGTGGCAGAACCCACGCCGCTTCAGGAGGAAATAATTGATACGCCTACGGAAGAAAAGGTACAGAAGAACGGAGAGATATATATCCTCTTTACAAGTGATGTACATTGCGGTGTCGATCAGGGCTTTGGCTATGCAGGGCTTGATCAGATCAGACAGAATCTGGAGGATCAGGGTTATACCACGATCCTTGTAGATGACGGAGACTCGATCCAGGGAGAAGCAATGGGAACCCTGACTAAGGGTGAGGCTAATGTAAAGCTCATGAATGAGATGGGCTATGATGTGGCTATTCCGGGCAATCATGAATTTGATTATACCATGGATCAGTTCCTCAAGCTGACGGAGATGGCTGATTATAAGTACATAAGCTGCAATCTTAATAAAAACGGGACCCTCGTGCTGGAACCGTATGCGCTGATCGAAGCCTGCGGAAAGAAGATCGGTTTTGTCGGAGTTACCACACCTGAATCCTTAACAAGCTCCAATCCTGTCAACTTCCAGGATGAAAACGGAAATACGATCTATAATTTTAAACAGGATGATGACGGCAGCGGAGTATACGAAGCCGTACAGAATGCAGTAGATGCAGTAAGAGCCGAAGGCGCCGACTATGTCTATATTCTGGCGCACATGGGACTTGAAGAAACGGCGCATCCCTGGACGTATGCCGATGTTATATCGCATACCAATGGCATAGATGTGTTTCTTGACGGACACAGCCATGATGTGGAACAGGTTGTTATGAAGAATAAGGACGGAGAAAATGTGGTGCGTTCTGCTGTCGGAACCAAGATGCACTGCATAGGATACAGCCATATCACCGACAAGGGCATAGAGGAAACAAATATCTGGAGCTGGGTAAACGATATCGATGCGCCCACACTGATGGGTATAGATAATGTGGTAAAGCATAAAATTGATGAAACGAAAGCTGAACTTGAAAGCATTCTTTCGGTCAAGGTGGCTGATATATATTATGATCTTGTGGATAAGGATCCCAGTATAAAGGATCTGAGCGGTAATCCCATCCGTCTGGTCAGGATGTGCGAAACTAATCTGGGCGATCTGGCAGCCGATTCGGTCAGGGAAGCAGGCAAAGCGGATATAGGATTAATGAACGGCGGCGGGATAAGAGCGTCTATCAAAAAAGGAAAGGTAACATATGCAGATATCATAGCGGTATTTCCTTTTAATAACGATATCTGCGTTGTGGAGGCTACAGGACAGCAGATACTTGATGCGCTGGAATGGGGAGCGCGTGGCGTTCCTCAGGAAAACGGAGGCTTTCTGCATGTATCGGGGCTGACATATGAGATAGATTCTGCTATAGACAGTCCCTGCAAAGCCAATGCAGACGCCATGATGGAATCAATAAACGGCAAAAGGCGCGTAAGCAATGTAATGGTGGATGGCGCCCCCATCGATCCCAAAGAAAAATACCGTGTGGCAGGTCCTACATATGTGCTTCTTGATAACGGAGACGGAAATACGGCATTTAAGGATTCGGTCCTTCTTGAAAATGAGATAATACTTGACAACCAGGCACTGATACAATATATTACGGAAACGCTGGACGGGGATCTTGGAGATTTATATTCCGATCCTTATGGTCAGGGAAGAATAGAAATAAAAGAATAAACAGGGAGGTTCTGATAATTGAAAAGAAGAAGTGCAGCTTTATTATTTGCAGTATTATTAACATCAGGTTCTTTGCTGGCTGGATGCAGGGGGACTTTTCCTGAGGTCGAAACAAGCCAGGTAACAGAAGAAAGCAGCCAGGCTCCGGAGAGCCTTCTGGCTGAGGGCGTGGTGCCCGTCACCTGGGAACCTTCGGCAGACCACCTTATAATCGAAAGCGATGAGGCAAGAGAACTGTATACCCGTATCAAGGCAGGAGATTATCCCACGCTTGAAGAGCTTCAGGCCAGTCCGATCATAGGACAGATCGATTCGCTGTCGGCGTATTACATCGCAGTATATGGGAAAACACACGAGATAAATACTCCGGAGAGAGAACAGCTTCGTGAGGATATCCTTAAGGAATTTCTTTCTGCAGGGTCGGCCAGGGTTTCGGCTACCGATCCTGATACGGGCTGGAACAGCTATGCTTACGATGGGCCGCTTGAAAAGGGCTTTCAGATGGAGCTGGTGCTGGGGCTTCCTGCAGCAGGCAAATCTACAAGAGTTACCGATCCAGACAGCCTTGAGCAGAAAGCATTCATACTTGACTGCGATATCATAAAGGAAATGATACCGGAGTTTAAGGAATCCCATGGCTGTGGCGCAGATGCTGTACATATGGAGAGTATGGGTATTATGGATAAAGCCGTTAAGGCTTTTACCGAAGGCGAGATGAAAGGCACAAATGTAATACTTCCTCTGGTAGCAGATAATTTTGACTCACTGATGGAGAATTACATCAAACCTTTTGAAGATGCCGGATACAATGTCAGAGCAAAGTTTGTGCCCTGTGAGGTAAATGTGAGCATGGCGCGCAATATAGCCAGAGAGCTGGAGACGGGCCGAATCATAAACAGCAAGGTTGTGTTCTCGTTTGGCACCAAGCCCGAAGAAGTATATAATAAGCTGGCGCCCATGATCAATGCCAAGGGCGTTGCTTACGGATACGAAGAATAATTACTGTCCATGCAGGAGCAAGATGTAAAAAACACGGATATTACAAAAAGCAGGCAGACTGAGTGTCTGCTGCTTTTTGTTTTGGTGGCTGCAGTGGGGCTTATATGCTTTGCGCTGCATGGGGCGTGGCCTTTCGGAACTCTTGTGCTGGAAGGAGATGACGGATACCGCCAGCATATCCCGGAGCTTTATTATATATGGGACCTGCTTCACGGTAAGAGGAGCTTTTTCTTTGACTGGGATCTGAGCTTTGGAGTGAATCCGGTGGGATCGTTTCTGCATTTTGGCATGCTCAGTCCGCTTAATCTTTTATATCTGTTTATTCCGAGAAGCGCTGTTTTATACTCTGTGAACATCATGGCGCTGCTCCGTCTTCAGCTTCTGGCTTTTTCTTTTCGTTTCTTTTTGCGGAGAATGTGTAATGAAAAGATGCCGGAAGTTTTTGTGGTGATCCTTTCGCTTTGTTATGCTTTTAACAGCTTTACCATTCATTATCTTTATTTTTCGCAGTGGATAGATACGGCGATCATTCTGCCGCTTCTGGTTTATGCGGCAGTACGGCTTATGAAGGAAGGAAAGGCTGCTGCATATGTTCTGCTTCTGGCGCTTGCGCTGATACTCTGCATACAGCAGGATTATATGCTGGTGTTGTTTTTTGTCTTTTTTGCAGGGATCTTTCTTATGTTTTTTGAGCTTATGGATCATGATAAAGGAAAGGCAGCACTGCGTCTGGTGATATACAGCATTATCGCGGGGATGATAGCTGCGGTGATACTTCTGCCTGCAGCATTTCAGGTGATGGAAAGCAGCAGGATTGAAGGTAATCTGATGTTTTTGATAAAACAGATATTAAGATCGAATGCCGCGCCCGATCATTCCTATGATAAGGAGAAATTTCTGCTGGCGGCATCGCCTTTAGTATATACGACGGCAGCTGTTATGCTGTTGGTGATAAAAGCTGCGGGCAGACAAAAGCCTGCTAAAGCCGTTATCGGATTGATATTGATGTCGCTTATCCATTTGCTGCCCTGCTTTATCGAGAGCATACACTATTTCTGGCAGGGAGGCGTATATCTCTGTTTTCCGCACAGGAACGGATATATGATGTGTTTTTCAGCTTTGTTTTTGCTGGCTTTTTTATTGGATGATCTTAAGCTCCCTGAAAAGGTAAATTCCAAATATGCAAAGACTGCAGTGCTTGTTCTTATTACGCTTATAGCTGTGCTGCTTACGCACGACAGGATGAAGACTGCTGAACTGGGATACGGAAAGGATAAGGAAAAGCTATATGCGTCAGAAAACGCCTTGTTTGAGCAGATGGGAGGAAGCAGGAGCGATGAAAGATTCATGGATAAGGATAAGGGCTTTGAGTTGAATTATCCTCTTGTGGCTGATGTGGCTTCGGCGGAAAACTGGGTGCATATCATACCGGCGTCTGTCCTTAACGAATGCGACGCCCTGGGTTATTATCATGCAGGATCGGCAGTTTACTCAAAAGGCGGGACTATAGTGTCCGACGCCATGCTTGGGACTAAATATGTGATGATGGCGCATGGCGGCGATAAGAGCTTATACAGAGCAGTAGATGGCGCAGAAGAGCAGGGGGTATATGAATGTCTGTATACCTGGCCTTTCGGATTTTTTATCGATGGATATTCGGATACGGAGAATAAATATGCGGCAGAGTTACAGAATGATATCATCAGGCGAAGCAGTGGGGCTGCAGGTTTTTCACTAAAAGCGGCTGCTGCCGGTGAGACGGTGGAGTTTGAGTTTGATAAAGATACGCTGCTGTATTTTGATAACAGGATCTTTGCGGACAGCGCCATAGGATTCCTGGATTCGGAATTTGAGATATATCCGGCGCGCATCAATTATATCGGGATCTTTATGGGAAAAGCGGAATTTACCCCCCGAACAGAAGGGATGTTCATGAGCATAGCGCTTGATGCACTGGATGCGCTAAAACCGGCTGACCGGTTCATATCCCGTGAATTCAGTCATAACGGCATGAACTGCAGGATAAGGCATGAGGGCGGAAATAAAATCCTGTTTTTGCCGGTGAACAACATTCCGGGATGGGAGTGCAGACTAAACGGGAAGAAAACAGAGACGATATCGGTATACGGCGGTTTTATGGCTGTACCCTTTCCGGATGAAGCGGGAGAGTACGAGTTGGAAATAAAATATCACCCGCCGCTGTTTGCGCCGGGTGTGGTATTATTCTTTATCGGTATGGGATCATTATTCATCAGTCTGAAATACCGCGTTACGGAGAAGCTTGCGGATGTATCATGGATATGCCGCATGGCGGAGATAACGCTTATGCTTATCTGCGCTGCAGCATTTATGCTGATCTATGCAGCTGATATAGCTTTGACACTGATCCCTTCAGGGCTGTGGTGGAACCTGCTGGCCCCCAAATAGAGAGACAGAAGCGCTCAGGATTTTTTTGAGCGCTTTTTTTTCATATGTGCTTTGATAGCGTCAAAGGTGGTATCG
>CAMOEK010000126.1:0-7405 GCA_946612125.1 uncultured Lachnospiraceae bacterium | reverse complement strand
AAGGGATGCTTCTTCTGATAAACAGGCTGCTGATATGCCAAAGAGCGGCGATCCGGCTCAGAATGTAAATGCTAAGATCATGCAGCTTTTGGATAAGATGGACGGCGGAGAGGTCCTTGCGCAGCAGCTGAAGGATATGGCGCCCACTGATCAGAATGCGCTTAAGCTTTCCAATGCCCTGCTTAAGATGATGGATGAAAAAGGCAGCTTTACAAATAAAGAGCTGGAGGCAGAGCTTAAGGAACTCTTTAAAAGTGAGGACTTTAAAAACGTTGTAAAGAATTCCATGAAGGACAGCTGGAGTCTGCGACCGGAACAGGTAGCAGATAAATCCAATGTGGAGCAGCTGTACCAGCGGCTGGAGAAGCAGACCAACGAGCTGACGGGGAAACTTTTGCAGCTGGCGGAGCCGGGCAGTCAGTTTGCCCAGAGTCTGGGCAATATGAGCAATAATCTGGATTTTATGAATCAGATGAATCAGGCTATGCAGTACATCCAGCTGCCGCTTAAGATGAACGGATCCGATGCTACGGGCGATCTGTATGTATATACCGATAAGAAGAGCCTGGCTGCAAAAGACGGAAATGTCAGCGCCATGCTGCATCTGGATATGGAAAATCTGGGAATGGTGGATGTATATGCTGCCATCTCGTCCGGGAACAAGGTGTCTACCAGGTTTTATCTGGAAAGCGATGAGGTCATAGACCTGATAGCAGAGCATATACATGAGCTGGATGAACGTCTGGAAAAGCGCGGATACAGCTGTAGTACCAAACTTACGACCAGGGATCAGATGGGCAAGGATGACGATAATGTAAGAAGCCTTATGCCGCCTGCAGGGGAAGCAAAGCTGATCTCAAAACAGAGCTTTGACATGAGGGCGTGAACATGGCGGATAATAAGAACAGACCCAAAAAAAGAACGGCTGTCGCGCTCGAATATGATCCTGTTGATTCGGCACCGAAGGTTATAGCATCGGGAACCGGAGTCATAGCGGATAAGATAATCGAGAAGGCCAAAGAGGCCAAGGTACCGGTACATAAGGACTCAAAGCTGGCGGATACGCTTTCGCGCCTGGAGATAGGCGAGATGATACCTCCGGAACTCTATGAGGTGGTAGCAGAGATACTGGTATTTGTGGATGCTATGGACAAGATAAGGGACAAGATGGCCAAGGCCGGGAAATAAATGAACAAACGCGCGGTAGGAAGTGAAAAAGAAGCGGGAGCTGCAAACTTCCTTGCATCAAAGGGAGTGCGCATACTCGAGAGTAATTATCGCTGCAGGGCAGGCGAAGTCGATCTGATAGGCATAGATGACGGCTGCCTTGTTTTTTTTGAGGTTAAATGGCGAAAAAGCGGATACAGCGGCGATCCTTCCGAGGCGGTTGACTACAGAAAGCAGCAGAAGATCTGCAGTGTCTGTGATAATTACAGGATGTTCCATAAGGAACTGTATAAACTTCAGGTGCGTTTTGATGTGCTGGCCATGGAGGAGCGGGAGATCAAGTGGATAAAAAACGCGTTTGATTATATCGGAAGGGGATTTTGAAAAAAAGGGTAGCTTGAAAGCCCGGCGTTGATATGATACAATTAAAGTTGTATTGCTTGATGAAGGAGGCGTGCGTATGAAGAAGGCAACGGGAACGATCCTTATTGTACTGCTTGTGTTAACTCTTGGAGTGGCAGGAACGTTGGGCGTGATTCTCTTTCAGAAGAACGGCGAGATTGACGATCTTAATTCCGACTTGAGAAGAAGTGACAGGACGATAGAAGACTACGAAGAAAAAATTCAGGAGCAGACAGAAACAGCGGAAAAGGAAAAAAAGGAACTTGAAGACAAAAATCAGCAGCTTAAGACAGACATTGATGAACTCAATGCCAGGCTGGACGAAAGCAACGGAGAGCTGCAGGCGCAGAAGGATAAGATCCCTACGGCCGACAGTGTGAGGTTTGATGAGAGCGTGGGCAGGATCTACCAGCAGGGTGAGTATGGTGATTTCTGCAGCAAGAATGATACATATGATACTTTGCAGTATACCTTCAGTGTTATGTATAACGACCGTACCGATGTGGTATTTGCCGGGGACAGCCTGGTAGAGCGTTGCAGCTGGGATGAGCTGTATCCCGATCTGGAAGTAAAGAACAGAGGCATAGGCGGAGATACGATCAACGGTCTCAGGGTCAGGATAGATACCATAATGCTGACAAAACCCGAAAAGATATTTGTTTATGTAGGTATCAACGATATCCTTCAGGGCAGGGAAACAGAGAATATCATTGGACGGTATAACGAGCTTTTTGATGTACTGCAAGGAACAGGCTGCAAGATCTATATACAGTCCCTGCTTCCGGTATCACCCAACCAGGGCGATGCGGAGTGCATCTGTGATGCTGTCTATGAGATAAATTCCAGATTAAAGAATATGAGTAAGGACCGAGGCTTTACCTTTATAGATATGTGGGGTGAATTTGCCGGGGAAGACTGGGCGCTCAGGGAAGAATATTATTATGACGGCGTTCACGTAAATGCTACAGCATATAAGCATTGGAAAGAGATAATCGATCCGTTTGTATATGAAGAATTTGAACAGGCAATAAGGAGAGTTAAAAATGGAGATTTTTGAGGAATTACAGGAGCGTGGCCTGATAGCGCAGGTCACTGATGAAAAAGAGATAAGGGATCTTATCAATGACGGCAGGGCTACCTTCTATATCGGTTTTGACCCCACTGCGGATTCACTGCATGTAGGCCACTTCATGGCGCTGTGCCTTATGAAGCGCATGCAGATGGCAGGCAATAAGCCCATCGCTCTGCTGGGCGGCGGTACCGGCATGATCGGCGATCCTTCCGGCAAGACCGATATGAGAAAGATGCTTACGCCGGAGCTCATAAATCATAATATCGAGTGCTTCAAAGTGCAGATGAGCCGTTTTATCGAGTTTGGCGAAGGCAAGGCAAGATTGGTAAACAATGCAGACTGGCTTTTGGATCTTAACTATATTGAGCTGCTGCGAGAGGTCGGACCTCACTTTTCGGTAAATAACATGCTGCGCGCAGAGTGCTACAAGCAGCGTATGGAGAAGGGACTTACCTTCTTTGAGTTTAACTACATGATAATGCAGGCATACGATTTCTACACCCTGTTCCAGAAGTACGGGTGTAACATGGAGTTCGGCGGCGATGACCAGTGGTCCAACATGCTGGCAGGTACCGAGCTTATACGCCGCAAGCTGGGCAAGGACGCATATGCCATGACCCAGACACTGCTGCTTAATTCCGAAGGAAAGAAGATGGGCAAGACCGAAAAGGGCGCTGTATGGCTGGATGCAAATAAGACCACACCTTTTGAATTCTTCCAGTACTGGAGAAACATTCCGGATGCAGACGTGCTTAAGTGCATACGTATGCTGACCTTCCTGCCGATGGAGCAGATAAGGGATATGGATAAGTGGGAAGGAGCGCAGCTCAATGAGGCGAAGGCTATCCTGGCCTGGGAGCTTACCAATCTGGTACACGGTCAGGAAGAGGCAGATAAGGCAAAGGAAGCCAGCCTGGCGCTGTTTGCAGGCGGCGGCAATTCCGAGAATATGCCCACTACCCACTTGAATGATGAGGACTTCACTGACGGCGCTGTAGACATCATCACGCTTCTTGTAAAAGCTTCGCTGGCAGGTTCACGCGGTGATGCAAGACGTAATGTGGAGCAGGGCGGCGTAACTGTTAACGGCGAGAAGATCACCGACATTAAGCAGAGCTTCACCCGCGCTGATTTCGCAGACGACTTCGTCCTCAAAAAGGGCAAGAAGAATTTTATGAAGTACACGGTATAATACAGGGGCCCGCCCGTGCGACATGCAGGCAGGGGATGAAGCGGGCCCCTTCTGGGAACTTTGTCATCCTGAGCGCAGCGAAGGATCTTTTATGAAAGAACATGTGATCATAAAAATCAAGGAGGGGAGTATTGCCGAGGAGCTTGGTATAGAGCCCGGCGACGTACTCCTCTCAATTAATGATAAGGAGATCGAAGATGTATTTGACTTCGATTTTCTTTGTATGGAGGAATACATAGAAGTTCTTATTCGCAAGGCTGACGGCGAGGAGTGGCTGCTGGAAGTGGATAAGGAGCCGGATGAAGACATGGGGCTTGTTTTTGACGAGAGCCTTATGGACCAGGCTCATTCCTGCAAGAACAAGTGTATCTTCTGTTTTATAGATCAGAACCCGCCGTGTATGCGTCCCACCATATACTTTAAGGACGATGATACCCGGCTTTCTTTTTTGCAGGGCAACTATGTGACGCTGACCAATCTGAAGGATGCAGATGTGGAGCGTCTTATACGCTATCACATGGAGCCCATAAATATCTCCGTTCATACCATGGATCCTGAACTTCGCGTGTTCATGCTCAAGAATCCCAATTCGGGTAAGGTACTTAAGTATCTTAATGACTTTTATGAAGCCAGCATAACCATGAACGGACAGATAGTGCTGTGTAAAAATGTAAACGATGGGGAGCATCTGGATTTTACGATGAACGAACTGCTCAAATATGCTCCCGTAATGCAGAGCGTATCGGTGGTGCCGACCGGACTCACTAAATACCGGGATAAGCTTTATCCCTTAGAACCCTTTGATAAAGAGGATTCGGAGAAGGTCATCGACCAGATAGAAGCCTTCCAGAAAAAGGCCTTTGAGCAGACGGGGCTCCATTTTATACATGCATCGGATGAGTGGTATATCACGGCAGGCCGGGAGGTGCCTGAGGAGGAACGATACGACGGATATCTGCAGCTGGAAAACGGCGTGGGCATGATAAGGCTTCTGATAGAGGAGATAAGCTCATTTTTGCCGCAGGCGGCAATGATATACGGAAAGGATATCAGGCGGAGCGTATCCATAGCCTGCGGAAAGAGCGCTTATCCGACTATGCAGAGGATGATGAAGGAGGTAGAAAAGACTTTCCCGGATATAAAGGTCCATCTCTATTGGATCAGGAATGACTTCTTTGGCGAGAGGATCACTGTATCGGGGCTTATTACGGGGCAGGATCTGGTGGCGCAGCTGAAGGATCAGGAAAAGGGAGAAGAGCTGTTGCTGCCCTCCGCGATGTTCAGGTCGGGGACAGAGATCTTCCTTGATGATATGACGCGCAGCGAGGTTGAGACAGCTTTACAAACGAAGGTTACTATTGTAAAATCGAACGGTATGGATCTGATAAGAGCAATATTGGGACAGGAACAGAGCGGAGAGGATGTGGATGATGTGAATCCCTATGAGCTCTCCGATGAGGTGTATGATGAAACGTAAACCCGTGGTGGCGATAGTGGGCCGCCCTAATGTAGGAAAATCGACTTTGTTTAATGCGCTGGCCGGTGAGAGGCTTTCCATTGTAAAGGATACGCCGGGCATCACCCGTGACAGGCTGTATACCGATGTGGAGTGGCTGGATAAAAGCTTCACGCTTATAGATACGGGAGGCATAGAACCTGACAGCAGCGATGTGATAATCTCGCAGATGAGAGAACAGGCGCAGATCGCCATAGATACTGCGGATGTGATCATCTTTCTTACGGATGTACGCCAGGGGCTTGTGGATTCGGATTCAAAGGTGGCGGATATGCTCCGCCGTTCACAGAAGCCGGTTGTGCTGGTTGTCAATAAGGTAGACAGCTTTGCAAAACAGCAGGCGGATGTATATGAGTTTTACAATCTGGGGCTGGATGATCCCTTCCCTATATCTGCCGCGGAAAAACAGGGACTTGGAGATATGCTGGATAAGGTTATAAGCTACTTCCCTGAAA
Source organism: uncultured Lachnospiraceae bacterium (assembly GCA_946612125.1). Lineage (GTDB taxonomy): Bacteria > Bacillota > Clostridia > Lachnospirales > Lachnospiraceae > NK4A136. The sequence goes on along the minus strand of CAMOEK010000126.1, from coordinate 1,601 downwards.
GCAGCGCGGATGAAGAGGAAGATGAGCGGCCTAAGATAGCCGTGATCGGCAAGCCCAATGTGGGCAAGTCTTCTATAATCAACAGGCTTCTGGGCGAGAACAGGCTGATAGTATCCGATATAGCCGGAACCACCAGGGACGCTGTGGACACCGTGCTTAAGCGTAACGGCAAAGAATATGTATTTATCGATACCGCAGGTCTGCGCAGAAAGAACAAGATAAAGGAAGAGCTTGAGAAATACATGATAGTGCGCACGGTGAGCGCCGTGGAGCGCGCAGATATAGCTGTGCTGGTTATCGATGCATCCGAAGGGATCACGGAGCAGGATGCAAAGATCGCGGGTATTGCGCATGAACGCGGCAAGGGTATGATCATCGCCGTTAACAAATGGGATCTGTTGGAGAAAGACAACAAGACAGTAAACGAGTTTACCAAGGATATACGCGATACACTGGCTTTCATGCCTTATGCGGAGCTGATATTCATTTCGGCAAAGAGCGGACAGCGTCTTCCCAAGCTTTATGATCTGATAGATGCGGTGACGGAAAATCATGCAATGCGCATACAGACCGGTGTACTCAACGAGATCGTCAGCGAGGCCGCAGCTCTGCAGCAGCCGCCTTCGGATAAGGGCAAGCGCCTTAAGATCTATTACACGACTCAGGCTTCGGTCAAACCGCCGACCTTTGTCATATTCGTAAACGATAAGGAACTCATGCATTTCTCTTATGTGCGTTATCTGGAGAACAAGATAAGGGAAGCCTTTGGATTTAACGGAACGCCTCTGCGCTTTATAATAAGAGAGAGGAAAGAGAAAGACTAGCAGGATGATCCGTAGTTAAGGATCCTGCGGCGCGGGAGAGAATAGGAAATGGAAACTGTAGGAATACGTATCCTCTGTTTGCTTATCGGATATCTGTTCGGTAATTTTCAGACGGCATACATAATAGGAAGGTTAAACGGCATAGATATCCGCGAAAAGGGCAGCGGAAATGCCGGTACCACAAACACCTTAAGGGTGCTGGGGAAAAAAGCGGGACTGCTGGTATTTGTCGGGGATCTGGCAAAGAGCATAGGCGCTGTAGTACTGGTATATTTTCTGTTCAGAAATAAGTATCCTGAATATACTTATCTTTTAAAACTCTATACGGGTCTTGGCTGCATAATCGGCCATAACTTCCCGTTCTATCTGGGCTTTAAAGGTGGGAAGGGTATCGCGGCCATGAGCGGCATGATCCTTGCATTCCATTGGATGTATGTGCCTGTTGATCTGCTGATCTTCTTCGGGACTTTTGCGCTGACGAATTATGTTTCGCTTGGTTCACTGCTGTTATCGGCGGGCTTCTTTATCCAGACGTTGATAATGGGAGAGCTGCAGCTTTTTACGCGTTTTCATCTGCCGGGGAACGGCGTGCCTGTTGATCTGATCAATCCGGAAATACGCATAGAGATGTATATCGTAGCGTTTATTATAGCGGCGATGGCATTTATACGCCACCATGAAAATATAAAGAAGCTTATTAAAGGTGAGGAGAGAAAGACCTACCTTTTTAAGAAGAACAAGGCAGAGTGACATGGCAGCAGGGCGTGTCATCCTGAG
>CAMOEK010000125.1:0-7518 GCA_946612125.1 uncultured Lachnospiraceae bacterium | reverse complement strand
AGCGGAAAGCCATTCATGGCCGGAAGGCTGGGTGGTTTTGAGCTGGCTGTAATGCGCATGGTCGAATTTCATTTCCCTAAAAAATATGCAAAGACTGTCAGGATGGCTTATGAGTGCGCCGGCTTCTTTCCGGATGATCCTTCTCTTGCGGAGCGTTTTACTTCTGTCATGGAAGAGGCTTACAGAAGGACGGATGTGCTGGCATGCTGCAGACAGTTTGCGGAGCCCTGGTTTATAAACCGCTTTTTGCCGAAGGATGGTATTACCATAAAGAATATGGGTATATACGATGTTTTTGCACTCGAGCATCACTGGACAAAAGCGCTGAAAGGGAAAAAGGTATTGATAGTGACATCTTTCCCGGATTCGGTAAAGATGCAGTATGCCCGGAGAGAGGAGATCTACAGGGATTCGGATATCCTTCCTGAATTCGGAGAGCTTATCGTCTATAAGCCTGTTATGACCATAGGTGATCTGAAGGATGAGCGTTTTAACGACTGGTTCGAAGCGCTGGACTTTATGAAAAAAGAAATACTGGAACTGGATTTTGACATAGCGCTGATGGCATGCGGCGCCTATGGCTTTCCTCTTGCAGGAGAGATAAAAAACGCCGGAAGGCAGGCAGTTTATATGGGCGGCGTGCTGCAGATACTCTTTGGCATATTGGGACGGCGCTGGGACGGATCACGTTTTGGCGGTATCGAGCATATGCCGGAAAAGCTGAAAAGATATTACAACGATTCATGGATCTATCCTATAGAGGAAAGGCCAAAGGATGCAGATAAAGTAGAGTACGGTCCTTACTGGAAATAATGCGCGGAGAGGCAAGCCTGTATGAAGGTTTCGGTTGCAATGTGCACCTATAACGGAACTAAATATCTGAAGGAGCAGCTTGACAGTATCCTTGGGCAGACCTTGCCCCCGGATGAGATCGTGATCACCGATGACTGCAGCAGCGACGGCACTGCAGATCTTGTGGAGCAGCTTTTATCTGAAAGCGGCATTTCTTACAAAGTTATCATAAACGAAAAGAACAGCGGCGTACGCGTATCCTTCGGCAATTGCATACGCGCCTGCAGCGGGGATGTTATATTTACGGCTGACCAGGACGATGTATGGGACAAAGAAAAGATAAGGCTTTTCATGGATGAATTTGAAAATGATGAAAGCTGTGTCTTTGTATTCAGTAACGGTGAGCTGGTTGATGCAGACTTAAAGTCTCTTGGCAGTGACGTATGGACATCGCTTAATCTGCGCCGCGCGGGCATGCGCGATCATATCTCACAGGAAAAATACAGACAGCTTATGATGTATTACTGGGCGGTGCCGGGTACCATGATGGCTTTTAAAAGAAGTTTTATGGAAAAGGCTTTCCCTATTCCGGAAAAGGGCGGCTGGCTTCATGACAGCTGGCTGGCCATAAATGCGCCGGCATATGGAAAGGTTGTGAGCATAGATAAACCGCTGACGCTTTACCGCCAGCATGGCAAAAATACCGTCGGCGTTAAGGCTGCAAAGCGCAGCAGCCACGCAGAGGATAAGATACAGATGCAGAAGGTGCTCTTTTATCTTAAGCGTCATGGGGACAGGCTCAGTCAGCTTTTGGAGCTGAAAGCAGCGGATATGCCTGCGGATTATCGTGAGACCATAGAGAGTTATATTAAACTCTTCAGAAAATATCAGCACTATGAAAATGACGGAAAGCTGAAAAAGGTATTCTTTCTTCTGGGAAGGCTATTTGACGGCGGCCTTGAGCCGTTTGATATCAGCCGGGGGAACGTGGTCTCATATCTGCTGCCTTAAGGTCAGTGCCACCCGTCCTCATCATCGTACCAGTCTTCGTAATCGAAATCGTCCCAGCCGGACCATTCTTCATCAAAGTCTTCAAAGTTATAATAGTTATTGTAGTTTTCGGCAGCAGCCTGGGTCTGGAAATTACCCAGCCACTGTACATACTGCTTATTTATGCCCATGCCTGCAAATACTTTCTCGAGGGAAGCATAGAAATCATTGTCGCCGTATGGCAGGGTAACGGATATGCCCGTAAGGCCGATGTTATCGGCAGAGCAGTTGTAATAGGCCACGCAGTTTGAAAGCTTGGATACCAGGCTTTTGGTCTGGGGCGAGGAGATGGATACGGCCAGAGCCAGTACATCCGTTATATAATACATGCCCAGATTATAGCTTACCTTGCTGTTTGGACGGGCCCTGCCGCTGCGTTCAACCTCACGGCTGTAATTGACGGATAGCAGGGTTTCTTCATTTGCGTAGGCGAAGTTCATCCAGGAATCAAAAGCGGCCGGTATATAACGCTCGTCTATCAGCGCCAGAGTGGAACTGCAGCCAAAGTCGTTTTCGCCGATATCACGGATCATATCGTCTATCAGTATTTTTGAAAGCTTTACCGTATCTATTGAAGTGTCTTCTGCAAGGGCGCTCAGCCATCCTTTATAAGACCAGCCCAGGGCAGATTCAAAATCTTCCGATAAAACGCAGTAGTCACAATAGTCATATAACGCATAGCACACTTCTATGGAGGACATAATGCAGGCGTCCATGCCTATGAAATCGAATTTCATACCGCTGTTGTAAAGGGACTGGACCAGCTCGTCCATGGTAAGGGATGCATCTTCATCCTGCCATTCATCATAACCGAAACCGTCTACTGAACCGCCGCCGTGATCCCAGAGCACCAGAAAATACCGGTTTGAATCATAGAGGCTGCCACCCCATTTAAGAAAGTCTGTCAGTGTATCGGGCGAGGTGCAGTCCAGCTGGGGCAGTGAATCGTCAAGGAGCACCAGTTTATTGTTTTTGATCTCGTAACGCTGCGAATGATCGGAGGCTATGCCGTGATCGAGCCATTCCCTGGTCCCGAGGGTCTGTATGAGTATATGTAACTTTGGATTGTTTGAAGCTTCCATCATTTCATATATATCTTCGGAAGCAAAGCCGTTATAGGATTCCAGGTTTGATCCGTTCATATATATAAGTACAGTGACCTCATCCTCTCCGTCCCCAAGAGGTGTTACCAGCGGGGAACGCACCAGTTTGCTCTGTGCAGCCTGTTCGCGGAGATTCTGCGCGTTTTCCACAGCCTTGAGTCTTTCTGCTTCGGCATCTTCTGTCAGACGGCGCCGGAGTTCGGCGGTTTTGGCAGGATAGTTGCCTCTTACGGATATCTGTCCTGCATCGTTAACGGCTCCTTTAATGCAGATCACCAGCGCAAAGATAAAAATAGCCAGTGAAGGCAGCAGAAAGAGAGAGAATTTATTGAATTTTCGCTTTTTATCTTTTTCCATGTTATCCAGTATATCAGAATAATCTTTAAATTGAAAGCAGATAAAGTATGTGATATAATGTTTCAGATAATGTGTAGTAAATGAGCTTATAAATATATCTTGACAGAAGGAAAAAAAGATGGCAGTAGGTGATTATGATCCTACAAAAATGAAAGATGTGATACAGAACGGCGTTTCGCAGGTGACAAATACCGTGCAGCAGGCTGTTACCAGCGGGGATTTCAGCAACCTTAGCGCCAATGTGAGCAAAGATCTGGAAGAGCTTTTCGGCAATATCGGCCGTACCGTTAATACAAGCTTCAGGAATAATGATAAGCGCGGTGTTGATCAGGGCACCATGGGTTATCACACTCCTTCCCGGGATCAGAACTGGAAGAATACAGAAACTTACAGACATATTCATGATATCAACCAGCAGAGACAGAATGCTGCAGCTGCAAACGGAGGAGTGATCCTGCCGCCTCCGGGGCCTGTAGTCATGCAGAACAGGAGGCGTGGGAATGCACCTGCTGCTCCTATGGTGTCTCCTCTTTATGCAGATGTTTCCGGTACCAAGTTAAGCGCTACTCTGGAAGTGGTGATAGGCGTTATGTTCACCGCTATACTGGGGCTTGTCTTTGGCGGATGGCTGATCATGGGCAGCGCTTTTGTAAAGATCGTGGCCCTTATCCTTTGCCTGTTGCCGGCAGGAACGGCTGCGTTGGCCGTGCATGGCATGAAGAGTTTAAACCTTGCAGAGCGTTTTGAGAAATATGTGGCGATCCTCAAGGATAAGACACATATAGATGTAAGCACTTTGGCAGAGATCAGCGGACTCACACCAGATCAGATCCGCAAGGATCTCAAAAAGATGATAAAGAACGGCTGGTTCAAACAGGGACACATGGAGGACGGCGATAACGCCCTGATTACTTCGCATGAGACTTTTGAACAGTATCAGCAGGCTACGATGGCCGCTATTCAGAGAGCCAGGGAAGATGAGGGCTATACCCAGGAGCAGAAAGAGATATTCAGCCAGGGCGAAGCTTATGTTGAACAGATACGTGACTGCAACAGGAAAATAAGCGATGAAGTGATCACGGAAAAGCTGGACCGCATGGAGCATTCCGTACGAATGATAGTGGAGCGCGCAAAACAAAAACCCTCTCTTACAGTGGATCTTCACAGGCTTATGAATTATTATCTGCCCACCATGGTCAAGCTGCTTCATTCATATATAGATCTGTGCGGACAGGACAAGACCAGCGCAAACATTGAGAAATCAAAAAAAGAGATAGAGAATACCATAGATCTGATGAACAATGCTTTTGATAAGATGTTCGATGATCTTTTTGATGATACCAGCCTTGACATTTCCACGGATGCGGAAGTGCTCAAGCAGCTGCTTACGCAGGAAGGGCTTACGGGGCATAATTTTACGTCGGACCAGACCATGCCTTTTTCGGCCCCCACCTTCCCCACTGCGGAGACAGCGCAGACACCACAAACACAAAACCTTAATAAGAACGGTTAATCAAAAATAAGGAGGAAGACAGGTTATGGAAGACAACGGAATGCAGCAGGCAATACAGGGCCTGCAGGCTGGCAACAGCGCGGCAATTAATGAATTGGGTAATGCGGCTGCCATGCCTCAGCTTACACTGGATCCTTTTGCAGCAGCTCCGGCCGCACCCGCGCCGCAGCTTACTCTTGAGCAGTCGCCGGCAGCAGGAACCGCAGCGGCAACGCCCCAGCTTACATTGGGACAGCCCGCAGCGCAGGCAACTGCCGAGGATTCTACCAAAGCTCAGATGTCCCAGCTTTCTGCTGAAGAACAGAAGATGGTTGAGGATTTTGCAACACAGATCGATATCACCGACAGCAACACAATAATGACTTACGGCGCAGCCACCCAGCAGAAGATGGCGGATTTCTCAAATAAGGCCCTTGATAATGTAAGGACAAAGGACATGGGAGAAGTGGGAACGCTCCTTACCGGCGTTGTTGCCGAGCTTAAAGGCTTTAATGAAGAGGAAGAAAAGGGCATAATGGGCTTTTTCAAGAAGCAGACCAATAAGGTTGCGATGATGAAGACCAAATATGACAAGGCCGAAGTAAATGTTAACCGCATCGTGGACATGCTGCAGCAGCATGAGACCAGGCTGATGAAGGATTCGGCTATGCTGGATAAGATGTATGATATGAACCTTCAGTACTTCAAAGAGCTGACCATGTACATCCTGGCCGGCAAGAAGAGACTGGCAGAGGCAGAGAACGTGATTCTTCCCCAGCTGCAGGAGAAGGCAAGACAGTCAGGTCTGCCCGAAGATGCTCAGGCTGCAAGAGATTATCAGGAGATGTGCGAGCGCTTCTCCAAGAAGATCGTAGACCTGGAGCTGACACGTACCATCGCTATGCAGACAGCTCCCCAGATCCGTATGATACAGTCAAATGATATCCAGATGGTGGACAAGATCCGTTCAACCGTTGTGAATACCATCCCTCTGTGGAAGAGCCAGATGGTAATAGCCCTGGGCATTCACAATGCTACCGAGGCAGCAAAGGCGCAGCGTGCTGTTACCGATGTTACAAACCAGATGCTTCTGCAGAATGCCGAGGCACTGAAGGTGGCTACCATCGAGACCGAGAAGGAATCCCAGAGAGGTATCGTTGATATCGAGACCCTTAACAAGACCAACCAGAGCCTTATCTCTACCTTTGATGAGGTAATGCGCATACAGGCTGAAGGCCGTGAGAAGCGCAAACAGGCTGAAGCAGAGATGGCCCGCATGGAGAACGAGCTGAAAGCCAAGCTGCTTGAGGTAAGAGGCGTCAAAGGCCAGTAAGAAATAATTAAACAGAATTTACTAAAGATCCTTTAGTATTTGATAAGAACTCTTAGCCTTCCCCTTGAGGGCACATGGCGTCCGGGGGACGCCAGATCTGCGCCGACCGGAGCGGAGCGTAGACAGGTGGCCCGCAGGGCCGGATGAGGTGTTCCTTTCCAATATCCGAAGGATCTTTTTATATTGGTTGACATAACACAACCGATGCGATATATTTTACATGATGAAAAAGGTACTTAAGATAGTGGGGGCCATGTTCGGCTACCTGCTTACAACTGTTTTTGCTTTATTCTGTTTTATATTGCTGGTGTGTTTGGTGCTGGTCTACGGACCTTCCGAGGATGCCGGTAAGCTTTTTGTGCACTCATGTCAGGAAACCAGCGCGCTCAAATTCCTTCCGTACTGGTTTTTACCATCAGAAACGGTAGAGGATATACTGGGCGGGAATGAAACGGCGCAGGTTGAGGCAACGGTTAAGCCGGTTTCAAAGTATCGCGCTCCTCTGGATTATGATCCTGCCGACGTAGAAGCTCTTTCCGAGGAAGATAAAGCTGAGCTTGCGGCAAACCAGGATGAAGTAGTATATGCAGAACCATATATAGAAGAAGTAAACGAAGGCATATACCGCGGCATGATGATGATAGTGCCCGACCCCTCCAGGGTGGTGATAGGCACTCTGCCCTCATACAGCACCGGCGGCGTGGGCAAGCTGCTCAGTACTTTTATTGAAGATTACGGAGCCATAGGCGGTACTAATGCCGGCGGTTTTTATGATCCTAATGGCGGCGGCCTGGGTGGATGTCCGGATGGCATGGTGCTTGAAAACGGCACCATACGTTATGGTTCTGATGAAGTATATAAAAATGTTATAGGTATAAGCGCCGATCACAGGCTGCTGCTGGGCGACTGGACTCCGCAGCAGGCTCTGGATGCGGGCTGTGTTTCAGCTGTCAGCTTTTTTGACGGACTGGTTCTGGTAAAGGACGGCGTTCCCCAGCAGAATTTAAGCAGTGGTGTAAACCCTCGCACGGCCATAGGCCAGAAAGAGGACGGCACGATGCTGCTTTTGGTCATTGAAGGACGTCACGCCGGCAGCCTGGGTGCAACAGCCGAAAACTTAAGGGATATATTCGTGCGCTACGGCGCAGTTAATGCTTCGATGCTGGATGGCGGAACTTCTGCCATAATGTTCTTCCACGGAGAGCAGGTGACAAGAGGATCAAACCTTTTGGGCATGCGTTACCTTCCTACCGCTATGCTGGTAATGCCGGCAGAGGATGAAGAGGCTGTTACGGCAGCAGCAGAGGATACGCTATGAACGAGAACAGAAACCCCGGAAATAACACCCCGGTGAAAGAAGGCAGACCTGTCGAAGGAAGACCGGTTGAGGG
>CAMOEK010000124.1:0-7538 GCA_946612125.1 uncultured Lachnospiraceae bacterium | reverse complement strand
TAAAGAAGAATATGTTATGTTTCTGTGGTCAACTACGGCTTGAACAGATTGTGAGGAATAGAACGAAATGACACAATATGAAAGAATGAAAGCCGGGCTTGTATACGATCCAATGGATAAGGATATACTGGAAGATATGTTTCGTTTTCAGGATATGCTATGGGAGTTCAATAAGCTTAAGCCATCTGATATCGAAGAAAAGAACAGATACATGAAAGAAGTCTTTGCTGAGTGCGGCGATAACTGTTATATTGAACTTCCGTTTAGAGCTAACTGGGGCGGACACCATATTCATTTCGGATCAAATGTATATGCCAATTATAATCTTACATGTGTAGATGATGGGCATATATATGTTGGTGACAGCGTGATGTTTGGTCCTAATGTGACTATAGCAACAGCCAACCATCCGATAAATCCTGAACTCAGGGCAAGGGGGCTTCAGTATAATAAGGATGTTCATATCGGGGAGAATGTATGGATCGGTGCAGGAACCATTATAGTTCCGGGTGTTTCGATTGGAAAGAATACTGTGATCGGAGCCGGTAGTGTAGTGACCAAAGATATTCCTGATAATGTGGTTGCTGTAGGGAATCCATGTAAAGTATTAAGAGAAGTATCGGAACATGACCGTGAATTCTTTTATAAGAACGAGCAGATAGATTGGGAGAACCTGTGATACGGAGGAAAGCAGATGGCAAGATGTATTTTGATGACGATATTATAGCATTTATGGAGCGATAATGAAGATACGGGTATCCATAACTAAGGAGGTACATGATATGATCATTCGATTAAAATATAACGAAAGGCCTGAAGGAGACCGTTTATTTCCAAGATTTCGTCAGGTGGATCCGAAGGATCCGGAATCTGACGTGATCTGGCTGGATTATGACGAGCTGTTTCGTGATCCTATCATCGTGAAGGAGGATTCGACGGATGTGCCGGAGGAGATAATGGCTTTTGTGCCCAAGTGGAGAGACATGGCACGGAAGATCGCAAGTGATGATACGAAGCCTTACTGGCCTGTAAAATATGCCCAGACAGATATATGGTATCGTGGGATCAAATATCGTGTGGGAACGGAACTCATCAAAGATTTAGCGAAGGCGAATACACAAGACTGGCTTTATGAGATGATCAGCTATGATGTTCGGGATGACGTGTCGACGCTTGACATAGATTATATTACGTACCACGGAATGCTTGATTAAAGCATTATCTTTGCGGCGGACGGTGAACACAGAGAACCGTCCCCTGTGTTCACCGTCCCCTGTGTTCATGGCTTGACGTTAAATGAATGATAATATATCATATTCGCCGTATGATATATATTTTATTACCGGAAAGGGGAGAGATTATGAAAAGGAGAGGATTGATCCTTGGCGGGCTGCTGATGAGCGGCATGCTTGTTTTGGGCGGATGTAACGGAGCAGGTACGGATAAGCCGGGAAGAGAAGTCTACGAGGAGGAAGAGACTGAGGTTAAGGAAGAAGAAGTAAAAGAAGAAGCGCCGGAAGTTAAAGAAGAAGTAAAAGAAGAAACACCTGAAGTTAAAAAGGATGAAGAGCCTCAGGTTGTTGAAGAGGAACCGGAAGTTGAGGAGACAGAAGAAGAGCTGGGCTTCCTTTATGAGCAGTATTATGATATCGTATCCGGGCTTGACGACAAATGGGATCAGTTCCAGTTTGTTTATTTTGACGGGGATGACTTCCCTGACATTATTGTGTCGAGTACTGTGCCTGGCCTGAATGATCTGAAAGAGTATCTTGTGATCACACGCAGCAGAGCCGGAGCAGAAGTAAACGAGGACTTAAGAGACGGCGTAGCCAGCGCAGGCGGCTACAGGGGCGATCTTTATTATGTTCCTCAGAATGGCATACTGTATGAAAGGACCTATAATGCGCCTGCAAATAATCCGGGCGATTATGTATATCTGCTTGATGACGGCCGTTTAAGCTTGTATGCGACAGGACGGACCGAGATTACAGACGGTTACACGGGACCCGATGATAAAGAGCATCTGACCTGGTTTTGGAATGATACTGAGGTTACCGCTGAGGAATACGAGAAAAAACTGAACGAGGAAACCATGAACCTTTCGGGTGATGCACTCGCAACCCTGTTTTATGTGGATAAAGAATCAATGTTAAGCAGGCTGGAAAAATCAATGAATTAAGCGTGGCATATCGCAGAGGTGTATACCGGGATCAAAGGGCTGAGTTTTGACTCGGCCCTTTTTAGTTTCAGTATTTGGGGTTTTCCCAGACTTTATTCCCGTCAGGATCGATGATATAAGTTCCACTCAGGCTTTGTGTATCTATGCCCGATTCAAACACCATTACAGTAGTGTCGATCAGTCTATAGCCGTTATCCAGAGTTATCTCAAAGCGGCCGGCCAGATAATCATCTACATCAAGTCCCTGTTCTAAGGTGATCTCTTCACCGGAGAGAGCCTCTTTGGTGATATCCATGGTTTTTAACTCACGGCCGGAGGTAAGATAGGTAACCGTTACCTTATCTATCCCGGGCATCTGTGTATTCATACATGTATTTTTATCCTCAAATATAAGCGTATAACCGCCATCATATTTTATGCTGCCGTCAGCCTGACGATTCGAATTAAAGTGGCTCGAGATCCCGGGGAAGGGGAAGAAATCCCAGGCAAGCGATTCAGCCAGGTCGGTATTCTCTGTAGAAGAGATCCCTGCGGTCTTGATGACAAGCTTTGCATTCATCAAGCTGTCAAAAAAGCCTGCTTTGAACGTCCCGCTGTATGTGCCCGGAGTCTGTGCGTTCTTTTGAAGGGGAATAGTGTTTCCATTAACATACAGGGTTACTTCGGTGTCATCCGAGTAGGTTTTTAAACTTACAGTATAAGCGATATCGGCAGTCATGGCATCGTAATCCGTATTTTCAAGTGTCCAGTCGGATGAAGCGATAATGCTAGACTGTTCTTCAAGCATTGTTCGTAATGAACTGAGCTCATAATTAAGGCTGTTCTGTGTATTCTCCAGATTGTTCACGGAATTGCTAAGGGACATGAGCATTCCGGACATGGTGCTTATGGATATGAACGAAACAGCGGTGATCACTATCAATATAGTCTTGTAAAGTACATTTGCCGTGGTCTTGGGCTCGGGAATGGGATTGTGGGTATCGTGTATCTCACCCTTAGTTATCTTATCAAGTCTTCTGTTGTAAACTATGATGCTTATTACGATGATAAGTATCGCAATAACTATCATCAGTATAAGTATTCCTGAAAAACTGCTCATATTTAAACCTCCTGTTAAATATTAAAGAATCTTTTGAAATCACTGTAATAACTTCTGGTAACGTCGATTAAGGTCCCGTCCGTTAAGGTGAGGATGAATTTCATGGACAGGGAGGGGCGTATCTTTTTGATATGCCTTTTTGCGACGATCACTGATCTGCTTACTCTCAGAAAAGCCTGCGGATCCAGCAGCTCTTCCAGCTGATACATACGATCCTGTGAAAGGAAAACGCCTTCATCGGTATGTATCTCTATATCCTTGCCAAAGGCCTCTATAAATGTCACTTCACCGATCGACAGCCGTACATGTTCTTTCTTGTCATTGCGCACTGACAAAAATGCGGGGAAACGATCGGATTCGGTCAGGATATAATCGGCATCATCGCCGGTCTCGATCCCGTGCTCATGCATAAAGCTTGTGACAGAGCGGCGATTTTCTTCTGAAACTGAAATACGTATTTTCATCGTCAACCTCCTTTCGTTATGTACCTTATATCAAAAAACACATTCAGGCAACACTTTGGAAATAAAATGCACCAAAAGCAGGTACAAGTTGCACTGCGGATATTTTAAGGGTGCAGAGAGACACGTATCCTTCTGGAGTTTTCTGTTGTGGGGAGGGTGTTTGATATGGATATCCCGGATACAAAGATCATTAAGTCCTTTGCAAAAGGGGCGTTTCAGCACGCCCCATTTCCTGGGGGGGGATCATGGAAAGATCGCTGCGGCCGAAAAATGCAGGCCTGCATCAATTTAGATTAAAGTCAAAACTTCCGTTTTCGCATTTCCCATCTGTTTCGATGATGATGTGGATCTTGCCGCTGTTATCAAGTTCAGCGCTTCCGCTTAATTCTTCTCCGTCATTTATAGTGAACCATTCAGTCTTAGTGCCGTTATCGTCGTAATAAACGGTGGCGCTTCCGCTTTTAAGTTCTGCGGTGTAGCTTACTTCGCCTGTTGTTCTGGCAGAGTTTCTGAGCGTAAAAGCTTTCTTTCCTTCGAAGGTCCAGAAACTCAGAGAAGCTGTATCGGAATGTTCCGATGTTACCATCATGGTGGCTGCGTAGCTTGAAATATAGCTGCTGCAGGCGCTTAGGCTTAAGGCGAGCATAGCGGCTGATATCAATAAGACAGATTTCTTTTTCATTTTGATCCTTACCTCCTTTTGAGAGGATTATACTGCACCCGGCTTTATCTTCATAGTGACTGTGGTCATGTTTTATTCGGGTTTGGAGAAAATGCTTCTTTCCGGATTATGGGATTATGCTTGTATAATCCGCTGGATTATGATATTTTATACCCTATTGAGGTAAAATATAATGGATCTGGAAAAGCAAAAATCGGCGCCTCTTTATGAGGCACTTGAGCGGTTCAGGAAACAGAGGGTGGTACCCTTTGATGTGCCGGGACATAAGAGGGGAAGGGGCAATCCGGAGCTGGTAACCCTGCTGGGTGAGAAGTGCGTAAGCCTCGATGTCAATTCGATGAAGCCTCTTGACAATTTGTGCCATCCTGTATCGGTTATATATGAGGCGGAAAAGCTGGCGGCAGACGCTTTTGGCGCGGCGCAGGCTTATTTTATGGTGGGCGGGACCACTTCCGCGGTGCAGAGCATGGTGCTGAGCGCCTGCAAGGCCGGGGACAAGATCATACTTCCGCGAAACGTGCATAAGAGCGTTATAAACGCTCTGGTATTATGCGGCGCAGAGCCTGTATACGTTAATCCCGAAGTGGATAATCATATAGGCATTGCTCTGGGCATGGAGCTTGAGCAGGTTGAGCGGGCTATAAAGGAACATCCCGATGCTACGGCGGTGTTCGTAAACAACCCTACATATTACGGCATCTGTTCGGATCTGCGCTCCATAGTAAAGCTGGCGCATGAGCATAATATGCTGGCGCTCGTTGATGAGGCGCACGGCACACATCTTTATTTCAATGATTCGCTTCCTGTATCGGCTATGGAGACAGGGGCTGATATGGCAGCGGTTTCCATGCATAAATCCGGAGGAAGCTTAACCCAGAGTTCCATACTGCTGCTGGGGCCTAATGTTAACAGCCGTTATGTGGAACAGATCATAAATCTTACGCAGACTACTTCCGCGAGTTATCTGCTGCTTTCAAGCCTGGATATTTCGCGAAGAAATCTTGCTCTGCGCGGCAACGAATCCTTTGAGAAGGTCAAGAACCTGGCGGAATATGCGCGCTCCGAGATAAATTCCATAGGCGGTTATTATGCTTACGGCAAGGAGCTGGTAAATAACAGCAGTATCTATGATTACGATGTCACCAAGCTTTCGGTTTATACACGTGATATCGGTCTGACCGGCATCGAGGTGTATGACCTTTTGCGAGACGAATATGATATACAGATAGAATTCGGCGATATAGGAAATATCCTGGCTTATATATCTATAGGTGACAGGATACAGGAGATAGAGAGGCTTGTTGGAGCTCTTGAGGATATAAAGAGACTCTGGTCAAAACCGGTGTCTACCATGCATAACGCCGAATATATCACGCCTATAGTGGCGACCACGCCGCAGAGGGCGTTTTACTCCGAAAAAGAGCAGATTCCTATCAGGGAGACTGTCGGGCGCATCTGCGGAGAGTTTGTCATGTGTTATCCGCCCGGGATACCCATCCTGGCGCCGGGGGAGATGATAACCAAAGAGATCATCGATTACACCCTGTACTCAAAGGAAAAAGGCTGCTCCATGCAGGGGCCTGAAGATGGCGAACTTGAGAAACTTAATGTGTTAAAGGAGTAGGAAATGAATTTCTGGTTTTCTGAAATGCATACGGATAATGTTAAGCTGTCTATCAGAGTGGAGAAGCAGCTGTTTTCCGCGACCAGTGATTTTCAGCGGATAGATGTATTTGACTCCATTGAGTTTGGACGCTTTCTTACTTCTGACGGTAACGTTATCTTTTCAGATAAAGACGAGTTCATCTACGACGAGATGATAGTTCATGTGCCGATGGCAGTGCATCCCAATGTCAAAAATGTCCTGGTGATAGGCGGCGGCGACGGCGGCGTAGCCAGAGAGCTGGGGCATTATGATGAGATAGAATCCATTGATGTGGTGGAAGCAGATGAACTTTTTGTAAAGACCTGCCGTGATTACTTTCCCGATCAGGCCTGCGGCTTTGACGATAAGCGCGTGCAGCTGCATTACAGGGACGGGCTGCGTTTCCTTCGCGGAAAGAGTAACGAATATGATCTGATAATCAGCGATTCCACCGATCCTCTGGGGCATACGGCAGGACTGTTTACCAAGGAGTTTTACGGTTCATGCTATAAAGCGCTTAAGGAAGACGGCATACTGGTATATCAGCACGGAAGTCCGTTTTATGATGAGGATGAGGAAGCCTGCAGGGCCATGCACAGGAAGGCCTTCAGAAGTTTCCCGATATGCCGCGTATATCAGGCACATATACCTACCAGCACAGCGGGTTACTGGCTGTTTGGCTTTGCCAGCAAGAAATATCATCCCGTTAAGGATATGAATGCGGCCAGATGGAAGGCAAGGAATATAGAGACCTGGTATTATACAACGAATCTTCATACCGGCGCCTTCATGCTTCCCAAATATGTTGAAGATCTTTTGGAAGAGGAAGAAGGCAGAATGAAAGGAGGAAATAAAACATGAAACTGTTAGTTATAGGCTGCGGAGGCGTGGCAACGGTAGCGATCCATAAATGCTGCGAGAATCCAGTATTTACGGAGATCTGCATTGCCAGCAGGACCGTTTCAAAGTGCGATGCGCTGGTAGCAAAGCTTAAAGATAAGACAAATGCGAAGCTCAGCACGGCTACGGTGGATGCAGACAGTTTTGAATCGCTGTGCGCGCTCATGAAAGAGTTCAAGCCCCATACCGTGCTTAATGTGGCGCTGCCTTATCAGGATCTGGTGATAATGGATGCCTGCCTTGAATGCGGAGCAAACTATGTAGATACCGCAAACTATGAAGCTGAGGATACCGATGATCCTGAGTGGAGGGCTGTATACGAAAAGCGCTGCAAAGAGAAAGGGTTTACGGCATACTTTGACTACAGCTGGCAGTGGGCTTATGATGAGAAGTTTAAGAAAGCAGGACTGACAGCGCTTCTGGGAACTGGCTTTGATCCGGGCGTTACCCAGGTTTATTCGGCGTACGCTCTTAAGCATTATTTTGATGAGATAAACTATATTGATATACTGGATTGCAACGGCGGTGACCACGGTTATCCTTTTGCTACCAACTTTAATCCGGAGATC
>CAMOEK010000123.1:0-7646 GCA_946612125.1 uncultured Lachnospiraceae bacterium | reverse complement strand
CTGGTATGTGGATGAGGCAAAGGAAGCCATAGATCGCGGCAGCATACTCTATGTGGGAAAATACAGGGCGCCTGATTATGAGACGATCTTAAGCATGGGTTGTGATCTGGCTATAGAAAATACCATGATCTATCATGAGCCTGCGGTAAAGGAAAAGATAGAAGAACTGGGAATACCTGTAATGGTCGAGATGTCCAGTTATGAACCGCATCCGCTGGGCAGACTTGAATGGATCAGGCTTTATGGTGTATTATTTGACAAACAGTCCGAAGCAGATGCATATTATGATGCGCAGCGCAGGATGACCGGGGCGGTGATGGATAAGCCGTCCACGGGAAAGAGTGTGGCTTTCTTTCATGTGACTGCTGCCGGCATGATAAATGTCCGCAGGCCCGGAGACTATATCAGCAGGATGATAGATCTGTCGGGCGGGGAATACGTTATAAAAGCCGGCAATGATAATGCTTCGCTCATGTCTTCCATGAACATGCAGATGGAGGATTTTTATATACAGGCAAAGGATGCAGACGTGCTTATATACAACAGCACAATAGGCGGTGAGATCAGCACCGTGGCAGAATTGATAAACAAAAATGAGTTGTTTGCCGGCTTTAAGGCAGTACAGAACGGGCAGGTTTATTGTACCACAAGGAATTTCTTTCAGCAGACTACGGGCATGGCTCAGTTTATGAATGATCTAAGCGCAGTCCTGACGGGAAGCGGAGAGAAGACAGTATATTTAAACAGACTGGAATGATATCCGTATGAGTAAGAAAAGATGCGCTCTTATCTTCATCATATTGCTTATTCTTCTTGTGGTACTCACCGGCGTTAATCTGGCTGCGGGTACCGTTTCTTTAAAGCTTTCGGAGATACTTTCCATTCTTTTAAGCGATAAGGATTCATCACCATATTATCCCATATTGCATAATATAAGGCTGCCGCGTATAGCGGCTGCGATAGTACTGGGCGGAGCGCTTGCTCTATCGGGCTATCTGCTGCAGACTTTTTTTCATAATCCCATCGTGGGCCCATTTGTGCTGGGAGTATCATCCGGCGCAAAGCTTACTGTTGCGCTGCTAATGATCTTCTTTTTATCAAGAGACAAAAATCCGGGAACGGCAGGAATGATAGCGGCAGCATTCATAGGCGCGTTGGCAGTGATGGGCTTTGTGCTGCTGATATCTTTTAGGGCACGTAATATCAGCGTGCTGGTGGTGTGCGGGATAATGACCGGATATATCTGTTCTGCCATTACGGATTTTCTGGTAACTTTTGCGGATGATTCCAATATTGTGAATCTGCATAACTGGTCAATGGGTTCTTTGTCGGGCGTTAACTGGTCAGGTGTGGCACAGATGAGCGTGATAAGCGCCATATGTTTTATTACGGCATTTATGATGTCCAAACCGATGGGAGCCTACCGTCTGGGCGAAGCCTATGCCAGAAATATGGGCGTCAACATAGCGCTGCTTCGCGTGATGCTGATATTAACAGCCAGTCTGCTGTCGGCCTGTGTTGTCGCCTTTGCGGGGCCTATATCTTTTGTCGGAATAGCAGTGCCGCATCTTATGAGGCTTTCTTTTAAGACCTCCGAACCCCGGGTAATGGTGCCGGCATCTTTTATAGGCGGCAGCGTGGTCACGCTTTTATGTGACTGTCTGGCGCGCAGCATCTTCGCGCCTACGGAAGTTAGTATAAGTTCCGTTACCGCAGTGCTGCTGGTACCTGTTGTAATAATCATGCTGCTAAAACGCCATCAAAAGCATTCTGCCTGAGGGAAAGGCGCGCGCATCCAAATGCCAATAAACTTACTCATTAAAAAAGGAGTACCCTATGTCTATCCTCTCAACTGAGTCTCTTTCCATCGGCTACAGCGACGAGCTGATAAAGAACATCACCCTGAGGCTTGAGCCGGGCTGCATCATGAGTCTTATCGGACCAAACGGAAGCGGTAAGTCTACCCTGCTCAAAACCATCACGGGACAGCTGAAAAAGAAAGGCGGATCGCTTTACTTAAGCGGTCGTGATATGGCAGATCTGAAAGCATCGGATATTGCAAAGAGCATGTCCATGGTGATGACGGAACGCAATATACCGGAACTTATGAGCTGCCGTGAGATAGTAGAGATGGGAAGATATCCGTATACAGGGATGCTGGGGATCTTAAGCGATGAAGACAAAAAGAGCGTTGAGAAAGCGCTCGAGCTGACAGATACCTCTGATATCGCAGAGCGGCCCTTCAACGCGGTAAGCGACGGCCAGAGGCAGCGCATCATGCTGGCAAGGGCTATCTGCCAGGAACCGCAGGTTTTAATACTTGATGAACCCACATCATTTCTGGATATACGTTTCCGCCTGCAGATACTCAGAATAATACAAAGACTGTCGCAGGAAAAGAATGTGGCTGTCTTAATGTCGCTTCACGAACTTGAACAGGCTATGCGGATATCGCATCAGGTTGTGGCCGTGGGAGCAAACGGTGTCGAACGCATAGGAACGCCCCACGAGGTTTTTGAAGAAAGCTTTATCCGTAAACTATACGGGATCGAGGATATGGATACAGAGCTGACAGGCAGCGTCCCATGGTTTGAAAATGAGGCGGAGAAAAAAACATCCGTTAAAAGAACAAAGGGTGTTATAATGATACAGGGCACCATGTCCGGAGCAGGAAAAAGCCTGATAGCTGCCGGACTGTGCAGGGTCTTCACCAGAGCAGGGTATAAAGTGGCACCGTTTAAATCGCAGAATATGGCGCTTAATTCCTTTGTCACAAAGGAAGGCCTGGAGATGGGCAGAGCCCAGGCAATGCAGGCTGAATGCTGCAGGCGGGAACCTTTAGCCTGTATGAATCCCGTGCTTTTAAAACCTACGGACGATAAGGGCTCGCAGGTAATAGTAAACGGCCGCGTGGTAGGAAACATGCGCGCTGTGGAATATTTTAAATACAAGACAAAACTTATTCCGGAGATACAAAAAGCCTTCGATAAACTTCGTGAGACATCTGACATTATCGTGATAGAAGGCGCGGGTTCGCCTGTAGAGATCAACTTAAAGAAAAACGATATCGTTAACATGGGGCTGGCAGAGATGACCGGAGCAACGGTCCTTTTAGTGGGAGATATTGACCGCGGCGGAGTATTTGCCCAGCTTATAGGCACGCTGGATCTGCTGAATGCAGACGAGCGTGAGAGGGTTGGCGGTCTTATCGTTAATAAATTCCGCGGAGATATAAGTCTTTTTGAAAGCGGCGTTAAGATGCTGGAGGAAAAGAGCGGCAAGAAGGTGCTCGGAGTCGTGCCTTTTACGGATGTTGATCTTGAGGATGAGGATTCTTTATCAGACAGATTCTTAAAACGCGACAGAAAGAGCTTTGACATAGCCGTGATACGTCTGCCTCATATTTCCAACTTTACCGACTTTGATGTTTTCGAGCAGTCGGATGATATCTCGGTAAGATATGTAAGTGATCCCGCATTACTTAAAAAGCCGGACATGCTGATGATCCCCGGTACAAAAAATACGATAGGAGATCTGCGCTGGCTTAAGGAAAAGGGCTTTGACAGCCGGATCAAACAGCTTAAAGCTGAGGGCTGCGTGATAATAGGCATCTGCGGAGGCTATCAGATGCTGGGGCTTAAGGTGAGTGATCCTGAAGGCTGGGAATGCGGAGGAGAGGAAGAAGGCCTGGCGCTGCTTCCTGTGAATACCGTTATGAGCGGCGCAAAGAAAAGAACACAGTTTGAAGGAAAGATAGAGCATCCAGATGGCGTGCTTAAAGGCTTAAGCGGCAGGAGGATCCTTGGCTATGAGATACATATGGGAGAGTCCGTTTTATCGGACTCATTTGAAGGCGATGTCTGCGGCTTTACATCAGATGGCAGCGGATACTGTGTGGGAAATGTATACGGCACTTATGTTCATGGCATATTTGATGCTGACGATACCGCAGCTGCTTTAGTAAAGGCTGTGGCAGATGAGCGCGGCGCAGATGTTGATACATCAGCGATCAGAGATTATCGCGAATACAAAGAAATACAATATGAGAAGCTGGCGGATGCTTTGGAACAGAGCCTGGATATGAAGCTTATATACGAGCTGATGGGGATGGATCCCAAGGCGGGCACATTATTGTGACTCTGTCATCCTGAGCGAAGCGAAGGATCCTGACTGTGTAAACTATACCAATACAGTACACTATGGAAGAATAATCATAAATCTCATGACCATAACTGACCTTTTTAATACAACTATCCATACTCCCGACGCTGATGTCTATGCAGCTGCAAAGCGTGCATGGGACAGCGTGGCTCATCCCCTGGACGGACTGGGGATATTGGAGGAGGATATCTGCCGTATAGCAGCAGCGCAGCGGAATGTTATGCCGGATATCTCAAAGAAAGCACTCATTATATTCTGCGCCGATAACGGAGTTGTGAGCGAAGGCGTTTCGCAGTGCGGCAGTGAGGTTACATATAAGGTTGCAGAACTTATGGGACAGAGAAAGAGCTCTGTCGGCATGATGACAAGCGCTTATCCCATTGATATCTTTACCGTGGATACCGGCATCGACAGCGATGAGATAATAGACGGAGTTAAAAACTGCAAGGTCCGCAGGGGCAGCGGCAATATAATAAAAGAAGCAGCCATGTCCGAAGAAGAATGTCTGCAGGCGATAGAATGCGGAATTGTGATGGTAAAAGAACTGTCGCAAAAGCGCTATGGTATAATAGCTACCGGTGAGATGGGCATAGGCAATACCACTACCAGCACGGCAATGCTCTGTGCATTAACGGGGCTTGAGCCGGAAAAGGTAACGGGAAGGGGCGCCGGCCTTACGGATGAGGGGCTTCATAAGAAGATTGCCGTCATCAGAAGAGCATTAGCCTTTCATGGGTTTGATCCTGAGTCGCCCGTGCTTACAAAAGATTATGCATTCAGGGCTTTATGCTGTCTTGGAGGGCTGGATATAGCGGCTCTTGCCGGAGCATTTATCGGCGGGGCGCTGTATCATATACCGCTTGTCATCGACGGTCTTATCAGCGCGGTGGCGGCGCTCTGCGCAGAGTGTATAGTGCCCGGAAGCAGGGAGTATATGCTGGCTTCTCATAACGGAAAGGAGCATGGCTGCGCAGCAATACTGGACAGGCTTAAGCTTCGCCCCGTGATAGATGCTCAGCTGGCCCTGGGAGAGGGCAGCGGAGCAGTCCTGCTTTTGCCTGTGATTGATATGGCGTACGATCTGTACAGGGCAGGAACGGCTTTTGAAAATACTGATATAGAGAGTTATAAGAGGTTTGAACAGTGATAACGCTTGTATGCGGTAAACCAAACAGCGGAAAGTCTGCGCGCGCGGAAGAACTGTTTTCGGAGACCAAAGCAGAATATAAATATTATATAGCAACGATGCAGGTGTTTGATGAAGAAGGCAGAAAGCGCGTAGAAAAACACAGACGCGCCAGAGAAGGAAAAGGCTTTATCACGCTTGAGATCACCACCGGGGTGGACCGCGCAGCAGACGAGATGGCGGATCCTTCTAAAAGTGCGGCACTGCTGGAGTGTCTCTCAAACCTTGCAGGAAATGAGATGCATGGCAGTGAAGCATTTGATCCTCGCGCTTTTGATGAGAACTTTGGTGAACTCAGCGGACGCATCTGCGCGGATATAGTCAGGCTTTCGGACAAGATCGCAGGACTTATAGTGGTGGCAAATACCTTTCCTGCTGATGATGACAGCTATGATGAAGAGACAAAAGCTTATGTACGCCTGAACAATACACTTACTGAGAAAATTCGCCTTTTGGCAGACAGGGTGGTGGATGTATGAAAATATTAAGACGCATAGCGATAAGTCTTTCACTTTATTCGCGCATACCCATGCCGCGTTTTTACTGGGAAGATGAGGATATGAAAGAAAGCCTTATGTTTCTTCCGTTGGTGGGAGTGATAATAGGCTTTGCGGAGCTTGTAGCTTATCAGTTGAGCAGGTATTTCGGAATGCATCATCTGGCGACTATCATTGTTATGCTGCTGATACCCATAGTCATAACCGGGGGTTTTCATCTCGACGGATTCATGGACACAACAGATGCCATAAAGTCTTACCGTTCAAGGGCAGATAAGCTCAGGATACTGAAAGATCCCCATGTAGGTGGTTTTGCCATCATAGGACTGGTGAGCGCACTGCTGATATTTTTGGCAGCTGCTATGGTGATCTATGAAAAAGGCGATTATCTTATAATGCTGAACGTGGCTGTATCCTTTGTTTTCAGCAGATCGCTGAGCGGTCTCTTATCTGTCATACTGCCTAAGGCGCGGACCGAAGGAATGCTGTACAAGGAAACCAAAGGCGTGGGTAACCGCGTTACGGGCATGTTGCTGGCATGGTATATACTGGCGCTGGTGGCGGTATTTGTTATTGACGCCGAGACGGCGCTGCTTACTGTGGCAGTATATATGGCCTGCCTTATCAGATACAGGAATATGACAGATAAAGAATTTGGCGGAGTTACCGGAGATACCGCAGGATATTTTGTGACAGTCAGCGAATTATGGAATATAGTGCTGCTGGCTTTGTTGTGTCTGGTGAGATGAGACTGTATCTGTATTTACATCTGACAGCTTTTGCAGCAGGCTGCATACTTGATCTGATAATAGGCGATCCTT
Source organism: uncultured Lachnospiraceae bacterium (assembly GCA_946612125.1). Taxonomy (GTDB): domain Bacteria; phylum Bacillota; class Clostridia; order Lachnospirales; family Lachnospiraceae; genus NK4A136. The sequence continues at coordinate 981 of CAMOEK010000123.1, read as the reverse complement.
ATAGATTACCGCACCCGGTAAGGGCTATAGGCAGCCTTATATCAGCGCTGGAAAAGAAGCTTTATATCAGCCCGGATGCACCGGGCTTTGCAGACCGCAGCAAAGCTTTAAAACGCAGGGGAACCCTGCTTTTTATGACAGTGATAATGCTGACTGTACTGTTTACGGCGGCTCTTGTAATATCGGCTTATCTGATACACCCCTATGCCGGGGCGGCGGCAGAAGCGATACTCACCTGCTATATACTGGCCGGAAGGTGCCTGTGTAACGAAAGCATGAAGGTAAGTCGTGATCTTAAAGCGGGAGATATGGATAAGGCGCGATTCGATCTTTCGATGATAGTGGGACGTGATACGGATAAGCTGGACGAAGCCGGAATGATCAGGGCAGCAGTGGAGACTGTTGTGGAGAATGCATCCGATGGCGTGATAGCGCCTTTTATATATACATTCGCCGGCGGTCCCATTGCGGGGCTTTTGTATAAGGCGGTCAATACCATGGACTCCATGATAGCTTATCATAACGAGCGGTATGAGTATTTCGGAAAGACTGCGGCAGCAGCGGATGACGTGCTGAACTTTATCCCGTCGCGTTTATGCGCGCTGCTTTTTTGCATAGCTTCGGTCTTTGCGCCCTTTGCTGATGCAGCAGATGCTTTCCGCATATGGAGGCGCGACAGGCGTAAGCATCAAAGCCCCAATTCAGCGCAGAGTGAGAGTGCCTGCGCCGGAGCGTTGGGGATAAGACTGGGCGGTCCATGCAGCTATAAAGGCGTTCCTTCCATGCATCCTTACCTGGGGGATGATAAACGTCCGCTGATCATCAAGGACATCGCGCGGGCGAACATACTCATGTTCATCGCCGCTGCCCTCCTGATGATACTGCTGTACTTACCACTATTGTTATCATTATTGTCATCCCCTTGAGGGCGCATGGCGTCCTCCTGATCAAAGCACCCCCGGTAATGTCATTCAGAGGGAA
>CAMOEK010000122.1:0-7648 GCA_946612125.1 uncultured Lachnospiraceae bacterium | reverse complement strand
TGTTCCTCTCGTACTGCTCTATAAGCTCGGATGCTTCCGTAGGCGTTCCGCCCTTTGGATCCCAGGTATCAGGATTATGACAGTACGCACACCTCATCGGACATCCCTGTAAAAATATCACAAAACGGACGCCCGGCCCGTCAACCGTTCCGAAACTCTCTGTTGAATGTATCCTTCCTTTTACGCTCATTCCACACCTCTTTTTATTACTTCCAGGCACATACGCCCGTTATGATAAGGACATTTCCACGGTTCCACTATCTCACGCCTCCTGGGATCGGGAGAGCCGTCGGCTGCCACGCCCGAATACCATTCACTGCCATCACGATGATCGATCGAATAGTTTTTGATAAAGTCCCACTCAGCCCTTGCCGCTTCCAGAAAATCAGTCTGCGACTTATCCTTCTGATAGGCATTTATAAAGCCTATCAGTGTCTCTGCCTGAACCCACCAGATACGATCCGTATTAACCACGCCCTTCTCGCACTCATTTGCCAGCGAATGCCCGTCAAAGGCTGTCTTCTTAACATTTCGGGCCAGATCTGCGGTTATGGGGCTCAGCTTTTCCGTATAAGCCTTATCTCCCAATATCTCCAGTCCCCTGTCTATCAGCCAGGAGGTTTCTATATCGTGGCCATAGGAATACAGATCTATAAGCGTGTTATATTCATGGTCAAAGAAAACTTCCTGTCTGTGAAGCTGAGGATTATAGATCTTGTCCGCGAAGCAGTCCAGTATCCAGCGCAGCTTATCCGCAACTTTTTCATTCTTATCCACACGATAAAGCTCGGTATAAGCTTCAAACACGTGCAGCAGCGTATTCATGGTACGGTCCGCCATAACGCCGTTTTCGGAAAGCTTATCATTGCCGACCGGTTTAAACTCTTCATCGAAAGCTTCAAGATATCCGCCCTCATCCCGGCATTTAGTTTCAATTATATCAAATAAGCCGTAAGCTTCCTCAAGCGCCTCTTTATCTCCGCAGGCATCATAATAAGAAGAAAGCGCATAGATGCAAAATGCCTGGTTATAAGTATGCTTGGTAGTGTCAAGCGGTTTTCCGTCATAACTCATTGACCAGTAAACTCCGCCGTTTTTCCTGTCCAGGCAGTAGTCACGGAGAAACTCATAACCGTGACGCGCCTCATCCAGCAGCGACTCGTCCTTAAGGCACATATATGCATTAGAGAAGAACCAGGTTATGCGGTTGTTCAGTATGCAGCCTTTTACAGCTTTTTTATCAAGCTTCAGATCGAAATCCAGAAGCCCGTAATACCCGCCATATTCATTATCCCTGAGCTTCTTCCAGAACGGGATGATATGACCGGTCAGTTCACTTTTTACTTCCTCTATCATCGACATAATTTATCAGCCCTTCTCTTCGTAAGTTCTTACATAGCGGTCATTCTGTCCCGTTAACTGGAACGAACCCTTAACTACATAATGCTGGGCTTCGGTCTTGTTATGAGCCACCATTGAAGCTTTTGCAGATGAAACGGTAATAGCTGCTATGATAACCGATACTACAGCTGCCGCGATCAGGAACATGGTATCCCCGCCGCCAAGGAAATATGCAATAAGCTCTGTAATGATCAGGGATATTATAAGAGTGAGCATAAACATCTTCGTGCTCTTGCCGCTGTCTACCGGCATATCACCGGTAACCTTGCCGGTCTGTCCGTTTACCGCAAAAGTGTATTGGCCGCCGTTCCAGCGTGTGGTGAGCATCCATACGGGAAGCATGCAGTAGCTGATGTTTCCGTTATTAATCTTTACATTGCAGGACTCGGTATTGACCGAATCATAATTCTTTACGGTCTCGCGCACCGACTGCTCGGTGGTGGTGCGTATGCGACTATCTACGCGTTCCTTGACATCCTCCGGTGATTCATCATACTTATTTGCCAGATATCCTGAGAAATAGGCTGAATTGTAAGCAGTCAGTTTGGAATAATCAAAGGGCTCTATGGAATCCATGTATTCATCCTTCATCTCCTTTGATCCGTCCGCAGGAACCTTCTCGTAACGCATCTTTGCTGCGCGGCTTACGGCATACTCCTCTACCTCTTTCCAGTTCTCAGTTTTCTGCTCGCCGTTTACGGTCACATTCTTGGTAAATCTTCTCTTTACCTTTGTTGCCTTATAAAATCCATGGCCCTCTACGTCGCAGTCAAAAAGCCAGAAAGGAACATATACGCCCTGGATCTTCTCCATGCGGTTATTACTTATGAAGGAATCCGGGATCAGCTTCTTTCCGCTGTAGAATTCCTTCATCTTATTCATTGCGGTATCTTTATTCACAGCAAAAGGAATGATGCCGTCAGGCAGGTTCATTCCCTCAAATGTAGACTGCACGATAGCGGGATTTCCGCAGTAAGGGCACTCTGTAGCGCCCACCTGGCCGTCGCTGACCAATACGGCGCCGCAGGCCTTGCATTCCCACTCGGCCATCCCCTGGGCGCCCGCCTCAAGAGTCTGGGCCTGAGCCTGTGACCAGTCGGTCTTTTCTTCTTTCTTCTGCTCCTGGTCTGCGAACTGCGACATATCAAATTCACTCTCGCAGTATATACAAACCATCTTCTGTACATCCCCACGAAATTCCAGCGGCCCGGTACAATTCGGGCATTGGTACTCCTGTAATTTGTTCTCTGCCATTTTCCCCTCCTTAATTATTATGCGCCTTATGCAGCGGTTTCTGCCGACCGTTATACCGGCGCAAAATCACCTCTGATATATTACCATAAACCGGCTGATAAGGCAATTATCCGTTACGCTAATTTAAGAGCCAATAACCATCCTGCTCAGGGGGCGTGACCGCACAGCAGACGTGATCCGACCGCAGAAAACAACGCCGTTCACACACCCCGGATCAAGCCGTTTTATCGCTGCCTGAGCCTTTTTGCCCTGTCAGTAACAATTATTCTTGCAAATTCATGTGATACGATATAGAATGTTAGAGTTAACAAACCACCATGGAGGTGCACAATGCCTAAAGATCCGAATATGCTGTTAAGCTATGTGAACACGCAGTTACGCGACAACTACGATTCCCTTGAGGATCTTGCTGCCGCTGCCGGAGTCAGCTTGGAGGAAATCAGCGAAAAACTGGCCACGATCGGCTATGTATACGACGAGGCACTAAAGCGCTTCATCAACAAATAAACGAAGGAGAAACAAAAAATGAGACAAAGACCTGTTGTATTAATGGTACTCGACGGCTACGGGATCTCTGAAAATCCCAAAGCCAACGCGATAGCTATCGCAAAAACCCCCGTTATGGACAAGCTCGAGGCAGAATGCCCCTTTGTAAAAGGTTACGCTTCCGGCCTGGCTGTAGGACTTCCCGACGGACAGATGGGTAATTCCGAAGTAGGACATATGAACATCGGCTCGGGCCGCATCATTTATCAGGACCTGACCCTTATCACCAAGTATATCGAAGACGGCGTTTTCTTCAAGAATGAGGAACTGCTGCGCGCTATCAATAACTGCAAAAAGAACAATTCCGACCTGCATGTATGGGGTCTGCTTTCCGACGGCGGCGTACACAGCCACAACACCCACCTTTATGCCATCCTTGAGCTGTGCAAACGCGAAGGTTTTGAGCGCGTTTACCTGCATCCTTTCTTTGACGGCCGCGATACTCCTCCCGCATCAGGCAAGGATTATCTGCAGGCGCTGGTCGACAAGACCAAAGAGATCGGCGTAGGTAAGGTTGCTTCCCTTTCCGGACGCTACTATGCAATGGACCGTGACAACAACTGGGACCGTATCCAGAAGGCTTACGACAGCCTGGTTCTGGGCAAGGGTGTGATCGCTGCGGATCCCGTTGCTGCAATGCAGGCTTCCTATGATGACGGCGTGACCGACGAGTTCGTACTGCCTACCGTGATCACCGATGCCGACGGCAAGCCGATCTCCGTTGTAAAGCCGAACGATTCCGTGATCTTCTTCAACTTCCGCCCCGACCGCGCAAGAGAGATCACCAAGGCATTCTGCTTTACCGATGAAGATATCGCAGCACAGGCAGGTGATGCCGCTGATACCAAATGCATCAAGCACTTAAAGCGCGCAAACGGCTATATGCCTCTTACCTATGTATGCTTTAAGGATTATGACGAGACCATTCCCAACAAATTCGTTGCTTTCAAAAAGGAAGAGATCAAGAACACACTGGGCGAATATCTTGCAAATAACGGACTTAAGCAGCTGCGTATCGCAGAGACAGAAAAATATGCGCATGTAACCTTCTTCTTCAACGGCGGCATCGAAGAGCCCAATAAAGGTGAGGACCGTATCCTGGTGAACTCTCCTGCGGTAGCTACTTATGATCTTAAACCCGAAATGAGCGCGCCCGAAGTAAGTGAGAAGCTGGATGAGCAGATCACCTCCGGCAAGTACGATGTGATCATCATCAACTTTGCAAATCCCGACATGGTAGGTCATACCGGTGTGCTCGATGCAGCTGTAGCTGCTGTAGAACGCATCGATCAGTGCGTTGGCGCTGCCGTAGAGGCAGTTAAGAAGATGGACGGCGTGCTCTTCATCTGCGCTGACCACGGCAACTGCGAGCAGATGGTCAACTATGAGACCGGTGAGCCTCATACAGCCCACACCACCAATCCCGTTCCTTTCATCCTGTACAACTATGATCCCGCTTACAAACTGCGTGAGGGTGGACGCCTTTGCGACATTGCTCCCACCCTGCTGCAGATCATGGATATGCCCCAGCCCGCAGAGATGACAGGTGAATCCTTACTTATAAAGAAATAAACCGCTGAATATTTAAAGGACTTCCGTTTTCGGAAGTCCTTTTTTTAGTTCAAAAAGCATGAAAAAACCCACGAGGCCCGTGGGTTTTCTGTGGGTTTTGGGTGCAAAGTAAAAATGACAGTGGTTAAACTGTCATTTTCAGAGAAGGTATTTCTTTCTAATGGGGTTATAGCAAAAAACTATAAAATGTATTGGGGGTTACAATATGCATTATATCAGATCAAGGTTTTTAGTCTATTCTCAAATATCACAAATTTTACAAAGCATTTGACTTTTTTTTGTGTAAAATATTTAATTCGTCTTCCGTGAGCTCTCTGTAGGCCCCTTCCGGCAGGTTTTCATCCAGCTCAAGAGCCCCTACGGACAGGCGTTTCAGGTATATCACCTCTTTGCCCCTGGATAAGAGCATGCGTTTTATCTGATGATATTTACCCTCGCTTATGGTGATGCAGGCTGCGTGAGGATCCTGCGGATCTATATCCAACTTTGCCGCCCTGAATACAGTCCCGTCTTTTAATTCGATCCCTTCCTTAAATGCTGCAGCGTCCTCTTCATCCATCGGCCTGTCTGTTTTTAACAGATAGCGCTTGTCAACATGATGCGACGGCGCCATAAGCTCATGATCCAGCTGTCCGTCATCGGTGATGATAAGAAGTCCTACGGTATCCTTATCCAGCCGTCCTACAGGAAAGAGCCTTTTTCTGATATTTTCGGGGAACAGATCCAGCACGGTCTTCTGCCTGTCATCTTCCGTCGCCGTAATGACTCCCGCAGGCTTGTTGAGCATAAAATAAAAATGATCCCTGTAGCTTATCACCGCGCCGTTACATTCTACTGTATCGGCGCCGGTAACTGCCGCCCCGGGATCATTTGCTGTTTTTCCGTTTATGCGCACTGCGCCCTTCTTTATCAGCTGCTTAACCTGACTGCGGCTGCCTGCGCCCATATCAGCCAGATACTTATCCAGCCTCATACCGTCTTTGCAAAAAGGGATTCGAATTCTTCCCTGTTGATGCGTTCTTTCTCTATCAGCAGCTTAGCGCAGGAATGAAGAATATCCATGTTCTCCTTAAGTATACGGGTAGCCTCTTCATGGCATTCGTCAATAATGCGCTTAACCTCGGCATCTATCTCGGCAGCCTTTGCCTCGCTGGTGGTCTTTGCATGCGCCAGATCCCTGCCCAGGAAGACTTCATTATCATCATCCTCATAGCAGATCAGGCCCAGGGAAGACATGCCGAAACGGGTTACCATGCTGCGCGCGATCTTTGTAACATTCTTGATGTCCGCAGACGCGCCTGTTGATACATCTCCGAATATCAGCTCCTCCGCGATACGTCCGCCCAATGATACCATAAGGCGCTGGCGAAGCTGCTCCTTGGTCTGGTGCATATCATCATTGTCCGGAACAGGCATCATATAACCGGCAGCGCCTTCGCCGGTAGGTATTACAGATACGGTATATACCGACCCGGTAAGGGGCAGCAGATGCATCAGTATGGCATGGCCGGATTCATGATAAGCCGTGATCTTCTTATCATGCTCGGTAATGATATGACTGCGCTTCTCTGTGCCTATTCCCACTTTTATAAAGCTCTTCTTAATATCCTCATCATTCAGGAATGCCCTGTTTTCCTTAGCTGCCTTGATCGCTGCTTCATTAAGAAGATTCTCAAGATCGGCGCCGGAAAAACCGGAGGTGGTCCTTGCCAGCTGCTTTAAGTCGATGTCATCGGCCAGCGGCTTATTCTTTGCGTGGATCTTAAGGATGTCCTCACGGCCCTGCACATCCGGAAGGCCGACGGTGATCTTCCTGTCAAAACGGCCGGGACGAAGGATCGCGGGATCCAGTATATCAACCCTGTTGGTGGCCGCCATAACGATTATGCCTTCATTCGCCTCGAAACCATCCATCTCAACCAGAAGCTGGTTCAGGGTCTGCTCGCGTTCATCATGTCCGCCCCCCATGCCTGCGCCGCGCCTGCGGGCTACGGCATCGATCTCGTCAATAAACACTATACAGGGCGCGTTCTTCTTTGCCTCCTCAAAGAGGTCTCTGACACGGCTTGCGCCGACACCTACGAACATCTCAACAAAGTCCGATCCGGATATGGAGAAGAACGGCACCTTTGCCTCGCCGGCTATGGCCTTTGCCAGCAGGGTTTTACCTGTTCCGGGATGACCTTCCAGCAGTATGCCCTTGGGGATCCTGGCCCCCAGCGCCGTATATTTGCCGGGATCTTTAAGGAAATCCACCACCTCATCCAGATCATCTTTCTCTTCCTTAAGACCGGCCACATTTTCAAAGGTAACCTTGGAATCCGTTACCATCTGTGCGCGGCTCTTGCCAAAGTTCATCATCCTGTTGCCTGTCGAGCCCGCGTTCTGGCTGTTCATCATATTGCTGTATATAAATACAAAGATTATAAGGACCAGAAGGCTTGGCAGCACATACATCACAAACCAGTTGTCCTTCGGAACATCATCGATCCTTACGGGTATACCCAGCTCGCGCGCCTCAGACTCGATCTCCCTGACATCAGTCGCGTTAAAGTGACGCGATACATAATCCTTGGTGAGCACATAAACAGTACCTGTAGGCACTTCCTTATTCTGCTCGATAGTGATGCTCAATACATCTCCGGCTTTGACCGCTGTCTTATAATCATCATATGTATAATTGTTATTTCTCTTGGTAGAGAAGCTGATCCATATGGCAGCTGCAAGCAGGATAATGATAATAAGAAAAACTATGCTGTAACTCGATCTTTTCATTGCAAACGCTCCCTAAAATACTATAAAAACAGGGTTTATTATATACAAAAACGGCAAATATAGCAAGCATTGTATGCAGCGGATGCCCCGGTGTCTTCCC
>CAMOEK010000121.1:0-7666 GCA_946612125.1 uncultured Lachnospiraceae bacterium | reverse complement strand
TTTGTAGAAGCAAAAGGAATACTTAGCGACAGTGGCGGCGGCTGTGGTATGAACATATACCGCGGCTGTTCCCACGGCTGCATTTATTGTGACAGCAGGAGCAAGTGCTATCGCTTTACACATCCTTTTGAGGATATCGAGGTAAAGCAGAATGCACCGGAGCTTCTGGAAAAGGCGCTTAAATCGAAAAGAAAAAAGTGTATGATCGGAACAGGCGCGATGTCAGATCCGTACATGCATTGTGAAGAAGAACTTAAGCTGACAAGAAAATGCCTGCAGATCATTCTTAAGTACGGTTTCGGTGTTGCGGTTCAGACTAAATCGGACCGGATCCTCAGGGATATCGATCTGTTATCGGAGATCAACCGTTCTGCTAAATGCGTTGTCCAGATGACGCTTACTACTTATGATGATGATCTGTGCCGGATTGTGGAGCCAAACGTATGCAATACAAAACGCCGTATCGAGGTACTGCTAAAGATGCGGGAAATGGGGATACCCACAGTAGTCTGGCTAACGCCGATCCTTCCGTTTATCAATGATACGGAGGAAAACATCACAGCGATCCTTAACGAATGTGTAAGAGCAGGAGTGAAGGGAGTGATCGACTTCGGCATGGGACTGACGCTTAGGGAAGGAGACAGGGAATACTATTACAACGCGCTGGATAAGCATTTCCCTGGAATGAAAGAGCGCTATATCGGGAGCTACGGGAATGCTTATGAACTTCCGAGCCCGAAGGCAAAAGAATTGAAGGGGATATTCCGGAGGATCTGTAAAGAAAACGGGATGTTGTCAACGCCGGATGAGTGTTTCAATTTTATGAGGGAAATGCCGGAGAAGTATCCGCAGATGAGCATATTCGATCTGTAAAGCGCTGATCACGAATAGAATGTTTTGGGACCGGGATTAATACCGGTCTTTTTTTATTGATGAAGAAAACAATTGACAAAATCGACATGTGTGTCTATAATACGATATAAACGACACGGGTGTCGAAAAATGAGGGGGGGGGTACAGCATTGACTAAAGGAGAAAAAACACGAGAGAATATTATAGATGCGTCGTACGCACTATTTGCGATGAAGGGCTTTAAGCAGGTGACGATGAAAGATGTTTGTGAAGTCACAGGGATGAGCAGGGGCGGTCTGTACAGTCATTTTTCAGGAACGGATCAGCTCTTTGAGGCAGTGCTTGAAAAGATCACTGAAAAGAGCACGGCAGATTTTCAGAAAGAGATAGAAAAGGAAATTCCGGCGGCGAAGATCCTTGAAAGCGCCCTGCATCTTATGGAAGAAGAAATGAAGCACCCCAAAGATTCGTTAAGCATTGCTCTTTATGAGTTTGTGGAAATGACAGACAGCGATATAATGGAACAACTCAATCGGAAAGCGGAAGAAAAATGGAAAAAGCTTATCCGTTACGGAATAAAAAGAGGAGAATTCCGGGAGGTAAACGTTGATGAAATAGTTAATGTGATCCTGTATTCCTATCAGGGAGCACGAATGTGGAGCAGGATCATATCCATGAAGCCAAAGACATTCCGATCTATTACGGATCACATCAGAAAACAGCTGACAGGAGGAGAGAGATGATAACATTGAAAAGGCCGGTCAAGGAATATGAAACAGAGGCATTAGCATTTAAGCGGGAATTCTTCGATAACGGGGAGACTACGATAAACGGCAGTGAATTACTGGATCGGATGGACTCATACGATGAATGGCTTAAGTCTGTTACGGATAATACATCTTCAGATACGGTAAATCCTTCCTGGGTAGTCACCGACACATATTTTGCCTTCGACGAAAAGGACAGGATCGTGGGGATCATCGATCTTCGCCACGAACTGAATGATTTCTTGAAAGATTTCGGAAACAGCGGATACAGTGTGCGGCCGAGTGAGCGGCGAAAAGGATATGCAACGGAAATGTTAAGGCTTGTTACAGAGCATGCGCGCCGGATAGGAATGAATAAACTCCGGCTTTCTGTTGAGCGCTCAAATGAACCATCCGTAAAGACGATCATAAAGAATGGCGGTAAGTATGAGAGAAGCTTCTTATTTGAGGGCGAGGAAGCCGATATATACCTGATCAGCCTTTAACCAAAAGCCACGGGGACTGATTTTTTAACTTAATGGCATTGGGTCCGTCCCCGTGCTACATTTGTGTTTGTAAAGGAGCGAAAGTGGAAGAAAACGAGAAAAAGAAAAAAGAAAAGCTGTCTTTTGCAGCGACAATGAAAAACTCATGGTTTGCATTAAAGCTTGCGGCAGAAATATGTCCGAGTTTTATTGCGCATACTTTTATTATGTGGCTTATAGGGCAGAGTGAGTGGGTATTTTTTGACGGCGTATTCATGAAGGTGATCGTTAACGCTTTGTCTGAAGGCCGGGAGTTTAGCAGCATCTTAAGATTTATCCTTATATGCGGCGCAATTTTCTGCGTTCTGGCGGTATATACGATGTATGTGGATAATGTAGTTTATCCTTTAAAGACTAACAGGCTTTACGGCGGCATATACAAAAAGCTTTATGCCAAAGCAAAAAATGTTGAGCTTTCATGTTATGAGGATCCCGATTTTTATAACCGTTACACCATGGCAATGGATGGAGCAGAGCAAAAGATCGCATCCGTTATCAGAGGAATGATAGGCGCGATCATCGGCGCAGCGGCTTCCGTATCCGTATTTTACATGATGTATGAGATAGATCATTATGCTATGCTTTTTATCATTTCACCGCTTATAGGTAATTTCCTTTTTGGCAATCTTAAGAATAAATATGAGTATCAGAGATATAAGGAACAGGCACCCAATGAAAAGGTGCTTAATTACGTAAGCCGTATGATGTATCTTCCCGACGGAGCCAAGGAGATCAGGCTTTCCAATGTATTCTCTCTGATGAGGAAACAGTACGGGGAAGCTACGGTAAAAAACGTAAAAGTTGCCGATAAATATGCCTTTCGAAATGCGAATATGAACTTCTGGCGCATAACCTTTACTTTTACCGTTATCTTTGAAGGCGTGTTGCTTTATGCAATCTATCGAAACCGGGTAACGGGCAGCATTTCTCTTGCAGAGCTGACTATTATGACGAGTCTGATGGTTGCCATGACCTGGATACTCATAAGGGTATTTGAAAATGTAATGGAAGTTCTGAAAAACGGCATGTTTATAAATAATCTTAAGGGATTTCTCGAGTATGAGGAGAAGATCCCGGAAGACTATGACGGGGAGATGCCGGACAGGGAATTTAAGAGCCTGGAATTTAGAGATGTTTCTTTCTCTTATAAAGATAAAGAGATCATACATAAGCTTTCGTTCAGGATCGATAAAGGGGAGACCGCGGCATTGGTGGGACATAACGGCGCCGGCAAAACAACTATCATAAAGCTATTGTTGAGACTATATGATCCTGACAGCGGCGTGATCCTCTATAACGGTAAGGATATTAAAGCATATAATCTTAAAGCATACAGAGATATATTCGCCACTACCTTCCAGGATTTCAAACTTTTTGGAATGACGGTTAAGGAAAATGTCCTTATGGGAAGGGACTATGAAAACGAGGAAGCATCGGTAAAAGAGGCTTTAAAAAAGGCAGATGTTCTTAAGCGTATCGAAGAGCTGGATAAAGGTATCGATTCAGTGATGACAAAGGAATTTGATGAGGAGGGCTGTGTGCTTTCGGGCGGTGAGAGCCAGAAGCTGGCCGTTGCCAGAACCTTTATAAAAGATGCACCCATGAAGATATTTGACGAGCCTTCAAGCGCCCTGGATCCGATAGCAGAGTATGAACTTTTTAACAGTATTATCGGTGAAGGAAAAGATCACACCATGCTCTTTATCTCGCACAGGCTTTCGTCGGTAAAAAACTGCGACAAAGTCTTTATGCTTGAAAAGGGGGCTCTGATCGAGGAGGGAACCCATAAAGAACTGATGGGAAAGAACGGAAGTTATGCAGCTATGTATAAAAAACAGGCGATGAACTACCTCGCGATAGAAAATGAAGAGGAGGTGATCGCATAATGAAATACGTACCTAAAGAAGAAAGAGAAAAAACAAAGCAGTCTGTGAAGACGGTGTTTGCAAATAACTTTTACATGCTTAAGCTTATCTTTAAAGCTTCACCTTCGTTTGTATTGTTTCAGGCGGCCGATGCGGTAAGAGGCCAGCTGTCTATTTTCTTCGAGCACACGGTGCTGATAGGTTATGTTCTGGAATCGGCGGAATTTGGTTATCCATTTGAACATGTTGCGGGGATTATTCTGCTTTTGGCAGCGCTGATCACGATAGGGATGTTCTTCACTGTTTATCAAAGCGATTATGTGGCGCCGCGTGAAAGACCTAAGGTCCGCGAAAAGATCAAGATGAAGCTTTACGAGAAGGCAAGGGATATGGATCTTGAGTGTTATGATGATCCTGAATTCTATAACAGTCAGGTACTTGCCATATCGCAGATCGACGATCAGATCGAAAGGGTGATCAAATTCGTTATCGACACACTGAGCGGTCTTGCGGCATTTACAACAACGGCCATATATTTTCTTTATAAGGACAAAACTGCTATTTTGTTTGCGCTGGGGGCCTTTGTGCTGTCCATGATCTTTGAGCAGCTTTATAACAAGCAGAATTATCTGGTCAGGGTTGAGAGCATACCGGCATCCAGGAAGAGAGACTATATAAAAAGGATCTATTATCTTAACGACTATGCCAAGGAGATAAGGTTAAATCCTAATGTTTCGGATATTCTTATGGAACAGTTTGAGCAGGCCAACGACGAGGTCTATGCCATTGAGAAGAAATATGCTTTAAAGAAATGGTTCTTCGGATTCATGAGGCGTTATGTCTGCAACAGTTTTTTTGCAGATGTTCTGTTCATTGGCTATCTCGTTTATCAGGCTGCCGTGATCCACAGTATCTCTTACAGTACTGTGGCGATCCTTTACGGTTCTTTCGGAAGGCTTAAGAACAGTATGAGAGTGTTCTCGGAGACTTATCCCTTTGCCTGTGAGACAAGCTTGTATGTAAGCAAGATCAGAGAGTTTTTGAATTACGAGCCTAAGATCGTTTCAAAAGAGAATCTGATACCTTCGAACAATGCGAAAGAGATCGAGCTTGATAAGGTATCTTTTGCATATGGAAAGAATAAGGATATGCTTATAAAGGATATGGACCTTCATATTAAAGCCGGCGAAAAGATCGCTCTGGTGGGATATAACGGAGCAGGAAAAACAACGCTCGTTAAGCTGCTTATGAGGCTTTACGATACAAAAGGCGGAGTTATCAGGGCTGACGGCAGGGATATCAAAGAGTATGATGCAAAGAAATACCGTGATACCATTGGTACGGTATTCCAGGATTTCCAGATCTTTGCCGGCACCGTAAAAGAAAATGTGGTGCTGGATGTGGCTGATGGCATCGGAGATGACGGGATCAGAAAGGCGCTTTCGGAAAGCGCTCTTTTGGAGCGTATAGACAGGTTTGACAAAGGGCTGGATACGGAGCTTACCACGGAGTTCTCTGAGGAGGGCGTAAATCTATCCGGGGGCGAGAGCCAGAAGCTTGCTATATCGAGAGTATTCTATAAAGATGCAGGACTTATGATACTTGATGAGCCTTCCAGCGCTCTTGACCCTATAGCGGAATATCAGCTGAATCATGCAATGATCGAAGCCACAGGAGATAAAACGGTTATATTTATTTCGCACAGGCTTTCAACCACAAGGATCGCAGACAGGATCATCATGCTTGAAAAAGGAAGCATCGTAGAGCAGGGAACGCATGAAGAACTGCTTTCAAAGAACGGAAAATACGCTCAGATGTGGAAGGTTCAGGCGGGAGCCTATATTGCCGTCTGACATTTTTTGAACTATGCGGAAAAAAGTGAATGACATTGGGTAAAGAACTGTTATAACGATTCTTTCTATATGAACTGCCGGGAGTGTCTGTTATCATTACGGATGTAAGGCGCCGGAACATAAACATTAACAGCATAAGAAAGGATGATGAACATGAACAGAGATATTTTTATAAGAAATCTTACCGGTGACAGGATCGAGATGAGTCCCAAAGGCAGATGCGCCGATGAACTTTCTGTTGAGGAATTTGAAAAGGGCTATGAAAGCTTTTTTGAAATGATCTATGAGATAGCGGAAACAGATATTTCTGCATTAAGCGGCTACGGAGAGTTTAATGAAGATAATAAAGCACCGTTTGCAACATTTGAAGAATTTGTCAGAGAGACCTTTAATGAGCAGCAGGAAGGTTACTGGCATAACTGGACACAGATGTTTGATACCACATTTTTAAAAAAGGATTATTTTGATAAGATATATGCAAAGATCATACAGTATGCACCGTTTTGCGAAGGGGTAAGATACCTGGCTAACAACAATACTTTCTTTGTCAATATGATCGTTGATGATGAAGGTAAGACCTATTGCGCAGATTGGGGACGCGCGGGGATCATGGATTACCTGATGGATTTTGCTATCCTTGATCTGAACAAACCTTATCTGCTGGTTCCCGAAAAACTTTATGAGTATGCGAAACGGAAGAATATTGAGATAAAGAACTATAAGGAGCGCTTCCTGTGCATGGCGTATTTTAAGGGACTTCACACACTCATGTGGCATGCATCCATCGATGATCTGGTATCCTGTGAATCCATCACAAGATCTATAAATGAACTGGAAGAGCGCATGAACAGACTGGCGGATTAAAGATGCAATACGAAAACGCAAAGGATATTCTCCCTGCCAGTCTTTTGGAAGAAGTGCAGAAGTATGCTGAAGGAAAAGTGATATATATACCGAAGCACGGTAAAACAAAAGGCTGGGGAGAAGCATCCGGTTACCGGGAAAAACTGAATAAAAGAAATGCGCTTATCTGCAGCAGGTATGCTTCCGGCGCATCGATCATGGAACTGGCGGAAGAGAATTATCTTTCGCCTGAATCCGTCAAAAAGATCGTATATGGTAAAAAGAAGGTACTTCCCGAATATTCGCCCACGGTATACTCAGCAAGGCAGTATTCCGATGCGGGGATCGGTGAAGAATGGGTCAGGATATATCTGGATAAGAATTCTCTGGACATGCCGGATAATTCGGAGTTTTTTCTGTCGGAACTGGTAAAGATCCCGCTGCGGCTGATCGATGATGATAATGGCCCGGCGGCTGAAGCGGAAATGACAGCTTTTTGTGATGCCCCTTTGATCCTTAAATTCGAAGATCACAGGTTCTCTGTCTTATGCGGCAGGGAGCAGCTTGTTATGCTGCGTGCGGAAAAGAAGAATGCTCATCAGGCCTTCATTTTTGTCAGAAATGAAGAATACGATCACTATCTGAACAATTTCGGAAAGCAATTCATCAAATCATATTCCTAAGAATAAGCTGATCAATGTAAGAACGGTAAGTATAGAACGAAACCACGAGGTCCGTCCAAGTGCCCCGTGGTTTTTGTGTAAGAATCCTGTAAGAATTATTAAGATTTGTGTAAAGATGTTATTTATGGCAGATGGTATAGTGGGAGCGTAAAGAAGTATCAGGGAGGGCAGAAGGAATATGAATACTGTATTGAGAACTGAAAAACTCTGTAAGTCGTTTTCGAATGCGGGACTGCAGCAGCATGTTATAAAGAATCTGGATCTGGAGATCTTTGAAGG
>CAMOEK010000120.1:0-7728 GCA_946612125.1 uncultured Lachnospiraceae bacterium | reverse complement strand
TGTCATCCTGAGCGAAGCGAAGGATCTTGATAGTGTAAACTGTACCAAAAAACTACATATAATCACCCAAAAAAACAGGGAAGGCTCGTCTTGCGCGGGCCCTCCCTTTTTGGTATAATACAGAATGTGTGTTCGATACAATGCGGAGGGTTGTAAATGTCATTCGTTCATCTTCATGTGCATACGGAATACAGTCTGCTGGACGGTTCCAATAAGATAAAAGAATATGTAAAGCGGGTTAAAGAGCTGGGAATGAGCGCTGCCGCCATTACCGACCACGGCGTTATGTACGGCGTGGTGGATTTTTATGAGGCGGCAAAGGCGGAAGGTATCAAACCCATTCTGGGCTGCGAGGTCTATGTGGCGCCCGGCTCACGTTTTGACAAGGAATTGTCCGGCGGTGAGGAGCGCTATAACCATCTGATCCTTCTGGCCGAAAATCAGAAGGGTTATCAGAACCTTATGAAGATAGTTTCCATAGGCTTTACCGAAGGCTTCTACTATAAACCCCGTGTGGATAAGGAAGTGCTTGAGAAGTATCACGAGGGGCTTATCTGCCTTTCAGCCTGCCTGGCCGGATCGCTGCCCCGCATGATACAGCGCGGCCAGCTTGATGAAGCGCGCGAAGAAGCGCGGTGGTTCAAGCGCGTTTTCGGCGAGGGCAATTATTTCCTGGAGCTGCAGGATCACGGCATCCCTGCGCAGCGTCTGGTGAACATGGAACTGATGACTATCAGCAAGGAACTGGACATACCTTTGGTTGCCACCAATGACTGCCATTATACCTATGCGGCTGATGCTGAGTCGCATGATGTGCTGCTCTGCATACAGACCCAGGCCAAGGTGTCGGATGAGAACCGCATGCGCTATGAAGGCGGACAGTTCTATGTTAAGAGCGAAGAAGAGATGCTCGCGCTTTTCCCCTATGCGGCGGACGCCATCGAAAATACCGCGCGCATAGCCGAGCGCTGCAATGTGGAGATAGTATTCGGCGAGAGCAAGCTGCCTCACTTCGAGGTGCCGGAGGGGTACGAGCCCTGGACTTATCTGAACAAGCTCTGCGATGAAGGGCTTAAGGAGCGTTATAACGACAGGACGGATGAGGAGAAGGCTGAGCTCAGACAGCGCCTGGATTACGAGCTGTCGGTCATAAAGGAGATGGGCTTTGTAGACTATTTCCTTATAGTATGGGATTTTATCAATTTTGCAAAGAGCCATGATATCCCTGTGGGCCCGGGACGTGGCAGCGCCGCCGGGAGCATAGTTTCGTACTGCCTCAGGATAACGGATATAGACCCCATCAGATATAATCTGCTGTTTGAGCGTTTCCTGAATCCCGAGCGTGTGTCCATGCCCGATATCGACGTTGACTTCGGGCCGGAGCGGCGCCAGGAGGTCATTGATTACGTAAGCGAAAAATACGGCCGTGAGAAGGTGGTGCAGATAGTCACCTTCGGTACCCTGCAGGCCAGGGGCGTGATCAGGGACGTGGGCCGCGCCATGGACATATCTTATGCCCGCTGCGACATGCTGGCAAAAATGGTGCCGGCGGAGCTGGGCATCACTCTGGCAAAGGCTCTGGAGATGAATCCGGATCTTAAGAGCCAGTATGATAATGATGATGAAGTAAAAAAGCTGATCGATACCTGCATGAAGCTGGAGGGACTGCCCAGGCATACTTCCATGCATGCGGCGGGCGTGGTCATCTGTCCCGAGGCGGCGGATGAATTCGTGCCCTTAAGCCGCAGCGGCGCGGACGGCCCCATTACCACGCAGTTCACCATGACCACGCTGGAGCGTCTGGGCCTTCTTAAGATGGATTTCCTGGGGCTGCGCAATCTGGAAGTGATACAGAATGCCATAAAGAATATATATAAGAGCAGCGGAAAGGAGATCGACCTTTCAAAGATAGATTATAACGATCCCAAAGTTTTTGCCTATATCAGCACCGGCAAGTGCGAAGGCATTTTCCAGCTTGAGAGCAGCGGCATGAAGAACTTTATGAAGGAGCTCAAACCCGGCAATCTGGAAGATGTCATAGCCGGCATCTCTTTATACCGCCCGGGCCCCATGGATATGATCCCGCAGTATATAGCGAGCAAAGAGGATCCGGACAGCATAAGCTATCCCTGCAAGGAACTGGTGCCTATACTTTCGCCTACCTACGGCTGCATAGTTTATCAGGAACAGGTTATGCAGATAGTGCGTGAACTGGCCGGATATACCATGGGCAGATCCGATAACGTGCGCCGCGCCATGAGCAAGAAAAAGCAGAAGGTCATGGACAGCGAGCGGGAGATATTTGTTAACGGAAACGCCGGGGAGATCGAAGAAGCGCGCAGAGAGGGAAAGCCGCAGGAGGAGTGGCCCAAAGAAGTGCCCGGCTGCGTAAAGAACGGCATCCCGTATGATGTGGCGCAGAGCGTCTACAACATGATGATCGACTTTGCAAAGTACGGCTTTAACAAATCGCATGCAGCCTGCTACGCCGTGGTGGCGTACCAGACGGCCTGGCTTAAGTATTATTATCCCAAGGAATACATGGCGGCGCTGATGACCTCGGTCATACAGTTTTCCGGCAAAGTGGCCGCATATAACCAGATAGCGCGCCAGATGGGGCTTAAGCTTCTGCCACCGGACATAAATCACGGTGATGTGGGCTTTGCCGTATCGGAAGAAGGCATATTATATTCGCTCACAGCCATAAAAGGCGTGGGCAGGAATGTGATACAGCTGATAGTCGATGAGCGCGAGGCGCACGGCCTGTATAAGGATCTTAATGATTTTATAGAGCGCGTGTCCGGGCTGGATATCAATAAGCGCGCGGTGGAGAACATGATAAAGGCCGGGGCTTTTGACAGCTTTGGCATAAGCCGCAAGGCGCTGATGGGCGTGTACCAGCAGATGATGGACCAGGCACAGAAGAAGCTCAAGCAGTCCATGAGCGGCCAGATGAGCCTCTTTGACATAGCTTCCGACGAGGATAAGGAAAGCTTCCGCATAAAGATCCCCGATAACGTGGGAGAATATCCCAGGGAGATGCTGCTGGGCTTCGAAAAGGAGATGCTGGGCATCTATATCAGCGGACATCCTCTTGAGGAGTACAGCGGACTGTGGGATAAGATCATCACCAACTCCACTGCGGATCTGGTCCTCAGTGTATCCGACGACGGAGAGGTCACCGAGGAGATGAACGTGCGCGACGGGGAGAAGATCACGCTGGGCGGTCTTGTGGAGGACGTTAATGTCAAGTTCACCAAGAAGGGCGACGCCATGGCCTTTGTTACCATCGAGGATATGGTGGGCCAGGCCGAGATCATAGTATTCCCCAAGACCTACAGGCAGTATCAGGGCATACTGACAGAGGGCAATAAGCTGATGTTCAGCGGCCGCGTGAGCATCGAGGAAGATAAGGACGGAAAGCTCATGACCGATGCCATTTACAGCTTTGACAGCATTCCCAGGACGCTCTGGCTGCAGTTTAAGAACAGCGAGCAGAAGGAAGAACTCTGGCCGGCCATATCGGATCTGCTGGATGTCTCCGACGGCGTGGACGGTATCAAGCTCTACTATACGGACAGCAAAAAAATAGAAGAGATCCCGCATAATATATCCGTGCATGCGGATCTGGAACTGCGTGAAGCCCTGCAGAAGCTGCTGGGAGACGATAACGTGCGAGTGACATACAGAATGCCCGTAACCTACGGCCGCGGCTGATATATAGTAAGCGCAGTAAACGACAAAACGAAAAGAGTTTTGTCGTTTTTTCGGGGTATTGAAAAATAACGCCTGAGGCGATAAAATATGCGGGTAAAGTTTATCCGTAAGGAGGCAGAAACGATGGCAAAGAAGAAGGAAGTGCAGACCATAGGCGTGCTCACCAGTGGCGGCGATTCGCCCGGAATGAACGCAGCCATAAGAGCTGTTGTCCGTAAAGCCATAGCCAACGGACTTAAGGTAAAGGGTATAAAGAAAGGCTATCAGGGTCTTTTGAACGAAGAGATAATAGATATGGACAGGCATTCCGTATCAGAGATAATAGGTCTGGGCGGCACTATTCTGGGTACCGCGCGCTGTCTCGAATTCAAGACTGACGAGGGCGTAAAAAAAGGCGCAGATATCTGCCGTAAACACGGCATTGACGGCATTGTTGTAATAGGGGGCGACGGATCCTACCGCGGAGCGCAGAAGCTTTCGCACGAAGGCATCAATACCGTGGGCCTTCCCGGCACCATCGATCTTGATATAGCCTGCACGGATTACACCATAGGTTTTGATACGGCTATCAACACCGCCATGGAAGCCATCGATAAGGTAAGGGATACATCTTCGTCCCATGAGCGCTGCTCCATCATAGAAGTTATGGGCCGCGGCGCCGGATATATCGCATTATGGTGCGGCGTGGCAAACGGCGCAGAGGATATACTGCTCCCCGAGAAATACGATTATAACGAGCAGGGTATCATCAATCATATTATTGAGAACCGCAAGCAGGGCAAGAAACATCACATAATCATCAATGCGGAAGGCATAGGGCACTCGACTTCGATGGCAAGGCGCATCGAGGCGGCTACGGGCATGGAGACCAGAGCGACCATACTTGGTTACATGCAGCGCGGTGGTTCACCCAGCTGCAAGGACCGTTATTATGCCTCCATAATGGGAGCTATTGCAGCTGATCTTTTAAAGGAAGGCAAAAGCAACCGTGTGGTGGCACAGAAAAACGGAAAGTTCGTGGACTTTGATATAGATGAGGCTCTGGCAATGGAAAAGGGCATCAATGAATACGAGTACGAGGTGAGCAAGATATTGTGATAAGCTCTGCTTCGAACGAAAAGGTAAAGCATGTCGCGGCGCTGAATAAGAAGGCGGCCCTCCGTGAAGAAGAAGGAGTCTTCGTGGCAGAGGGAGTGAGGCTTTTTGAAGAGATAGCCTTATCCGATATAAAGGAAGCTTATTTTACGGAAGAAGGACTTGCGGCCCTTAAGCAGCGCGGGCATTCCGATCCGGATATACTGCTGCGTGACGGCAGGGCTGATATGGTAAATCAGGCTGTCATGGAGAAGATGTCCGATGTGGTAACGCCCCAGGGCGCGCTGGCAGTGGTAAAGAGGCGCAGGCATGAATGGGAAGAGCTGCTTCCGGAAGGCAAGGCGCCGCTGCTGATATTGCTGGAGGACATACAGGATCCGGGCAATCTGGGCACGGTGCTGCGTACGGCAGAGGCTGCCGGAGCCCACGGAGTGATACTGGGAGGCACCACGGCTGACATATATAATCCCAAGGTGGTGCGTTCCACTATGGGCGCGATCTTCCGCCTGCCGTTTATGAGACTGAACGACTTAAGCTTCTGTTTCGGAGTGTTAAGGAAGCATGGAGTTAAGATACACGCGGCGGCCATGGAAGGGGCTGAGGTATTCAGCAGCAGGGATTATACGGAAGGCGCGGCCTTTATAATAGGCAATGAAGGCAAGGGCCTTAAAAAGGAGACTATAGACGGAGCGGACGATACGGTGTATATTCCGATGGCGGGAAAGACCGAATCACTCAATGCATCGGTAAGCGCCGCGCTGTTATTATATGAAGCCGCAAGGCAGAGAGGATATCAAAAATGAAAATAGGATTTATAGGACTGGGAAATATGGCCGGCGCCATGATAGGCGGGCTTTTGAAGAAGGGCATAGTTGCGCCTTCCGATATTTACGGCGCGGATGTTAATGCCGATATGGCAAAGAAGCGCGCAGATGAGTTTAAGATCAACGCGGGAACGGATAATGCAGAGGTGGTCAAAAATGCCGATTATCTGGTGCTGGCGGTTAAGCCCCAGTATGCGGCAGGCGCTATAGAAGGCTTTAAGAGCCTGCTCAGAGCAGATCAGGTTGTCATATCCATTATGGCAGGCAAGACTCTGGCATGGCTTAAGGATGCGCTGGGCAGCAGTATCAAGGTGGTGCGCTGCATGCCCAATACCGCTGCGCTGGTGGGAGAGGCCATTACGGCGGCAACCCCTAACGAGCTGGTAAGCGATGAGGAAAAGGAAACGGCGCTGTCGATCTTAAGAGCTTTCGGACGCGCGTCGGTGGTATCCGAGAATCTGATGGATGCGGTTGTGGGCGTGAGCGGTTCGGCTCCTGCCTATGTATTTATGTTCATCGAGGCTATGGCTGATGCGGCAGTGGAGGAAGGCATGCCCCGCGCGCAGGCTTATGAATTTGCTGCACAGGCAGTATACGGCAGCGCAAAGCTTATGCTGGATACGGGCAAGCATCCCGGCGAGCTCAAGGATATGGTCTGCTCACCTGCAGGCACTACCATAGCGGCTGTACGCGTGCTTGAACAGGAAGGTTTCCGCGGCGCGGTGATAGACGCGGTGGAGGCCGCAGCAGAGCGTTCACGGGAGCTGTAAGCTTTGGATAATAAAGGGAAAAAAGTAAGAGAGCTTATATTTTTCCTGCTCTACATATCAGGTTTTGTATTTCTTTGCAGCCGGTTGGTGGTACACCAGCCGGCTTATATATTCTGGGATACCATGTTATGCCCGCCGGACGAGATGGACCGCTATCTTATACCGCGTTTTATCTTTGAACACGGCCGTCTGCCCTTTGGCTGGGAAGACGAGGTGGGGATAAGCGGCTACGGCGGTTCTTATGCATATCTGCCGGGACTCAGCTATATCTTCATGGGCTGGGCCATAAAGTTTATGTCCTTATTTACGGAGCTGGAAACGCGCTATATCTTTGCGGCCAGAATGGTGAACCTGCTTATGGGCGTGGTGAGCGCATCTTTTGTGTGGATGCTGGCAAAGCGCCTTTTTAAGGACAGACCGGTGGCAAAGCTTTTGCCGGTTATGTTCATGTACCTTCCGCAGATGCTCTTTATATTCAGCTATGTCAATCTGGATGCCTGCGGGATGATGTCCATTGTGATAATGGCATACTTTTTGCTGGCTATGGGACAGGACGGCGTGAACCGGCGCAACTGCGTCGGCTTTTCCACAGGCGCGGTCTGCTGTCTTCTTTCATATTACAACTGTTATGCCTTCCTTCCCGGAAGCGCGATCTATTTCGTATATCTTTTCACAGAAAAGAAAGACGGCAGGCTTAAGCTCAGGTTTAAAGAGATGATGATATACGGCTGCCTGATATTGTTTATCTGCTTTGTGGGA
This sequence comes from uncultured Lachnospiraceae bacterium, assembly GCA_946612125.1. Lineage (GTDB taxonomy): Bacteria > Bacillota > Clostridia > Lachnospirales > Lachnospiraceae > NK4A136. Next base: position 563 of record CAMOEK010000120.1, on the reverse strand, counting down.
GCCGGATGGTGGTTTTTGCGCAGCGCGGCGGTAAACAACGGGGACTTTCTGGGACTGGCCAGCTTAAAGGCACAGCAGCTTAAGGACCGCGCGCAGGCAGGGCTGGTGATAGAGCCGGCGCCTCTGGAAAAGGGCGTGGGCTTCTTTGAGTTCCTGGCCACGCCGGGACTCTTCTTCTGGCTCTTTATATCCTTCGTGGCTGATTACGGAGCTACGATACTTCATACCACCAAGCCTTATTATATGGTATTTGCGGCTGTGTATGCGGCAGGTCTGATCGCATTGGCGGCAGTGAAGATACGATCCCTGATAAAGAAGAAAAACACGGATCCTTCGCAGGGACAGGCATCTGCGGATAAGGGGAGTGCGGATTCTGCATCTGCTGATAAAGGGAGCGCAGATCCCGTTGCTGCCGATAAGGGTATTGTGGATACCGCTGCCGGCCGCAAATCCGCCTACAGCCTTATGCTCTTGTGCGGCGTGATCCTTAATTTCTGCCTCTGGCTCTTTTATGCTTATGCCATGGATTTCCAGCGGCAGGGCAGATATGTGCTGCCTTCTGC
>CAMOEK010000119.1:0-7753 GCA_946612125.1 uncultured Lachnospiraceae bacterium | reverse complement strand
TTTGGCTTCCAATGCGTATGCCGCTTCCAGTAAATGTTCCCTGCCGCCTTCCTCCACAGGCAGGACATCCGTTACAGACATATTGCCTGTCGTGATCGTACCGGTCTTATCCAGCGCCACGATCTGCGCCCTGCCCGCAAGCTCCTGCACCGCAGCAGTTTTATACAGGATACCGCTCTTTGCACCAACGCCGTTACCTACCATGATCGCTACCGGCGTAGCCAGCCCCAGCGCGCACGGGCAGCTGATCACCAGCACGGATACCGCTCTGGCCATGGCATAGCCGGCTGTCTGCCCCACCAAAAGCCATACCGCAAAAGTGATCACCGCTATCCCTATCACCACGGGAACGAATACGCCGGATACTCTGTCTGCGATCTTGGCTATAGGTGCTTTGGTCGCCGCCGCATCGCTGACCATCCTGATTATCCCTGCCAGTGTGGTATCTTCACCTACCCGCGTTGCTTCGCAGACCAGATACCCGGAAGTATTGATAGTAGCTGCCGATACTTTATCTCCCGGCTTTTTCTCTACCGGCATGCTTTCTCCACTCAGCGCCGATTCGTTCACTGCGCTCTCACCTTCAATCACGATACCGTCCACAGGCATGCTTTCTCCGGGACGCACAGCAAAACGATCACCCACCTTCACTTCTTCTATCGATACCGTAAGCTCTTTTCCGTCTTTCAGGATCGTTGCCGTCTTAGGCGCTATCCTCATCAGGGACTTAAGCGCATCGGTAGTTTTTCCCTTAGACTTGGCCTCCAATGTCTTACCGACTGTGATCAGCGTAAGTATGGTCGCCGCAGACTCAAAGTAGAACTGATCCATATAGTACATTACACGCTGCGTATCATTCGCGACCACTGCAGAGCTCATCGCAAAAAGCGCATATACACTGTATGCAAAAGATGCAGTTGCCCCCAGAGATACCAGAGTATCCATATTGGGCGCCCCATGCACCAGCCCTTTAAATCCGCTCACAAAAAACTTCTGATTTATCACCATGATGAAGCCTGCCAGCAGCAGCTGATACAAGCCCATCGCCACATGATTTCCATTCATAAATGCCGGCAGCGGCCAGTCCCACAGCATATGCCCCATTGAAACATACATCAGCGGCACCAGTAGTATCACGGAAGCGATAAGGCGTCTTTTAAGCACCGGAGTTTCCGTATCCTTCAGAATATCTTCACCTGCATCAGCTTTATCAGTTTTGGCATTTTGAAGACTTGCTCCGTATCCGGCTTCCTCTACTGCCCTGATGATCTGTTCCGGTTTAGCGCTGCCTTCCACGCCCATAGAATTCGTAAGCAGACTCACCGCGCAGCTCTTTACTCCATCTACTGCATTAACAGCCTTCTCTACCCTTGCCTGACAAGCCGCGCAGCTCATCCCTGTCACATTATATCTGTCCATATTCAAGCCCTGTACTCCATGTTTTTCCTATTACGACTAAAAGCCTGTCTCTACTTCATCAGTTTCTGTAAGGTAAGCACCAGTTCATCGATGATCTCATCATTTCCCTCGCGTATATTATCTGCCACGCAGGTCCTCATATGATTGGCCAGCAGCACTTTGTTAAAACTGTTTAAAGCCGAAGTTATGGCCGATACCTGTATCAGTATATCCGTGCAATATGCATCATTTTCAACCATGCCCTCTACGCCGCGTACCTGACCCTCGATCCGCTTAAGGCGGTTCATCAGATCCCTGTACTCTTTCTCATCCCTGATCTTATGCTTCCCCGAGCAATGCGGGCATGTGCCCTTTTTCTCTTTCTTTCCTGCCATATGATACCTCCGCATATAAATACCCCCACCGGGTATAATGATCCTGCGATCACTATATACCCCACGGGGGTATTTGTCAATATTCCATTAGTATCCTTTCTCTTTTCCTCTTTTTACTCTGTATCCTTCATCTTTTTACCGCCATATATCACATCCACCAGAGCATATGCCCCCAGTCCTATAAACAGATATACCAGCCGGGTTATAATATATCCGCTGCTGATCATAAAAGCTGTCTCCGTCTTTTCGATGTCTCCAAGCCCGGCTGCCATTGACATATAATAATCTGCTCCATTGATATCTATAGCCGCCCCTTTAAAAGCAAATGCCATTACCAGACATATCAGCATTAAAACATATATCAGCGCCGGGCTTTTGCGGCCCAGCAGCATTCCGACGCCTGTTATCAGAAAAACACACGGCAGACATATAAGCCCCCAGGCTGACAGGTAGTTTCCAAGATGTATTTCTCCAAACAGTCTCCACAGAAAGATACAGCCCAGTAAAAAACTAAGTATCATACTGAAGATAAAGAATCCCCCAATGAGAATGCTTCGTATCAATATCCTTTTCTTAGGCGGAAACGCCGTAACATCCGTTAGCATGCCGGCCTTCTTCTGTCTTTCGGAAAAGCTGAATGCGATGATAAGAAGTGTTATCAGCATATTGATAAGCGCACAGTCTCCGAGATATTTTCCGAAACTCCATCCCGAAAAGGGCGCAGTATCCGATACGCCCAATATCGTCTCCGTTGACAGCAGATACCGGGAATATATCAGGGACGCTGCCAGCATGACCGGCACATATATCTTGCATAGAATTATCCTGAATTCATATTTAAATATCCTGATCAATTTCGATATCCTCCTTCGTAAGCCCTGCTATGTCCAGAAAATCCTGCATGGTCTGTCCCTCGCTGCCGTCCCATTGATTAAAGCTGCCGTTTTCATACAGCTGCCTTAAAACCTCATCCATGGCTTCTTCTCCTCCGAGCTTTTCCTCTGCCTTAAGCAGCATCAGCGGCATACGGCTGTATTTATTTATACTTCCCACCGAATTCTTTATCGCAGCCTGATAGCTTTCGGGCAGGATATCGATATACTCCGGATGTCTGAAATAAAAATTCCTGTTCTGATGCCTGACCTCCTCTGTCCATTTATCCACGTAATACTTCTTTGCATAAAGCTCACCGTATTTTTCTTTAACGATCCTGTAAGTGGTATATACATCCAGTCCCTCAGCCGACCACAGCCCGTCATCCGAAACCTCGCAGCCCATGTCTCCCCAGTACAGGTGTATTATCTCATGCATGAAAGTCTCGTTCTTATTACCGCCTTTATTATCATCTGACAGGGCCTGCGGAGAAAGGAAATTCTCGTCCATATACACATAACCATCCCCCGCGCCGCCTCCGCCGTAGTCGTTACTGATCTGCTGTATCCGTATCCCTTCCGCACCTTCGGCAAACTTAAGCTCCCCGTAATGCTCATTGCAGTATCCCATCACATCCTTTATGGACTCATCCAGCTTATTATCCCTGACGGTCTTCTCATATTTTTTTGCATACAGGAATTCCGTAACGCCATCCACCCCGTCTGTATTGTTAACGCCGGATTCTATAATGGGTACATATTCCCTGCATTCCCAGCATATACTGCCGTCTTCGTTTTCCACGGTCTTTTTGAGCGCTTTGCCCCATGACGATGGGCAATGATCATCCGGAACATTTATGCGCACTACCGGCTCTTTTACTGATGCAAGGCCAGGTGCCTGAGGCGCAACACATACATCGTCAAGTTTGATATAAGCACGACCTACGGAATCGCAGAATGTATAGCCCGATGTTCTGTACAGTGAATTTGATATCGCCGGATACCCTCCGTAAACGATAGTAAGCCTGCCCGTCTTTCTGTCCGGATTTTTTACGATCAGCTTTTTTACGCCCAGATTAAGCTTATTATTATCTTCAGCATAATATTCGATGGAATGTTCAAGCTTTTCTCCGTCAAGCGTTACGCTCTTTACCTTGATCCCGCTTCTTATCTCAAACAGGATCTCACGTCTTACAACATCCGTAAGATCCATGTTCAATTCGCCTTTGATAGTTCCCAGCAGTGTATTAAATCTCACATCAGCCATACAGTTTTTGCAATCGCCCTGATACGGAGCATCATACCAGTTATCATCATAGGGCACGACCGGAGAATGATCCACAAAAGGCTCAAAAACAAACAGAAGAACTGCAGCGCACAGACTCATCAGCGCGGGGATGAATGAAAGCGGTTTCTTAAGATTATATATAAATGACTTAAACGCTCCCAGGCGGTACTTTCTTATTAACTTAACAGACAAAAGATAAAACGCCAGGCCAAGAAAAAACAGCGCTATCCTTGAATAATACAGAAACCTTAGCACCGATACCGAACCATAGCAGTCGGACAGCTCAAAGATACATGGTATATTCCAACGCAGAAAAAGATCTTTTTCGCTAAGCGGTGAAAACTGCGATATAGTAAGGAGCAGGACCACGAGCAGTGACACGCTGACATTACGTGAGATATTGTACAGCCCGCAGCATACGGCTATTGTTATCCATACCCCCGGCAGGATATATACAAAGGAATAAAGGATATACCATTTAAGCGTAAAAAGATAATCCATCCTTTTAATACAAAGAGGCAGAAAAAAGAGCATACATATAAGCGCTGCGATCAGCGAAACTGTCATAAATGCGCAGATGCGGGCATGGGACACCGCCTTCTCATCCGTATACGCCGCCGTCATCTCTTCTGCGCCTTTTTTTATCGCTCTGTCAGCATCGCTTATCACATACAGTCCCCATATAAGCGCTGCAGCGAAGCCTCCGAAGCCAAAGGGTATTATGACATTATTCGTCAATGAAGAGGTATATTCAAAGCCTTCTGCCGTAAACATGCCCTTTACAAAAGCTGTGAATCCCAGACCTGTCATCAGGATATTCAGCATCATCGCAAGATATGTTTTTCTGTTCATAAGGAGTCTCTTTAACTCGACTCCCATAAGTTTAGCCCTCATGCTCATCCTCCCTCTTAGCGCTGTTATGTATGCAGTAAAGATAAGCATCTTCCAAACTGGGTTCACACCTGTCCACATAGTCAGGAAGCTCTTTTGCCACGATGCGTGTCAGTACACCGTTTCTGGTATTTATCTTTGAAACGATCTCGCAGTCCTTCGGAAGGATATCATCCACCTTCCTGATGTATGAGCCCACATGATCCACGGTCTGTTCTATCAGCCCCGCAGGGCTTCCGTCAAAGAGAATGCTTCCGCCGTATATCACCAGCACCCTGTTGCAAACGGCCTGCACATCATCCACGATATGGGTGGAAAGAAACACGATGCGCTCTGACGACATTTCCGAAAAGATATTCCTGAACCTGACACGTTCCTCAGGATCAAGCCCCACTGTGGGCTCATCCAGTATCATCAGTTCGGGATGTCCCATGATCGCCTGTGCGATGCCCACGCGCTGCTTCTGCCCACCGGAAAGATTTCCCACTCTGATCTTTCTTCTGTCGACAAGACCGGTCTGTTCCATGGCCCATTCGATCTCTGCCTTATCCTTAATGCCCTTTAGCGCCGCCATATAATCCAGAAACTGCCATACCGTGAGTTCATCAAAAAGTCCAAAGGTCTGCGGCAGATATCCCAGCCTGCTCTTAAGCTTTTGTTCCTGATCCAGCAGTTTCTTATCATCCAGAAGGATCTCGCCCTTCGTTTCCTTAAGTCCTGCCGTCATTAGCTTCATCAGCGTGGATTTGCCGGCGCCGTTAGGTCCCAGTATGCCCACAAACTCCGGACTTTTTAAGCTGAAGCTGACGTCTGATAAGGCCTTCCTGCCGGATGAATATATCATGGTCACATTCTTAACATCGATCTTCATTTACTGAAATTCCTCCTGTTTATGAATACATCCAAAAAAGCAGAGCCCCGGGCTCTGCCTGTATTTTTATCATATAATGCATGTAGTGTGAATGGAGCTAATGTGGAGTTTATGTGAAGTTTACTGCCGCAATATGAATTCAACACCATCCCCGGTATTGCCTATTGAGTATTCAGCGCCGCACATTTCGAAAACCATGGCGCTGATGTAGAGTCCCAGGCCGCTTCCTTCCTCCTTACCGGGATCCGCCCTGTAAAAGGCTTCAAAAAGATGCGGGATATGTTGTTCATCTATATGCGCAGGTGAGTTGATCAGCTTAAGCTCTGTTTTCCCGGACCCGCTGTCCTGCGGCTTATCAAGCTTGATCCTTACGCTGCCGCCTGAAGGCGTATACTTGATGGCATTCCCCACCACATTACCGAGCGCTTTTTTTAAGAGCTTCTCGTCTCCCGTAAATTCCACATTATCCGGCACATCGTATGTAAGCTCGATATCTTTTTCGCTGATCAGCGTATCATAAAAAGCGATCTCCTCATCAAGTATACCATCGATCTTTACCTTTTCTGCTTTACTGCCATCACCCATGTCTATATGTGATACGAGCAGTATCTCATTTATAAATGCGAGCAGTTCATTGAGCGTATCACTGCATTTTGCAAGATATTTATCCCTGTCCTTATACACGCCTATGGAATCACGCATCCCATCTATCTGACCTATGACCACTGATATAGGCGTCTTAAGCTCATGTGACACTCCTGCGAAAAACAGCATCCTTCTTCTCTCACGCTCTTTCTCCAGATCTATCTCATTTTCCAGATAAAGATTCTTGTCATTCAGTTTTGACAGTGCGGCGCTCAGCTCATCAGAAAGCTTATTTAAGCTCTTTGCCAGTACTCCTATCTCATCGTCCCTCTCATCGGGACAGTACCAGCCAAAGTCCTGCTCCGCCATCCTCTCAGCGATCTTACTCATCCTGACTATGGGCTTTTTCATATAATACGAAAAAATCTTTGCGCCGATAAATGAGATAAAAACAGCAAGCAGTACCACTATGGGCAGGCATAAGCTCAGACTGTTTTGAAAGGCCTGTGTCCTGTAACTTACAGGCGTTATACATAATACATATTCCCCGCTTCTGTCGGAAAAGCGCAGCGGAAAGAAGAGTTCCCCTTTATCGTTCTCCCTGAGGAAAGAATCCGCATCCGTAAGCTTAGTGTTTACTCCTTCACTTGCCGCGAATCCGTTTATCATTTCATCAGCCAGCGCATAGGTGGAATTCATGCAGCGCTGCGCCAGCTCCTCCGACCTGCTTTTTATGTACCCGGAATAGTTTTTTTCTCCCGCATATGGCGTCATAAAAAAGATGCACAGATAAAGAGCTGCTATTATGAGCAGTGACACGAGTAAAAAAGAAAAGAACATTTTTACAGACAGCTTCTTCATGAAAGCGCCGCCTTATAACCTATACCGCGGACAGTAATGATAAAATCCTTATCACCAAGTTTCTTTCTGATATTCTTGATATGGGTATCCACTATCCTGCTGTCATCATAATACTCATAATCCCATAATTCAGACAGGAGCGACTTCCTTGTGACCACCGCGCCTTTTGCCTTCATGATCCGGCTTAGTATCTCGAATTCCTTTAGTGTAAAGTCCACAATCATACCGTCTATGGTCACAATATGTGTATTGGGATCAAGGACCACTCCGTTAAGCACAAGGCTTTCTTCCTCTGCAGTACCGCTGCTCCTGCGCAGTATCGCTTCTATCTTGCTGACGATTATAGGCATTGATACGGTCTTTGAGATATACTCATCGATCTTGAGTTCATAACCGCGCATCTGATCCTCATCCGCAAAACGCGCAGTCAGCATTACAACGGGAACATTACTCTTTTTTCGTATCAGTTCACAAAGAGTGAAGCCGTCGATCTTGGGCAGCATGATATCCAGAATGATAAGGTCAAACTCCTTGTCCTCCATGATATCGATCGCTTCAAGCCCGTTATCTGCTGTGGTAACACTAAAGCCGG
>CAMOEK010000118.1:0-7799 GCA_946612125.1 uncultured Lachnospiraceae bacterium | reverse complement strand
ACATCTCTTTTCTGAATATGTGCTTTACGTGGCACGGTTCTTCCCTCCTTAATTATTTTAACAACAATTAGATCATCGGTACTCACATTCAAATTATCATGTGTTCGCGCTGTATCTGTTAATAGATGAAACAGAACTCCGACATTTAAATTTGTCTATGATACCCAGGTCTTATTTATTTCTTGTCTTTAGGACGCTTAGCGCCGTACTTTGAGCGCGCCTGCTTCCTGTTGGCAACACCTGCGGTATCAAGCGTACCACGGATGACATGATATCTGGTACCGGGAAGGTCCTTTACACGGCCACCTCTTACCAGAACCACGCTATGCTCCTGCAGATTGTGTCCCTCCCCGGGGATGTAGCTGGTAACTTCAATACCATTGGAAAGACGTACTCTGGCGATCTTTCTAAGTGCTGAGTTAGGCTTCTTGGGGGTAGCGGTCTTAACTGCGGTGCAAACACCTCTCTTCTGCGGCGAATTGGTATCGATCGCGCGCTTGTGAAGTGAGTTGTAGCCCTTAAGGAGCGCCGGTGCGGTAGACTTCTTAACGGAAGTCTCACGACCCTTTCTTACAAGCTGGTTAAATGTCGGCATTCTATTCACCTCCTGTCTGATTTAACATTTTCTATGCGGCAGCATATGCGCAAAAAAACGAGCGCACGCAAAACCGCACGCTCGAATATTATACGTTCATGATCATTTTATGTCAAGAAATATTTTAAGACTTCTTAATAATACCCGCCCTTCGCCAGTCTCTCTTCAAAATCCGCGACCGGAAGCGGCTTGTCAAAATAGAATCCCTGGGCATACAGGCAGTTATTGTTCTTGAGCACCTCAACCTGTTCTGCCGTTTCCACGCCCTCGGTGATGCATTCAAGTCCCAGATCCTTTGCCATCGACGCTATATGCCTGAACATCACATAAGATGTCTTTCTGTTATCATTTCCCACGCCCGGAAGCAGGCTTTTGTCTATCTTTAAAACATTCCAGGGCAGTTCCCTTATAAGATTCAGCGACGAGTATCCTACTCCGAAATCATCAACTGCGGTGCTGATCCCCATCTCCTGCAGACCTTCGACCAGGCGGCGCAGTTTCTTGAGTTCCACTTCCGTGGTAGTCTCCGTAAGCTCTATCTCTATATATTTATAAGGCACCTTATTCCTGTCGATTATCTTCATGATATGCTCAAGAAGATCCACATCGATCAGATGCTTGCGCGACAGGTTAACCGAAACGCGCACCACCTCCAGGCCCTGATCCAGCCATCTGCGTATATCCTTGCAGACCCTGTCCAGCATATAAAAATCCAGCCGGCAGATATCCATATTGTTCTCAAGAACGGGAATGAATTCCATTGGCGGTACTATCTGCCCTTCGTATATCCAGCGGCATAAAGCCTCGGCGCCAACAAGCTTTCCGCTCTGCACATCTACCTTGGGCTGATAGTATGCGTGGAAGTATTCTTTTTCAAGAGCCTCTTCAAAATGCCTGCGTACTCTTGATATATTCTCTTTCTGTTCAACGCTTTTTTTGCTTGCATATACAATGGTGCCCTCTTTTTCGAGCTTTGCCGTCTGACAGGTCGGATATATCACCTGCACTATGCTGCCGTAATTAACATATTTAAATTCCGGCGGGATAATATAGACTCCGGCACAGGCAGATAATACAACACGTCTGTCATTTTCTTCATCATAAACTATATGCAGGCCTTCCAGGGCTTTTATCACCTTATCGAGTATCTCGTTTTTGAAGATAGCCGCAAAGTTATCTCCGCCCACGCGCACGAGATGTCCGTTATCTCCTATGATCTCCCTGACAGCTTCAAAGTGCCTGCGCATGATCATGTCGCCGGCTTCCTGTCCCAGGTCCCTGTTTATCAGTGAAAACTGGCGAAGATTATACATCAGCGCCGTATAGCCCTTAAATCCGCAGCTCTGATTCATCATCTCAAGATGCCTGAAGAAGTTGGGAAAGTTGGGATAACCGTCGCGGTCGTGATATGCGAGTGCTTCAATAACTCCCTGCATCCTTTTACGGCTCAGAAGACTAAGCATAGAACGGATACATACATCAAGTTTCTTTTCTTCATCCTCATTTAGAGGTTCAGTGCCCTCCGCCATATAAGCCGTGGCTTTCAGCACTACACCATTGCTCAGCTGATAACGTCTGTCATAAACCCTGACGTCATCATGTCCTATATCATAATCGCAATATACTTCCCCATCCCCCTGCTGCTCATGGGTGGGGCTTCTGTAAAACTCAGACACAACTTTAGTAAGCCGGAACATCCTTGCCAGCCGTATGAGCTGCTCGATCATCTTCTTCCTGTCGTAATTATCGGGAGAATCCATCAGATCGACCATTTTGAAAAATTCTTCATCAAAATTCATATTTTCTGTAAGGGGTTCCATCCTTGTCCCTCCTGTATAAAAAAATGATTCCCCTGTTATTATATCACAAAGCCATCGTGATTGTACACAGGGAAATCATACATTTTGAACATCTGTTATAACAGTTTGATCAAGAAAACTCCGTTTTTACCTGAGCAGCTTTTCTATCCTCCCCAGATACTCCCGCACCTCAAAGCCATATGCCATCTCCAGCAGCCCTTTGCCCAGTATATCTTCCCTGCTGCCCTTAGCCAGCATGGCGCCTTCCTTCATAAGTATGAATTCATCCGCCAGTTCCAGCGCCAGGGGTATATCATGATATACGCCTATCAGTGTATGAGAAGGCTGTCCGCACCATTCTTTAAGATATCCCGCAAGCTCTGCCTGCACTTTAAGATCCAGATGATTATTGGGTTCGTCCAGCATGAGGATCGGGCTGCTCTGCGCAAAGGTCCGAGCCAGAAAAACGCGCTGCAGTTCCCCTCCCGAAAGCGAAGAAAGCTGTCTGTTTTTAAGCTCCTCCACGCCCGTGCTCCTGAGCGCCCGCTCCACTGTTTCCCTGTCCTCCGCCGCCGCATTTCCGAAAGCGCTTCTGCTGTGAACATAGCGTCCCATCATAACGGTATCGTATACGGGATAGGAAAAGAATATTTCCGAAAGCTGGGTCATATACGCTATGCTCATGGCCATCTGTCTGCGGTTCATCCTGTCCGCATCCTTCCCCAGCACATTTACCTTTCCCTTACGCGCTATCATGCCGCACAGCGCTTTTAAAAGCGTGCTCTTTCCGCTGCCGTTAGGGCCGAGTATCGCCACGCTGCTGCCTTCTTCTATCTCAAAATTAATGTCGCGTATAACGGCATCGTCCTTATCAAGAAGGCGCTTATCGTATGCCGCGCTTAAGTTCGTGCATTCTATCGCCTTCATTTCTTCCTCCTTGTGCCGAAGTATACCCAGAGAAAGAACGGCGCGCCTAAAAGAGCGGTGACCGCGCCCACCGGTATCTCGCGCGGTGACAGCACGGTTCGCGAAGCCAGATCGGCAAGAGCCATAAAACTGCCTCCCACTACCGCGCTCATGGGCAGCACATACTTATGCGAAGATCCGAATATCCTCCTTACGGCATGAGGAGCGGCCAGATCTATGAACCCGATCACTCCGGTAAAGCATACCGCAGCGCCTGTCAGCACGGATGATAGTATCAGCAGTATAAGGCGCGCGCGTTTAGCATCGACTCCCATCGCCTGTGACTGCTCTTCTCCAAAGCTCATCAGATCCAGTTCCCTGTTAAAGAAACATACCGCAATGCAGCCAACGACACAAACGGCGCAGAGAAGTCCCACATGTTCCCAGCGTCTCCCGGCAAAGGTCCCCATCTGCCATAATATCAGCCTGTTCATATGCTGGGAATACGCCGAAGAAAGCAAAGTAAGCATGCCGTTTACAAATAGCGACACGATCATGCCGAACAGTATTATCGTGTGATTGCGCAGATTATTATCAAGCCTGGAAGCAAAGAAAATTACCAGAAGCACGGTCCCCAGGCCAAAAATAAAACCTGTCACCGGCAGCATCAGCGTGCCGATAACAGGTATGCTTATCTCATTGACTATCACGAGCGCCGCGCCAAGCGAAGCTCCCGAAGACACTCCAAGGGTATATGACGAAGCCAGAGGATTCTGCAAAAGTGCCTGAACCACCGCGCCCGATACGGAAAGCATGGCGCCCACTATAAATGCAGACAGAGCCCTGGGCAGTCTTATATCCCAGATGATCGAAACAACAGAAGGAGTAACATCCTCCGGAAGAGGTCTTGAGAACAGCTTGCCTGCGATTACCGCGACTATGCCTCCCGGTGACACGCGTACACTGCCAAGCCCCGCCGCCAGCATTATGGCGGCAAGGGCAAATACTACCGAAAGTATCACTTTTACGGTATTATCTCTTTTTTCGTTTTTTGCTGCGCTCAGAATAAAACTCCTTTACTGTATGGTGTATGGCGGGCCACTCCTGATGCATAAAAGCAGCCTTCCTTAAGACTTAGGCAGCAGGTTCCAATTCCTCTGCTTCCTCATCATACTCATAATACTCGGGATAGATCGATACTGCCATATCTATCAGCGCGTTGATTATACGGTGGCAGGGCTGATTAACTTCATCAGCATTCAGCATGAACACTGCGCCGTCCTTTATGGCCGTAACATTCTCCCAGCCCTTCATTTTCAGGATAGTGTTGATGACATCAGGCGTATACATATCGGCAGAAAGTATAACCTGGGGATCAGCTGCCACCGCAGCTTCCTCGGTAAGCGCGGGCCACTGCGTATCTTCATTACCTGCAATATTTACAGCGCCTACCAGCTCCAGCATCTCATTGATATAGGTTCCCGGGCCGGCAGTATAGATTGTAGGATAATCAGCCGAAGGCGTAAAGAGCTCAAAGAGCACGGTCTTTTTCTCGTCCTCGGGAATAGTGGCCGCTATATCCTTTATCGTGGCTATGGTCTCTTCCATCTCATCTACCAGTCCCTGTGCTGCCTCTTCATCACCGATGCATTTACCTATAAAGAGCAGGTCATCTTCCACATCTTTGATAGATGCGCTGCTGGGGATATCAGCTACGCAAAGTCCGGCTGCCCTTACATTTGCATAAGCATCGTTTCCGTCTGTGCTGCTCATGCCCGAAGTAAATACGATATCGGGCGCAAGAGACACTATCTGCTCCTGATCGGGAGCCATCATATCCATGTAAAGCACATCATCGGCAAGCTCAAGGCCGTATGAATACTGGGAATTGGTATCTGATGCCACTATCTTATCCCCATACCCCATATCGATGAGCGCCCTTGTGGTAGCAGGCGACATGGAAATAATAGACTCAACTTTCGAAGGCAATGTGATATCATTACCGCTGCGGTCCTTGGCCGCTATGCCTTCTTCTGCAGCAGTTTCTTCCACTGCCGGCTCAGCCTCAGGCTCTTTCGTGGGCTCTGCTGCAGGCTCCTCTTCCTTTTCCGTGCTTACCTCAGCAGGCGGATCCATGGGCGGCTGCTCCTGCGTGCAGCCCGTAAGAAGGGTAAACAATACCATCCCACCCGTTAACAGTTTCAGCGTCTTCTTTTTCATAATCTCTTTCCTCCTTTGTTATTTTTTTTTGCGATAAAAAAAGACCGCTTTCGCGGCACAGAAAGAAAGACTCTGCCAAAGTCTCCCGGCACGCCTTCATGCATCGTGAAGGTGGCTGTGCCTGAATGCAGGCTTAAGACCCGGCTTTTACGGTAGCGGCACTGCCCGGGATTTGCACCCGGTTCCCATTTAACAGACCCCCGAAAGCATCATTTCTGCTCCCCGGTCTGCACCTGCAACCAGACGGACTATAGCACATTACATCGGCGTTGTCAAACGGAGCCGTCCGCCTGCAGGGGATTTTATAACGCCCGCCCGGCAGGGGATAAGCAGAGCATCTCCGTCATCCCCTGTTACGCGCGCAGAGATGATCATTTAAGGAAAAGCCTAAGCATGGCTTCGTATATCTTCCTGTACGGCTGATAGCGCATGGGAAGATCCAGCCACAGCTTTTTATCAAGTATACTGCATTTATGTGAGAAGGTTTCAAAGCCGTATCTTCCGTGATAAGCGCCCATACCGCTCTCACCAAAACCGCCGAAAGGAATATTGGGCGTAGCCAGATGCACCACCACATCGTTTACGCAGCCTCCACCGAAGCGGCAGCGCTTAAGCAGATAATTGATATTGTCACGGTCTTTTGAAAAGATATATAAAGCCAGCGGATGCGCATGATCTTCGACAGTCTGACGCACTTCCTCTATGCGCTTAAATGTAAGCACGGGAAGTATGGGGCCGAATATCTCCTCACCCATAACAGCATCGGACCAGCTGACATTATCCATAACGGTAGGCTCTATCTTAAGTGAAGTATCATCCGATCTTCCGCCGCATACCACTTTATCCTCATCGATCAGTGCCTTAAGCCGTCTGAAGTGTTTTTCGTTGATTATCTTTCCGTAGTCCTTATTCTTCAGGGGCGCTTTTGAATACTGCTTTATTATCTCCTTCTTTAACAGGGCTACGAACTCATCTTTAACATATTCCTCACAGAGTATATAATCGGGCGCCACGCAGGTCTGCCCGCAGTTTAAGAACTTGCCGAATACTATGCGCCTGGCAGCCAGCTTAAGATTCGCAGAACCGTCCACTATGCAGGGGCTCTTCCCTCCAAGCTCAAGCGTTACTGGAGTTAAATGCTCTGCCGCTTTGCGCAGCACTTCACGTCCAACACTCTGGCTGCCGGTAAAGAAAATATAATCAAATTTAAGTCCCAGCAGCTGCTGATTCTCTGCCCTGCCGCCTGTGATGCAGGCAACGTATTCCTCATCAAAGGTCCTGCTTATAATGGCAGATATTATATCGGAGGTATGCGGCGCATATGCGCTGGGCTTTACTATAACAGTATTGCCTGCGGCGATCGCATCGATAAGCGGCGACATGGTCAAAAGAAAAGGATAGTTCCAGGGACTCATGATCAGCACATTACCGTAAGGCTTAAGATAAACCAGACTGTCCGCATGGAAATTTGTAAGCGGCGTAGGCTTTATCTGTGTTTTTGCATAAGTCCTAATGTGCTTTAACATATGGCTTATCTCATTTAACGCCAGCCCCGCTTCGCACATAAAAGCTTCCATGCCGCTCTTCCCCAGATCCGCTTTAAGCGCCTCCAGTATCCTGGCTTCATTTTTCTTTATGGCAATGTAAAGCTTCTTAAGCGCCGTCTCACGCGCTCCGATATTAAGCGTTGCTCCGCCCGCAAAATATTCACGCTGCTTTTTCAGTATCTCTTCCGTACGGTTCATGCCCTTGTACCTCCCTGTTCATACACATCAAAATAAAACCTTTTAAGCTGCTTTGCATCCATAAGCACCGGCACGGGATAAACAGGATTCCCCTCAGCCTCAGCCATCTGTGCCATTTTATCTATGTCCTCAGGTTTTATTGCAGGTATGCGGCTGCCTATGCCTATGCGTTTGTTAAGCTCCCAGACAGCTCTTATAAAGCTCTGCGCAGCCAGGGTCTCATCGGTATCCATGTGGGCGATTCCCGCTGCTATAGCCAGAGCCTTAAGCTGCGGATAGATAGCTGTGCCGTATGCCTCCAGCACATACGGAAGCAGTATCGCCGTAGTCTCTCCATGTGGCAGATTATACCTGCCGCTTAAGGAATGACTCACTGCATGAGCATAGCCCACATAAGATACGGTAAATGCGCAGCCTCCCAGATATGATGCGCGGAGCATGCCGCGTCTGGCCTGCATATCATTTCCGTTCTTTACTGCGCGCTCCAGATATTTAAATACCAGCCTCACGCATCTTAATGCTTCCCGTCTGGTC
>CAMOEK010000117.1:0-7857 GCA_946612125.1 uncultured Lachnospiraceae bacterium | reverse complement strand
CCGGCGCCTACACAGGATCCCGCGCTGGCGCCGCCTCCTCCGCCACAGGTAGTGGCGCCTGCAGGCGTACTGATGATAGGTGATTCACGCTGTGTACAGATGAGAGATGTGACAGGCGGTGGCGGAGTCAGCTGGATCTGCGAGAATTCAAAGGGATATGAATGGTTCGTATCCACAGCTTTGGGACAGGCTGAGGGCATCATAGGCCGCGGGACAAAAGTGGTCATATGCCTTGGTGTAAATGATACGGATAACGGATACAGTTATTCGGCGCTGATAAATCAGAAAGCCGCGGAATGGGCAGCCAGAGGAGCCAGAACCTATTTTGTATCCGTAAATCCTGTGGGAGATAACCCCTGGACGAATAACGACAACGTGAGCGCGTTTAACGCCATAATGGTCAATAACCTTTCCGGAGTCAAATATATAGATACCTGGAGTTATCTGGTGACATACGGTTACAATATGGTAGATGGCATGCATTATGATGCCAATACTAATGCTACCGTATTCAATCTGATCATAAGCAATCTGTAAACATGAAACAGCCGCCCATTTACGGGCGGCTGTTTCTTTGAGGTATTATGGACTGCTTGGTTTAAGCGTTGTCTGCTACTTTCTGTACCATGTAAAGGAACTGTGCCTTGAAGTCATCTGTCATTATTGAAGGGTCGTTCTTAAGTCTGTCGTAGATCTCTTCGTAGCTGGAAGTGCCCATATTGTCGGATCCGCGGACGAGCATTGTGAACTGTGCCACGCCGGCTGCCCAGGAAGTATCGTAGTCCATATCATCCATCTTGTCAGCCATGGTAACGGGATAGGTGCGGAGCTCACTCTTGTCTGCATCGGGCTCTTTGTAGCGGATGTTTACTGCCAGGAGTTCGTCGCTGTCGTTTGCAGCAGCGGTTTCGTCACTTGCATATCTGGATTCAACACCGGGAAGCTCGTAAGCGGAGTCGTTGGTGACTACTTCGTAAAGTACGGTCACGCACTGGCCTGATCCCACTTCGCCGCCGTCCTTGGTATCGTCTGCAAAGTCTTCTGCTGCCATTGAGCGGTTTTCGTAACCGATAAGGCGGTAGCCCTTTACCTGAGCGGGATTGAATTCTACCTGGAACTTAACGTCTTTGGCTACGGTAAAGAGGGTTGACCACATCTCGTCTTTGAGCACGCGCTCTGCTTCGGCGCTGCAGTCGATGAAAGCGTAGTTGCCGTTTCCGTAGTCGGCAAGGGCTTCCATTTTGTCGTCCTGATAATTGCCTTCACCAAATCCCAGGCAGGATAAGAATACGCCGGTCTCTTTCTTTTCTTTTACAAGGTCGATAAGGCCTGCTTCGGAAGATACGCCTACATTGAGGTCGCCGTCGGTGCAGAGGATAACGCGGTTGTTCCCGCCTTTTATAAAGTGCTTTGCGGCTGTATCGTAAGCAGCGTTTATGCCGCCTTCGCCGTTGGTGGAGCCGTATGCTTCAAGAGAATCTATAGCATCCTTTATTTCTTTACGATCGCTACCCTTTGCGCCGTCTAAAAGTACTTCGCTGGTACCTGCATAGGTAACTATTGATATGGTGTCGTCATCGTCGAGGTTTTCAAGGAGCATTTTGAGAGCTTCCTGTGCCAGAGGCAGTTTATTGTTGTTGAACATGGATCCGGAGGTGTCAACAAGAAATACTATATTGCTTCCTTTTTCGGGCTTGATATCTTCGGCGCGGATACCGACGCGCAGGAGCATTGTATCCTGATTCCAGGGGCAGTCGGTGAGAGAGGTCACTACGCCGAATTTCTCTCCGTCTGCAGGAAGAACATAATCATAATTAAAGTAGTTGATCATCTCTTCGACGCGCAGCGCATTATCGGTTATGCCAAAGCCGTCATTTTCAAATACCCTGCGGCGGAAGTTTGAATAGCTTGCGGTATCCACATCGGCGCCGAAGGTTGAGAAAGGCTGTGTTGCTACGGAAACGAAACCGGATTCATTGATATTCTTGTAGCTTTCGGTATTCCATTCGACATCGTCGATGTAAGCATCAGGATCGTAGACGGTACCGGGAGTAACACTCAGATTTGCATTGTAAGAGCCGGCGACACTATAGTCTGCCTCTGCCTCACAATCTTCGGCAACTGCGGCTGATTCATAAGTTACTGCGTTTGACATCATGACCAGTCCCTTGTTACGATTGCCGCTGCTCCAGGAGTAATCGTAGAGACCGTCGTAATCCTTGCCGACCTGTTTGATGCGCTTTTCTATTTCGGCATCGGTGTACTGCTTGACGCTTGCGGGGGCAGTAACGCCCGGGGTATTCAGATTTCCCCTGCTTGTGGGAACAGCTGAGTTTCCACATCCTGCCATTGTGATGCACAGAAGTAACATAACAGCAATGTTTCTTTTCTTCATATCATTTTCCTCCGTTTTTATATGTGATCCTTTTGATTATTCTTTCCGGCTGCATGTTGCACCGGGCCTTGAGAAGGATCTTTGTCTTTGTCCTATGTTCATCATACGGATGAGCCGGAGAGGATTTATGGGGGATTACGATTTTTTTTTCGCCGGCATGATCAGATGCGCAGATAAAGGCAGAGTTCAGCCATATGTTAAACGGCTTGACAAGCCGTAAAGGGACAAATATCATATATCTGCAGTTAAGTTTTTTATTGGGAAAGGAGCAGTCATGGGGATCGAAGTAAGTACCGAAAGACCTGCGGTGATAAAAGATGATAAGTACCGCTATGACAGTTTTAAGGACGGTAAAGTATTTGAAGGAAAGCAGATCGGGCGCCTTCCTGCTATGGGCTGGAACAGCTGGAACGCATTCGGCAGCGGCAATACCGAAGAACTGACTAAGGCGATGGCAGATAAGTTTATTGAGCTGGGGCTGGATAAACTGGGCTATGAATATATAGTGCTGGATGACGGCTGTTACAAACAGGAGCGTGTAGACGGGAAACTTTCCAATGAGGAAGTCAAATTCCCTTCGGGCTTCAGGGCGCTGGCCGACTATATACATGACAAAGGTCTTAAATTCGGCATGTATAATGATATAGGAACGAATCTCTGCGCAGGAGCAGCAGTGGGCACCTGCGGCCATGAGCTTACGGACGCGCGTTCTTATATCGAATGGGGCGTGGACTTTATCAAGGTTGATAATTGCTATTATCTCTGGGACAATGCTACCTTCTCAAATGCAGAGAATGCGAAATATACATATGCGCCCAATATCAGGGGCATAGAAGTTGAAGGCAAGGGTATGGCTCTTAAGCTTTCCGTGGCTTATGCAGAGCTGAGAGGCTCAGGCGCGGAGATAAAGGACGGTTACGCTACAGGCATCGGTACCTTTGACGGCACAGGTCCGCAGCAGAGTCCGACAGGCGATATGAGCGCGGAACTGGTATTTAAAGTTGAAGCGCCTGCAGACGGCGAGTATGGTCTGCAGTTAAGATATGCCACAGGCAAAGAGCCGGGATGCGGCTGCTGGCTGCAGATAGCGGCAGGACCCGAGGATGCAACAAAGATCTTCTATGATGATATGGTGCCCGAAAGCGGCGGACCTTCCGAATTCATATCTTCCTCTCATTTTAAGATAGTGCTAAAGAAGGGCGAAAATATCATAAGGCTTATGAACCACAGGCGTCAGGAGAATACACTTTGCTCTTATGCGGCGCTGCTGGAAGCCTTTAATGAAGTTGATAAAGAGCATGGGATATTGCTTTCCATCTGTGAATGGGGCAAGACCCAGCCTCAAAACTGGGGATATAAGGTGGGTGATTCCTGGCGTATACTCAACGATATCACTTTCCAGGTGGGAGCTGACGGCAATCCGGGACGCGGCGAATGGGCCAGCGATTATACGCCCGGCGTAGCAGTACAGTATGATAAAGCCGTTATCATGGATGAATACGCCGGACCTGATAAAGGCTGGAATGATCCCGATATGCTTATGATAGGCATGAATGGTCTGGATATGACTCAGTGCGGCACGCATTTTACAATGTGGTGCATGATGAACTCGCCGCTTATGCTGGGGATGGACCTGCGCCGTGTCAGCAGGGGAGACGATATATATAACATCATTGCCAATGAAGATCTGATTGCGCTTAACCGGGATGCGCTGGGCGTGCAGGCTAAAAGGGTTTATTCCACCTTAGCCAAAGAGGCTCCCGATAAGGAGTACATCCGGGATAACGACCGCGCCGATATACTGGCTAAGCCGCTGGCAGACGGCAGCGTGGCGCTTTCCTTTATCAATCTCAGCGACCATGAACAGACTTGGGGATTATCTGTAAGCATTGATACTATACTTGAGTTTATCGGACATAAGATGAAGGATAAGGACGGCTTTGCCGCAGCGGCTTCCTATAAGATAAAGAACCTCTGGAGCAAGGAAGAAAAAAGCCTTGAGGCAAAGGAGATAAGCGCATCAGGCATTCCCGCATACGGAAATCTTACTTTAAAGATAAGCCCGGTAAAATGATGCGGGAAGAAAGCAATACAGGCATACAGGGATCCGGGGAAACACAGAATACGCTGACGGTCAGGGAGTTTGTGGAATCTCTTTCGCAGATGGGGCGATGCGATCTGTTTGAAAAGGCTTTCAGCGCAGATGCATTAAGGGCGGCCGGCATTGATATGGATGCGGAAAAAATGCGGCGCCTGGATGCGGCACTCATGCTGCATAAATATCTGCTGGAAGTGGCAGGCATACCGGACTTGGAGGATATAAGCGCAGCCGCGGTATTAAAAGACCTTTATGACTGCCGTAAATGTGTAGCGCATATAGCGCAGGTTTATCTTCGCGGGCTTATGACTGCGGTGAGATATCCACTGCCTGACGGAAATGAACTGCTTGTCTTTGACGGCAGCGCACCGTATATGAGAGAGCAGCTCAAGCAGCTGTTATGCTCATGGAGCAGAGTGATAAAAACAGGAGCGGACGCGTAAAGAGCAGCAGTGCATCTTGTGCCGGATATGGACAAATCTATCAAGATGTGGTATCATGCCGCTTGTGGCAAGGAAGAGAAGCTTTAACGGAGCAGATTGATATGGAGATAAAAGGCTTTACATACGGTTATGACGGACGTGACGGAGTATACCGCTCCGAAGCCGGAAAGCTCTCCCAGCAGAGGCTTTTTGAGACCGGTGTTAACTGGATATGCTTATGCTTTACTGTTGAGCAGGATGATGTCTTCAGCAGACAGATACGTTTTCATTTCGGACAGGATGTGAACGACCGCGACCTTTGCGCAGTGATCGAAAATGCCCATAAGCATAATGTTAAAGTATGTCTTAAACCTATACTTAATTCCGGCGATGGCATATGGCGCGCCAGGATCACCTTCCCTGATTCCGATCAGTGGGGCAGGGATAAATACTGGGATGAATGGTTTGCTTCATATACGGCATTTATTAAGTATTATGCCTCTCTTGCGCAGGAAACAGGCTGTGAGATGTTCTGCATAGGCTGTGAGATGCTGGGGACCGAAAAGAAAGAGCAGCATTGGAGAAAGCTTATAGCTGATGTAAGAGCCGCGTACAGCGGAAAGATCGCATATAATACCAATCACGGCCACGAGCTGGAGATGAAGTGGTTCGATGCCGTGGATTATGTAGGCACCAGCGCATACTTCCCTGTCGGAGAGGACGGAAAGACCTCTGTGGAAGATATGGCAGCAAAGTGGGCAGGCATAAAGGATGAGATGAAGAAGGTACACGAGGCCTTTAACAAGCCCGTGGTCTTTATTGAGATAGGCTGCCGCAGCGCTCACGGATGCTCGGCTATGCCATGGGATTTTGAACATCAGGATCTGCCTCATGATGAGGAAGAGCAGGCAAACTTTTATGAATCCTGCTTACAGACCTTTTTTGATGAGCCCTGGTTTGCAGGTTGTTTCTGGTGGGACTGGGGCAGCACGATCTACGATACTGAAGAAGAGGCTGCTAGAGAAAACGGCTTCAATGTACACCTTAAGAAAGCGGAGCAGGTTCTTAAAAAATGGTACGCAAAGACCTGATAAAAACACTGGCCCTGTTATCAATGACAGGGCTTTTATACGGCTGCGGGAAGAAAGATCCCGATATCGATCCTGCGCAGACAGTAGTACAGCTTGAACCCAAGGAAGGCGTGTATTCCTTTAATGAAAGCAGGGCGGGAGAGATACGTCACGTGGGACCTACGGAAACCCCTACTCCCACACCGACGCCTGTTCCGGCGCCGGCCCAACAGGATACTACTGCCGGAAACGGTGATACTACTACAAAGCCTGTTGATACCGTGCCTGCCGGCGGTGCTACCTGCTATGATATTTCGGAGCTTGAGCGCAGGGTTTATTCCGTTGAGCAGGAAGCGCAGATAGCGGAATTTTACCGTAATACCGTATTTACCGGTGATTCCGTGCTGCTGGGCTTTAAGAACTATTGCGCAAAGAGCAGCGATCCGCTGCTTAAGAATCTTAAATTCCTTGCATCCGGGTCGTATTCGCTGCACAACGCTTTCTGGGAAGTAAGTGATAAGAGCATACACCCGCTTTATCAGGGGCAGCAGTATCCTTTGTGGGAGTCCATACCCATGATGGGAGTGGAAAGGGCTTTTCTGTTCTTTGGCATAAACGATGTGTCCTTTGGCGTGGATGAATCACTTGCTTTGTATCCGCAGCTGATCGATAAGATCAAGGCCGGCGCGCCGGGGCTGGATGTCACGATACTGAGCGCGACCTATACCTTAAACGGTAAAGGAAAGGGAAGCCTTAACAATACTAATCTGGCAAGTTTTAATTCAGGAGTCACGAAGCTCGCAGCGGAAAAAGGCTGGGGCTATATAGATCTTGCAACCGTGCTTTCCGACGGAGCCGGTAATCTGGCAGAAAAATATTGCAGTGATGGTGAACTGCACGAAAACGAGCTGGCCTACAGAGTGTGGGTCATGATGCTTAAAGCTTATGCCGCAGAACGGCTGGGCTTCTAAAGAAGTGGATCTTTACAGAAGGAGATTATAATGAAAAAGAAACTTATATGTATAATATTAACTGCAGCGCTGGCACTGACAGGCTGCACAAAGGATAACGGCGGCAGTGAGCCGGCAGCGCAGCCTACGGCAGCCGCAGCTGCTAATGCAGGAAATGAAGGCGGTAATACAACAGCAGCAGTGGCTGCGGAAGCGCAGCTGCCTAAGGATATATATGCAAAGATCAGCAGTTCTTTCGCTCTTCCCGATCTGTATCAGGGGGATGATGACTGGATCCTGAACAACTACGGACTGGATGCATCCAAACTTGAAGATTATGTCTGCGCCGAGGGTGATGAGCTTCATGCCGACAGGATCTTTATAATCAAGACAAAGGACAGCGCTGATGTGGCAGATGTTGTAAGCAAACTTAATGCAGTTTATTCCCAGCTTTCTTCTCCTGAAATGCTGGATTATATGCCCGAGCAGGCTGATACGATAAAGGCAGGCAGGGTAGTGAGCAGCGGAAACTATGCATATCTTCTGATATCTCCCGATGCCGACGGCATCGAAAAGATCATAAAAGAGGGTATCGCCGCTAACTGAAACAATGGTATTTTCAAGTACAGCATTTATATTTTTCTTTTTGCCCGTATTTTTGATATTGTACTATGCTTTCCCGGGCAGGGCTAAGAATGTAGTCCTGCTTATTTTCAGTCTGCTTTTTTATGCCTGGGGAGAGCCGGTATATATCCTTCTGATGCTGATATCGTCAATGGTGGATTATATTGACGGCCGGCTGCAGGAGCATTTTGAGGGCTCAAAAGCAAAAAAGCGGCTGTGTCTGGCAGCGGCGCTCATCATCAATCTGGGGCTTTTGGCTTTCTTTAAATACGCGGATTTTGCAGTGGGGATATTTAAG
>CAMOEK010000116.1:0-7949 GCA_946612125.1 uncultured Lachnospiraceae bacterium | reverse complement strand
ACAACGCCGCTGTAGGTATTATCCTTGATTATATCACCCTGTATCTTCCAGCCCTGTGCTGCGGTATCGGAGATCAGTTCATCAACAGCCGGCATATCATCTATCACATGTTCGTCTTCGTCATATATCGCCTGTTCTGCCTCCATGCCGGCATCATATATATAATAGACGCGTTCGCTTAATTCGGGCTCGGGACCGAAGATCTCCTCCCATATCCTAAAGGCTTCCTGTACTTTTTCTTTTGAATCCAGCTTTTCAGGGTAGGTGACCAGGCCATCGGCGATCATCTGATCCAGAACAGCGGTCTCTTTATCCAGAAAATCAAAATAAAGATAGTTATACATCTCGTAATAAGCTGCCAGTCTCAGATAGGGATCGCTGCTTTTGCAAAGCGCCAGTTCACTGAGGAGATTGGCCTCATTTTCCTGATAATAGCCTTTATGATGAGCATATTCGTGCGCATCCAGAGACGCCTGATAAAGAGGCGAAACATAGCGGTTATGTGTGGGCTCCATTGTGTAGGGATAATTGTAGCCGCCAATATTCATGCGGTTTAAGATATCCGAGCATATAGCGGTCTTTACAGGCGGATAATAACCTTTAAGACGGCCGAATTCACTGCCCAGATCTCTCATTGCGGCAGCAGCCATTTCCGTGATCTTTTCAGTGGGATAGAATTCAACGCTGCCATCTTCGGCTATGCAGATCTCTTCGGCTGCGGCATTTGCTCCGTCGGCAAAATACTGAAGCAGAGCTCTTGCTTCGTCGAGGGTATATTCGGTTCTCAGGCCGGGATCACCACGCCCCAATATGCTTCCGTTAAAAGGAATAAACCAGGTGGGTACATAAACGAGTACCACGCTTAAGAGGATGACAGAAAGGGTTTTGAAATAGCCGCTGCAGAATCTGCGGTACCCTGCTTTTTTATGAAGAAAGATCAGCAAAAGCAGTATGAATACAGCGGCCACTATCAGCAGCGCGCCGATATACATAAGTATCTCACCCAGAGCGAAAGGAAGCAGCGCAGTAACATGACTGATGGCGTCGCATAAAATACCGTAGATATGATCATTATACCAGTCGCAGAGATCAGATGAAAAAGCGGGCAGCGACAGCACTATGATACATGCGGTCATTATCAGTATGGTTTTAAGATACCGTGATAAATGTTTTTTTTCTTCCATAACATAGTACATTATAACATGATGGCATTTACCTGTCATCATCTATACTTATTGCTATGCTTAAATACACACAGATGTGCTATACTTAAGCAGTGTAAAGACACGGCGCCATATTGCCGGAACATATGTCTGCATTTGAAGATTATGATAAAGCGTTCCGTTATGTAAAGGAAGCTGCGGAAAGAGCAGGCGTGCAGCTGTAGCAGATTTACATATTATTCTCACTTTGCTATAATTATAGTGCATGATGCGGGGAGGAGAATTAAACAGATGAAAAACTGGAAAACCTGGCAGATCGTTCTTTTTATTGCAATGTGCGTCTGCCTTAATGTCGGAGGAAAGCTGTTTGCGGTATGGCTTGAATTGCCAATCTGGGCCGATTCTTTCGGAACAGCTTTATGCGCTTATGTTGCGGGGCCTGTATGCGGCGCTATCGTCGGACTCACGGGAAATATCGCATATTCGGTCGTCAATCATCTGTCAGCGGCATATTCTGTTACAAGCGTGGCGTTGGGTATCATAGTCGGTGTGGCCGCGCGCAGAAAATGGTTCGACAGATTTTACGGCTTCATGGTGGCAGCTACTATTACCATGACTGCCGCGCTTATCGTATCGGTTCCGCTGAATATGCTTCTTTATAGCGGATATACCGGGAATAAATGGGGCGACGGCGTTATCAGTTACCTGCTGGATAATGGCTGGACACCGTTTATCTGCTACGTTTTGGGGCAGCTGGCTATAGAGTTTGCCGATAAAGTGCTTACGATAGCGATAGTATATATAGTCATACTCGGACGTAAAATGCAGAAGGATAAAGAAGAGTCTTTAAAGCATGGAGGTAGAGCAGCAGGAGCAGTTCTGCTTCTTTTTACTTCCGTGTGTTCTTATCTGTCTTTTCCGGGCAGGGCGGAAGCAGGAACCATAAGCGATGTAACTGATTATAATGATTATGTTCAGACCGTATACAGCAGTAATAACGGCCTGCCCTGCGGTGAGGCAAATGATATAGCCCAGACCAATGACGGTGTTTTGTGGATAGGCACATATGCGGGACTGTATCGCTATAACGGACGCGAATTCCGATGGGTAGATGATTATGAATCCGTTAAAAACGTAAACTGCCTGTATGTGGATGAAGAGGGGCGTCTGTGGATAGGCACAAATGATAACGGACTTTCTATTGTGATCCGTGAAAAGGTAGTTAATGTACTGGACCAGGCCAGCGGGCTTCCGTCGAATTCCGTACGCTGCATCATACGCGCTACAGACGGGTATTATTATGTGGGCACCACGGGAAGCATGCAGATCCTGGTCATGAATAACGGACTTAAAGCAGCAAGCACCCTTGATGAAGTAAATTACGCCGACAGCATCGCAGCCGATGAATATGGCCATGTTGCAACTATTGCAGCTGACGGTCGTCTCTTCCTTCTTAAGAATGGAGAGGTGCTGAGTATGATCAAACTGCAGGACGATCAGGAGTGGTATAAATGCTGCGCATTTTCGCCCGATGGTACACTGATGGTCGGAACTTCTACAAATCATATCTATTCTTTTGATGTTTCCGGCGACGATCTTAAACAGCTTGATATGATAAGCTGCAAGGATGTAAACAGCATCAACAACCTGAATTATTTAGAGGACGGCACTTTATTCCTGTCTACAGACAGCGGCGTATCCTATATTGATGCAGTGGGCTACCATACCCTTAATACAAATGATTTCAATAATTCCATCGATAATATGCTTTATGATTATCAGGGGAATCTGTGGTTTACATCTTCAAGGCTTGGATTGCTGAGACTGGCAAAATCTCCGTTCAAAGATGTATACGGCTCTATAGGCATGGACCGAAAGGTGGTCAATGCTATAGTATCCTGGCAAAACTGTTATTATATCGGCACGGATAAAGGACTGGATGTGGTGGATAAAAGCTGCCGCCGTCAGATGTATAACGAGTTTACGACTCAGCTTGACGGCAGGCGTATCCGCTGTATGTATGTGGACGCTGATAATCATCTTTGGGTCTGCACCTATGGCAACGGTCTTATGGAGTTTACGACAAACGGCGGGGTATGGACATACAACGCTGAGGACGGAAGTTTTGGAAGCCGCGCGCGTATCGTGACCGGATTATCGGATGGAACCATACTGGCAGCCGGTGACACGGGCATAAGCTACATAAAGGATCATAAGATAATCAAGACCATACGCAATGAGGACGGTCTGATAAATTCAATGATCCTGACCATTACGGAACGCTCCGACGGCACTATCCTTGCAGGAACCGACGGGGATGGCATAGCGGTGCTTAAAGACGGTGAAGTTCAGGATATGCTCACGCGTGAGGACGGGCTTAGCAGCGGCGTTATCCTGCGTACCATAAAGGATCCCAAAACGGAAGGCGTGTTCATTGTTACCAGTAACGGGCTCTGCTATCTGGGAGAGGACGGCGTTATCCGCCAGCTTGATAAGTTCCCGTATTTTAACAATTATGATATCTGGGTAAAGGATGAAGATACGCTTTTCGTAATGTCAAGCGCAGGTATTTATGTTGTGGAGCGTGATGATCTGGTCAGAGGCGGCGAGATAGCCTGGGAGCTTCTGGACGCCAGAAGGGGCCTGGGTACTTCGCTTACAGCCAACTCCTGGAATTATTACAATGGGAACGGAGAGCTGTTCCTTCCCTGCGATACGGGCGCGTATATAATCGATGTAGACAAGTATAACAAGGATGTGCGTTCGTACAGAATGCAGCTGGCATCCGTGCGTCTGGACGGTGTGCTGCAGCCTCTGGACCGGTCGGGCACCATAACCGTGGGTCAGGGAGTAAACCGCGTTGAGCTGGGGCCGGAAATACTGAATTATACCATTCAGGAACCCAATGTAGGTTATTTCCTTGACGGCTTTGATACGCAGTGGACGATCATTCCGCAGAACAGCCTGACAAATATAATCTATGCGAATATCCCGGCAGGAAAGTATACTTTCCGTCTGGCGATCTTTGACAGCGCAGGCGACCGTATCCTTGAAGAGCGTAAGTTCGATCTGATAAAAATAGGCGAGATTTATGAACAGCCCGGATTTATAACATATATGCTGCTGCTCCTGGCGCTGTTCATCATCTGGTTTACCTGGCTGGTGGTGCAAAGACAGATCAACCAGCAGCAGATCAAATTGAATATGGCTAATGAAACAGTCGTGGCCATAGCAAACGCAGTCGATGCCAAGGATGTGCGAACACATCAGCATTCAGTGCGTGTGGCAGAGTACTCGGCTATGATCGCAGAGGAAATGAACTGCTTTAAGTGGTGGAGGCGCAGCAAGGAGATATCAAATCTGCGTAAAGCCGCCCAGATGCATGATATAGGCAAGATAGCGGTACCCGACAGAGTACTGAATAAAGTGGGACGTCTTGATGATGAGGAATACGCTCTGATGAAATCTCATGTAATACGCGGCGCGGAGATCCTTAAAGATTTTACGCTGGTAGAGCATGTTACGGACGGAACACGTTATCATCATGAACGTTTTGACGGGCGCGGATATCCTGACGGTCTTAAAGGCGAAGAGATACCTCTTTATGCCAGGATAATAGGAGTGGCAGATGCGTTTGACGCCATGACCTCAAACCGCGTATACCGTAATCATATGGATACCGATTATGTTATGAACGAAATGAAGCGCGGGCGCGGAACGCAGTTTGATCCGGATGCGCTGGATGCTTTTTTGCGGCTGGTAGAAAAAGGAATTATAAATCTTGAGGAACTCTATGCGCAGAAGCGCGCAGAGATAGACCAGGCAGATCAGGAAGCGCAGGAAGAATTAAAACGCCGCGTTGAAGAAGATAAGAAGATACAGGCTGCCGAGATGAAGAACGGTGAGGATAAAAAGGAAGAAAAGCCGCAATCTGCAGAAGGTGTAAAGGAAGAAAAGCCGCAATCTGCAGAAGGTGTAAAGGAAGAAAAGCCGCAGGCCGCAGAAGGTGAAAAGAAAGAGGTAAAGGCTGAAAAAGAAAAGAAGAATTCATCTGCGCATAAGAAGGGGAAGAAGAAATGAAACGTGTATATATTACAACAGCGCTGACCTGTCTGCTGATACTGGTTGGTGTGATGGGAGTCCTTAAGCTAATGAATCTTTCCGGGTATAAAGACCACTTGACCGTCGGCTTTATATATGATAACGATGAAAGCACTCCCTATACCTATAATTTTTCACTTGCAAAAGATGCTGTGGAAAAGGAATACGGAAACCGTGTTTCTATCCTGACCTGCAGCAACGTGCTGGATGAAGAGATGGAAGAACCGCTCAGAGATCTGGCAGATAAAGGCTGCGACATTATATTTTTTAACGGCTACAGCGAGCTTGTGATGAAGCTGGCGCCTGAGTATCCGGGCGTACAGTTTTGTCAGACTTCCTACATGGATATGAGTGATAAAAGCGTACCGGAGAATTATCATACTTTTAAAGGTGAGGCTTATCAGGGAAGGTATGTAAGCGGGATAGCCGCAGGAATGAAGATGAAGCAGATGATATCGGATGGCGTCATCACCGAGGATCAGGCCATAGTGGGGTTTGTAGCGGCGTTCCCGACATCGGAAGTCATCTCGGGTTATACAGCGTTTATACTTGGTGTGCGTTCTATAGTGCCCCAGGCAGTGATGCATGTGTCATATACGCATACCTGGAGCAGTTATGCGCAGGAGAAAAGTGCAGCCCGCAAGCTTTTAGATGAAGGCTGTGTGATCATATCCCAGCATACCGATACCATAGGACCGGCTATTGCCTGTGAGGAGGCATCGGAAGAAAAAGAAGTATATTTTGTAGGATATAATCAGAGTATGTCGGAGGTTGCTCCGGAAACATCACTGGTTACGGCCAGGATATGCTGGGAGCCCTATGTACTGTCAGCGGTAGAGGCTGTTATGAACAATAAGGATATCGAATCTGTGGTATCCGGCCGTATACACGGAACGGATGTATCTGCAGGATTTGAAAAGGGCTGGGTGGAAATGGTCGATCTGAATCAGCAGGCAGCGGCGGAAGGAACCCAGAAAGCAATGAATAATGCCATAGATCTTTTCAGACGCGGAGATAATGATTTTGTTTTCCGCGGCAAATATACAGGCGTGAATCCCGATGATCCTTCAGATACGGTGGATCTGCAGACTGCCTATATTGAAAACTCCGATACATCATATCCTTTGTTCCATTACATATTATCGGATGTCATTGTGGTAGATGAATAACGATCAGAAAAAACAAACCCCGGCGCGATGATCGTGCCGGGGCTTTCTTTATATTGAGCCTGTGTTCTTGATTACTGTATGTCTTCTACGATAAGTTTCATTATATCGTCACTGAGGCCATAGGTGTCGGACTCATCGCCCTGGCCCTGAACATTTAAGCTGTAGCTGAAGTTATCGGACTGCCAGATAGCTTTCATGGTCTTTCCTTCTTCATTTCCAAAGCAGTTGATAACAAAGCCGTCTTTGCTCTCGATGCTCCAGCTGTGAGCATAGGTGTTATAATCGCCGGAAACATCGTCGCTCTCCTGCTTTAAGCCCTTGCGTATGGTGAGCTCGGCAGAGCCGATGGAACCGCGTGCTTCAGCAAGGTGCTCCATGTAGCTGAAATCCTCAAGATAAACAACGCTGTCACCGTATTTGCTCATGTGTTCGGGAACCATGAAGTAACCTACATCGGCGCCTGCTGCAGCATCATCTGCGTTATCAGCGACAGACCAGGGATTTGCCATGCCCATGGAACCGCCGGGTATTCTTTCAAAAAAGGTCTCGCCGGTTACACCGTCAATATCGCTTTTTGCGCTTCTCCAGCCAAGGCTTCCGTCCTCCTCAAACCAGAACTCGCCTGCGCCGTCGGTATACTTAACATCATCAGTGTAGGTTGTTTCATCGGTGTATGTACGGACATAATACTTTGCATTTGTATATTCGAGCAGTCCGGTTGAAACATAATAGGTAGCAGTCATTTCCCAGTTAGCGGATTCGAATGCGCTGCTTGCCCAGTGGACAGTTACCTTATGATCATCACCGCTTAAGTACTCGATATCGATAGTGCATCTTCCTGACATGGGCTCGGTGTATGTACCGGTGAAATCAGGTTTGTCAATAACATCATCAATAAACTCATCGTTGTCTTCGGGTGTGGTTTCGGGAGTTTCCGCAGGTGCTTCCGTCGGAGCTTCCGTGGGTGCTTCCTCTGTTACTGCGGGTGTGTTATTTTCTGCTTCGGGAGCGGTTGTGGTGCATGCTGCCAGTGATAAAACCAAAGTACCTATTAAAGCTGTTACAAATTTCTTTTTCATCATCTTCCTCCATGAATTCTGTTTTTTCGTATCACGCAAGGAAGTATAAAACTCAAAATGCACAAAAACAATATGCTTAGTTAACGAATTATCACAAAAAAAGGCAAATTGTTTGTACAAAATAAATAATATGAGGCTAAATTCGCTACAATATGAATGCTTGCCTCAATTAAAAAACTGTGTTTTAATACACGATGAGTAAAAGAAAGGATCTGTTATGTCATCACGGGCAGGGCAGGGATCTGCCGGAGCCTGAATACAGAGTGTGGGATAAATGAAGGAAATAAGCTATGAGGAGCTTAAGGCTCTTCCGGAGAATACTTATCAGCTTATAGATATAAGAGATGAGGGAATGACGCTTTACGGCATGATACCGGGAGCGGTAAATATTTATATTGAAGAGCTTGAAGACAGTGATAAGCTTTCGGCGATCCCGC
>CAMOEK010000115.1:0-8002 GCA_946612125.1 uncultured Lachnospiraceae bacterium | reverse complement strand
TTTACCGTATACGGACCTGCAGGCAGGCCGGATATGGCATATTTCGGCTTTACCGATAAGCTGCGCAGGGGCGAAAAGATAAAGATCTTTAATCATGGCAACTGCCGCAGGGATTTTACCTATGTTGACGACGTGGTGGAGGGCATCATCAGGGTGATGCAGGGCGCCCCGGAAAAGAAGAAGGGAGAAGACGGATTGCCGCTTGCTCCTTATTCGATCTATAACATAGGAAATTCCAAACCTGTGGATCTGATGGAGTTTATAGACATTTTGGCGCAGGAGCTTAAGTCGGCGGGAGTGCTGGCTGCTGATTTTGATATTAAGGAGCATCAGGAGCTTTTGCCCATGCAGCCGGGGGATGTGGCGGTAACCTACGCGGATACCTCTGCCCTGGAGCGGGATTTCGCTTACAGACCGTCCACCGATATAAGGACCGGTCTCAGAGAATTTGCACGCTGGTATAAGGAGTTTTATCTGTCTTGAGTAAGGATAAGAAAGCTACAGGAGTAAACAGGACGGTCAGTATGGTCGTTTTTCCCCTGCTGCTTTTTTTATTTTCCCTGATAGGAGCCCGGCAGGGTGCCGATCTGTCGGACACCATGTACAGCGCGGGAAACTATGCTTTTTATAATATCGATGCCTCCAGCTGGCATTTTGCAACATTTCTTGCAAATCTTACCGGACGCTGCTTTTTTCTTCTGGCGGGCGGCAGGCTTATGTGGCTCAAAGCGCTGTGCAGCCTGGTTCCGGCGGGAACGGCTGTGCTGGTTTATTTCCTTCTTAAGGACCGCATACATCCATATCTGCTGTTTCCGGCGCTTATCATAGCACTGGGTCTCAACTGGAGCCCCTCTGTAATATTATATCAGCATTTAAGTTATCTGGCACTGACCGCAGGGGCGCTGATACTCTTTCATGCAATGAAGAAAAAGAAAAGGCCGCTTTTGCTTCTGGCAGGGCTGGTACTGGGACTGGGCCTTGGAGTCAGGATATCAAATCTTACGCACTGCGCTCTTATCGTTTATGTGATATGGGAAGATATAAGGGCTAAGCAGGCTAAGAGGCTGGCGGCTGATATACTGTGCTGCATAGGAGGTTATGCAGCCGGAGCTGCGCTGGTATTTTTGCTGATGTTTATAAGCGGCGGCGCGGAAGGGATAGCGCGCATGAGCTCCTGGATAAGCGATCTTTTGGGAGGCAGCAGCGGTGAGGGCGGTTATACGCTCAAGGACATGCTGCTGACTACGGCGGATAATTATCTGGGCAATCTCCGGTATGCGCTGATACCTGTTGCGGGTGTGGCGGCGGGCAGCATAATGTTTAAGTTCATAAAGCCCGGGATGAAGGCGGGGGCGCAGCTTTTGTACACCTGCGGCGTGGCGCTGATATTCATATATTATTTCCGGAACGGCGTATTTGATCTGAAATATTACAATGTGGGCGCGATCTTCCGCATCTCGGTGGTAATGCTCATATTGTTTATACCGCTTGATATATGGGTGCTTATCGATAAGAAGTTTGCGGCTGAGGAAAAGGCACTTGCCCTGCTTGCGCTTATCACACAGCTCATCACCCCTTTGGGAAGCAATAATCATCTGTATTCCTGCATTAACAACATGTATCTGCTGATGCCTGTGGCAGCACATCTGTTTGCGGGACTGATACTCAGAAGGGGCAGGGATAAATGCTGGCATTTCCCCATGATATTTATGGGAGTGGCGCTCAGCCTTCTGATGGTGGCGCAGAGTGTTATGTTCCATCTGAATTTTGCTTTTAAGGATGGGACTAACGGCAAGCGCAGGAACACAACGATAAGCGCAGCTGACGGCCTGTCCAGACTGGAAGGCATGCAGACTACGGCGTTTAATGCAGAGGCTTTGAAAAACCTTGCCCGGGAGGCGCTTAATGCTGACGGGGACTCCCGGCTGCTTACCTACGGAGATATACCCGGCATGAATTATATCCTGGATATGCCGCCGGCCGTATCGACAGCCTGGCCGGATCTGGAGAGTTATTCCGCAGACCGATACAGGGAAGAACTGGCGCAGATCACGGGAGAGCCGCTCTGCATCATGACCAAAGAGGCGGATAAGACCAGGGAAGCCGATGCGGATAAAAAGCTTTTATATTTGCGCGCATTCTTATATAATAACGGATATGAACGCGTATATGATAGTGATGATTACGTGATATACGAAAGGAAATGATGATGAAGATCAATTTTAACGTACCGCCCCATACGGGCAAAGAACTGGATTATATAAAGGAGTGCATCGCAGCGGAAAAGATCTGCGGCGACGGCGCATATACAAAGAAATGCAATGCCTGGATAGAGAAGCGTACCGGAGTAAAGCGGGCCCTGCTTACCACTTCCTGCACACATGCCACGGAGATGGCGGCGCTGCTTCTTGATATCAAAGAAGGCGATGAGGTGATCATGCCTTCATATACCTTTGTATCCACGGCGGATGCATTTGTCTTAAGAGGTGCAAAGGCGGTATTCGTGGATATAAGACCCGATACCATGAACATAGATGAAAAGCTGATAGAGGCAGCCATCACCGAAAAGACCAGGGCCATCGTTCCCGTCCACTATGCAGGTGTAGCCTGTGAGATGGATACCATAATGGATATAGCAAAGAAGCATTCCCTGTATGTGGTGGAGGATGCAGCGCAGGGCGTAATGGCTTCCTATAAGGGAAAGGCGCTTGGCAGCATAGGCGACATGGGCTGCTATTCGTTTCATGAGACCAAGAATTACAGCATGGGAGAAGGCGGGGCGCTGCTGCTGCGCGATGATACCTATGCGGATATGGCAGAGATAGTAAGGGAGAAGGGAACGGACCGCAGCCGTTTCTTCCGAGGACAGGTTGATAAGTACACCTGGCAGGAAGCGGGATCTTCCTATCTTCCCAGCGACATGAACGCCGCTTATCTGTATGCGCAGCTTGAGATGGCGGATGAGATAAACAATGCAAGATTAAAGATCTGGAACACATATTATAAGGAGTTTAAGGATCTGGCAGATCAGGGAAAGCTGGAACTTCCCGTTGTGCCGGAAGGCTGCGTTCACAATGCGCACATGTTTTATGTAAAGACCGCAGATCTGGAAGAGAGGACCGCGCTTAAGGCGCATCTGGCCGAAAAAGGCATACTGGCGGTATCTCATTATGTACCGCTGCATTCATCGCCCGCCGGTAAGAAGTACGGACGTTTTGCCGGTGAGGATAAGTACACTACAAAGGAAAGCGACAGGCTGCTGCGTCTGCCCATGTATTTCGGCCTTACGGAAGATCAGAATGAGTATATCATCGACAGCGTAAAGGAGTTTTACGCATAAGATATGAGTATGGATGAGGAAAGAGAGCGGATAGAGCAGGCTCCGGCAGAGGATGAAGGACCGGAACATACAGAGAGCGTTTCAACCGCAGAGGACGGGGATAAGGCTTCCCGAAAAAAGCTGCTGTTAAATACAGGTCTGCCGGTTCTGCTCACCATCATATTCTTTTTGATCCCTCTCTTTTCCAAGACCCCGGTATACGCCCTTAATGACGATATACAGATAAGGGACATACTTTCCGGAGCCTATGGCGGCAGTCCTGATCTGCATACGGTATATATGGGGGCTGTTCTGTCCGGAATTCTGGCATTTCTTTATACCGTGCTTCCTTTCGTACCCTGGTATGGTCTGTTTTTATGCGCTGCTCCGGCAGCGGTTTTTCTGATAGTCAGTTTAAAGATAATGAAGAGCGAAAAAGCGCTTTTTATAAAGGCGCTCGTCCTCTGCATGCTTTCAGGGCTTTGTCTCTGGCTTATGTATCCATTGTATATAATGCCTCATTATACGCTGGTGGCGGCGGTATTTGCGGCCGGAGCTCTCTGGCTTATGATGGACAGGGATATGACGGGAGGAGTGATACTGCTGCTCATATGCCAGCAGGTAAGGCAGCAGGTTTTTTTGATGCTTGTGCCCTTTGCGGCTGCCGTTATCCTGCTCACATTTATTGAAGATAAAGAAAAACGCAGCGGGCTTAAAAAGCCTCTTCTCATATTTGCCGCGGGTTTTGCGGCGTTGTTTATCATAAATGCAATAGCCTATGCCGGCAGTACCTGGCGGGATTATCTTAAGCTGAATGATGCCAGAACGCAGCTTTATGACTACACGGGGGTATGGGAGAGCTCTGCGGCGCGCGAGCATTATGCGCAGGCAGGCGTGAGCAGGGAGGATTATCCTTTCTACCGTGAATATGATCTGCTGCCTGTTAAAGGCGCAGATACTGCCACCTTGAAAGCCATGGCCGATTATCGTGAGGAGGGCAGGCAGCCGGCGGGGATGGAACGCTTTAAGGATGTGATACGTTCGCTGGGACGTTTCTATCTTACAAGCAATGGAAAAGAGATGGTCTACGCCATGGGGCTGGTGCTCATGTATGCGCTGGCGCTCTCCAATTCGTTCCTTCGGGGCAAAGGCTGGGGAGTGTTGTTCAGTATAGGCTGCTTTATCATGCATCTTGTCCTGCACGGATATCTGCTGTGGAGAGGACGCGTTCCGGAAAGAGTGACGATATCACTGATAATGGCGCAATGTTTTATGCTGGGAGGTATGGTGCTGCGCTATACAGAGGAATGGAGGCAGGTATACTACGCCATAGAAGGCGCGATACTTACGATAGTGCTGTCGCAGGCCTATAACGCGACAGCCGGCCTTAATGACGCCTATGCCGAACAAATAACTGTAAATAATGAGGATGATGTGTTATACTCTTATATGGCTCAAAATCCGGACGAACTGTTTGTGATGGAGACCTATGCCACGGTATATCATACGGCTTATGTTACGGATACCGACCGGGTCGGCAACACGATGATAATGGGCGGCTGGCAGTATTTAAGCCCCCTGCAGGATAAAAAGCTTAAGAGTTTCGGTTTTGACGACCGTTTTGATATGTTTGTAAAGGGCGGGATAAAGATAGTCTTTCGTAAGGGAGACGGTCCTGAGACCGCCGATATGGATGTCTATCTTAATAAAGAATACGGCACCGGGCTTAAGCTTACGGAGCAATTGCCGGGTGACTTTATGATATTTGCTGTGGAATGATGGAAAGATTGGAAAGTGAAAGGATAATATTGCGCCCCATAACCGTGGAGGATACCGCGGATATATTGCGTTGGCGCAATTCTCCCCATGTGATGGAGCATTTCATCATAAGAGAACCGCTTACGGAAGAGGTTCACAAACGCTGGCTTAAGGAGAAGGTGGCCGGGGGAGAGGCTGAACAGTTTATCATAGTCTTAAAAGAAAACGGTAAGGGCATAGGTTCCCAGTATTATCAGCATATAGACAGAAACAGGCTGAGCGCGGAATTCGGGATCTTTATCGGTGAAAAAGACGAGATCGGGAAAGGTTATGGCCCCGAGACACTTGAGCTGGCCATAAAACATGCCCGTGAGGATATGGGGCTTAAGAGTGTTGAACTGAGGGTGATCGCCGATAACGAAGCAGCATATAAGCTGTATTCCGGTCACGGCTTTAAGATCCTGCCCGAATATACAGAGATAAAAGAATATAACGGGCAGGAAGCAAAGATTCTGCATATGGAGCTTAAATTGTAAATGCGTCTTTTGAGTTTTGTCATTCCCTGCTATCGCTCCGAACAGACTATAGGAGCGGTAGTGGCGGAAATAGAAGGAAAAATGAAAACCCTTTCGGAGTATTCCTGGGAGCTGATACTGGTAAACGACTGCTCTCCGGATAATACCATTGCGGTCATAAAAAAGCTTGCAGATAAGGATGAGCGTATAACGGTCATAGATTTTGCAAGGAATTTCGGACAGCATTCCGCTCTGATGGCAGGACTCAGACAGACAAAGGGAGATGTGGTGGTATGCCTGGACGACGACGGACAAACGCCCGCAGATCAGGTGGACAGACTGCTGGAAGCCCTTGATAACGGGGCAGATGTGGCTTATGCAAGCTACAGCCATAAAAAGCATTCCGCATTCAGGAATTTCGGCTCGCATGTAAACGAGATGATGGCCCGTTTTATGCTGGGTAAGCCCAAAACACTGCAGGTTTCCAGCTATTTCGCGGCAAAGCGCTATATCGTTAACGATATGATACGCTACGAGAACAGTTATCCCTATGTTATAGGTCTGGTGCTGCGATCCACAAACAATATAGTGAATGTTCCCGTGGATCACCGCAGCCGTGAGATAGGCAGCTCGGGCTATACATTAAAAAAACTGCTGGGTCTGTGGATGAACGGTTTTACCTCTTTTTCGGTAAAGCCTCTACGCATGGCTACGGTTATAGGCCTGCTGGCCGCAATAAGCGGTTTTATCTACGGCATAGTCATAATAGTCCAGCACTTCATACTGCCCGACCGCGTACAGGGTTTTGCATCCCTTGCGGCGATACTGGTATTTTTTGGCGGAATGATCATGATAATGCTGGGACTTTTAGGAGAATATGTGGGACGCATATATATCAGCCTTAATAATTCACCCCAATATGTAATAAAAGAAATCTATTCAAAGGAGGAAAAGCATGTTGAATAAAGAAGATCTGGTGATCTCAGTCATCATTCCCTGCTACAACGAGGTGGATACTATAGAGACTGTTCTGGATAAGGTCCGCGGGTGCGGAATGAAGACCCAGATAGTGGTTGTGGACGATGGTTCCTCTGACGGGACCAGGGATCTTTTGAAGAATGAGCTGAAAGACAAGATAGACATACTGCTCTTCCACAAACGTAATATGGGCAAGGGCGCTGCGCTGCGTCACGGATTTAAGGCAGCTACCGGGGATCTGGTCATAGTGCAGGATGCGGATCTGGAATATGATCCGGCAGAGTTTGCCAAGCTGGCCGAGCCTTTTATCACGGGCAATGCGGACGCTGATGTGGTATACGGTTCCAGATACCTGCGCGGCAATAAATTCCGCGTGGACGGATTTTTCCATGAATTCGGAAACAAATTCCTTACGCTCGTTTCAAACATCTGCTCGGATCTTTCGCTTACGGATATGGAGACCTGCTATAAGATGTTTAAGCGTGAGGTCATACAGTCGATAGACCTTCGTGAGAACCGCTTTGGTTTTGAACCCGAGGTTACGGCAAAGATATCAAAAAAGAAATGCAGGATCTATGAGATACCCATTTCCTATCATCCCCGCACATTTGAGCAGGGCAAAAAGATCGGCTGGAAGGATGCTTTTCGTGCTATATACTGCATTATCAGATATAACTTTTTCAGCTGAAAAAAATCTTGGGCCGGGATCGCGCGCGTGCGCGATCCGGCTGTGAACAGTAACAGGAGATCTGCTATATGGATTTATACGAGAGAATAGTAAACGGTGAAGAGAAGCTCTCACTGGTAGGGCTGGGTTATGTCGGAATGCCCATAGCCGTGGCTTTTGCTAAAAAGATAAAAGTAATAGGGTATGACCTTAACAAAGAGAAGATAGAGATGTATAAGAGCGGCGTTGATCCCACCAAAGAAGTGGGTAACGAGGTGATAAAGAACACCACTGTGGACTTTACCTCCGATGAGAGCCGCCTTAAGGAAGCGCGTTTTCATATAGTTGCGGTGCCTACGCCCGTAAATCCCGATCATACGCCGGAACTTACTCCTGTTGAGGGAGCCAGCCGCATACTGGGCAGGAATCTCACAAAAGGCAGCGTGGTGGTATTCGAATCCACGGTTTATCCCGGTGTGACTGAAGACATCTGTGTCCCCATTCTGGAAAAGGAATCGGGGCTTAAATGCGGCGTGGATTTTAAGATAGGTTATTCTCCGGAGCGCATCAATCCCGGCGATAAGGTGCATCGTCTGGAGACCATCACAAAGATAGTATCCGGCATGGATGAGGAAACTCTGGATACCGTGGCCCGGGTATACGAGCTCGTGGTCGAGGCCGGAGTATACCGCGCCGAATCGATCAAGGTAGCCGAGGCTGCAAAGGTTATCGAGAACAGCCAGAGGGATATCAATATAGCATTTA
>CAMOEK010000114.1:0-8066 GCA_946612125.1 uncultured Lachnospiraceae bacterium | reverse complement strand
CAAAGCCCATGGAGATAAAGAGAGAGTACGATTTCGCCCAGGTGGGAAAGAAGGATATGTATCTGCTCCATCATGAAGAGATCGAATCGCTGGCGAAGAATATTCCGGGAATAAAGAGGATACGTTTCTTTATGACCTTTGGACAGAGTTATCTGATGCATATGAAATGCCTGCAGAATGTGGGCATGCTTGGAACTACACCCGTGGAATTTGAAGGACATGAGATAGTTCCTATCAAGTTCCTTAAAGCTCTGCTTCCCGATCCGGCTTCACTGGGGCCCCGTACGGTGGGCAAGACCAATATAGGCTGTATCTTTAAGGGAATGAAGGACGGAAAGGAAAAGACCATCTATATCTATAATGTTTGCGATCATCAGGAGAGCTATAAGGAGACAGGCGCCCAGGCGGTAAGCTACACCACAGGCGTGCCCGCTATGATAGGAACTGCAATGATCGCGGGCGGGACATGGAAAGGCCCCGGCGTATTCAATGTGGAAGAGTTTGATCCCGATCCTTATATGGAAGCGCTGAACAAATACGGACTTCCCTGGGTGGTTGATGAAAACCCCGTTCCGGTAGACTGATGCCTGAGATATTTAATACGATAAAAACGCCTGCCTACGTGGTGGATGAGGCGGCGCTCATAAAGAATCTTAAGATCCTTAAGGAGGTTCGCGAAAAGGCCGGCTGTAAGATACTGCTGGCCCAGAAAGCCTTCTCCATGTATGCGGTATATCCCCTGCTGGCGAAAACTCTGGACGGCAGCACTGCCAGCGGACTTTACGAAGCCAGACTGGGCAGGGAATGCTTCGGCAAAGAGGTACATGTATATGCGCCTGCTTTTAAGGCTGAAGAGATAGATGAGATCGCGCGCACCGCGGATCATATAGTATTCAATTCTATCGCCCAGCTTAAGAAGTACGCGGACAGGTGCAGAAATAACAGCATAGGTCTTAGAGTCAACCCTGAATGTTCGACTCAGGATACTGCGATCTACGATCCCTGCGCAGCAAATTCAAGGCTTGGAGTGCGCATAGAGGATTTTGATGAGTCTGTATTTGATGTAATAGAAGGCCTGCATTTTCATACCCTGTGCGAACAGAATGCAGACGCATTAAAGCTCACGCTGGAGGCTTTTGAAGAGAAGTTTGGCAGATATATAAAAGGCCTTAAATGGGTGAACTTTGGCGGCGGGCATCATATCACAAGGGATGATTATGACAGGGAACTGCTGATAAAACTGATAAAGGATTTTAAGGCAAAATACGGTACGGAAGTATATCTTGAACCGGGTGAAGCCGTGGCTTTAAATGCGGGTTATCTGGTGTGCGAAGTAATGGATATAGTTCATAACGGCATGGACATAGCGATACTGGATGCATCGGCTGCCTGCCATATGCCGGATGTGCTGGAGATGCCTTACCGCCCGCCGCTGACGGGCTCGGGAAAGAGCGGGGAAAAAGCTCATACATACCGTCTGGCGTCGCGAACCTGTCTTGCCGGAGATATAATAGGCGATTACAGTTTTGATAAGGCGTTAAATGTGGGAGACCGTCTGGTATTTGAAGATATGGCGATATATTCCATGGTCAAGAATAATACCTTTAACGGTATGCCGCTGCCGGATATAGGGCTTTTGCACACAGACGGTGATTACGAACTGATAAAGCGTTTTGGTTATGATGATTTTAAAGGGAGGCTTTCATGAAACGCCGCATGCCTGCCGAGTATGAACCTCACAGGGGAACGATAATGATCTTTCCCGAAAGGGAAGGCTCATGGCCATATAAGGCAAAACAGGCACAGAGAGTTTTTGCCGGTATAATAAAAGAGATAGCAAAGGATGAGGAAGTGCACGTTGTGGTAAGTCCCCGTACGGAGGCTGCAGCCAAAGCGCTCCTGTCGGGAACGGACAACGTGTTTTTTTATGATATCGAAACTGATGATGCCTGGGCGCGTGATACAGCCCCGACCTTTGTTTATGAGGGAGATAAGCTTAAGGGCATAGACTGGGCGTTCAATGCCTGGGGCGGAGAGTACGACGGACTGTATGCCGCATGGAACAGGGACAATGCCCTTGCATCTGCGCTGTGTCAAAAGCTGGGGTATGAGCGCATTGATATGCAGGACTTTGTATTGGAAGGCGGATCTATACATTCCGACGGGGCGGGAAATCTGCTTACTACGGAATGCTGCCTGCTGAGTCCGGGCAGAAACCCGCAGATGACAAAGCAGGAGATAGAAAAAACACTGCTTGAAAATCTGGGCGGCGAGAGTCTTATATGGCTTCCGGAAGGCATATACAATGACGAGACTAACGGGCACGTTGATAATATCTGCGCATTCATAGCGCCTGGCGAAGTGGTGCTGGCCTGGACAGATGATAAGAACGACCCGCAGTATGAGCTTTCGCATAAGGATCTTGAGATACTTGAGGATGCCGGCATCAGGGTGCATAAGCTGCCTATACCCGATGTGCCTGTATGTGTAACTGAAGAAGACCTGGGCGGATATGTCTTTGAAGAAGGCGAAGATATGCGTGAAGCCGGGGAGAGACTTGCCGCCAGCTATGTTAATTTCTATTTTACAAATAAGTCCGTCCTGCTGCCGCAATTTGGCGGAGAGAATGAAGAAAGCGATAAGAGGGCTGCAGCTATAATGAAAGAGTTGTGTCCGGACCGCAGGATAGTGCCCGTGCAGGCGCGGGATATAATAGTGGGCGGCGGGAACATACACTGCATTACCCAGCAGATACCCGCCGGAATCTTAGCTGAATAAAAACTGATATTGAGGAGCATATATGAGCAGTTTAATGATCGCAGCGGTACAGATGAGCTGCAGCAGAGTATTGGAAGAAAATATTGAAAAAGCTGACAGGCTGGTGCGCGAAGCGGCAGGCGCCGGAGCGAAGGTGATACTTCTTCCGGAGCTGTTTGAGAGACAGTATTTCTGCCAGGAGCGCAGATATGAATACTATGACTATGCGAGGCCGGTGGCGGAGAATGATGCCGTTGCGCATTTTAAAAAGCTGGCTGCAGAGCTTAAGGCAGTGATTCCCGTAAGCTTTTATGAAAAGGATATTAATGTGCTGTATAACAGCTGTGCCGTGATAGATGCGGACGGAGAGATACTAGGAGTATACCGCAAAACGCATATTCCCGATGATCATTATTATCAGGAAAAATTTTATTTTACACCCGGAAATACCGGATTTATGGTATTTGATACAAGGTATATCAGACTGGGGATAGGAATATGCTGGGATCAGTGGTTCCCCGAGACTGCCAGGGCTCTGGCGTTAAAAGGGGCGCAGCTTATCATGTATCCTACGGCGATAGGATCCGAACCGGTACTGGATACTGACAGCATGCCTCACTGGCGCCGGACCATGCAGGGACATGCGGCTGCCAATATTGTGCCCGTAGCGGCGGCAAACCGTTACGGAAGTGAAAAAGTACAAGCCTGCGCGGAGAACGGGGGACAGAGTTCGGAGCTGGTATTTTACGGTTCATCTTTTATCACGGATGAGACCGGTGAGATCATAGCGCAGGCTTCAAGAGATAAGGATGAAGTACTTACAGCACAGATCGATCCTGAAGCTGCCGATAAGGCGCGGCTTGACTGGGGACTATTCCGGGACAGAAGACCGGAGATGTATATATGAAAGATAAAAGAAAACAGGAGGAAAACAATCAAAATGAAGAAAACAAAGAGACTACTGGCAATGTTGTTGACTCTGATGCTTTGTATGGGTGAGATAAGCTCTACAGGGCTTACGGTGTTTGCGGCCGGGGACGAGGAAGAGCTTCCGACTGCAGGAGCAGAGAGAGAAACCTCAGTGAAGGAAGAAGAAACAACAGTGCCGGAGGTAGAAACGGAAGATGTATGCCTTGCAACGGCAAACGCAAAGGGGGTTACGGAAGACGGGGTTAAGTATCGAGTAAATGAGGACGGAAAAACAGTTACAATTACCGGGTATGAACAGCCGGGTGATTTTAAACAGGGACAGATGCTGAATCTTCCGGATATTGTTACTGTGGATGGTGAAGAACTGAAAGTTACGATCATCGGGGAAAAGGCTTTTTACTCTAATTCAGATGATGACCAGTATAAATGGAGTGGTCTTAAATTACCTGAGTATCTCGTCAAAATTGAGGAAAGTGCGTTCTATTCCAATATATATATGACGGGAGAGCTTATTTTCCCGGATAGTGTTACAGCTATTGGAGAAGGAGCTTTTGAAAAATGTGCCGGATTTGAGAAGTTGCTTTTACCGAAATGGCTGAAAGAGATAGGTCCTTCTGCTTTTAGCGGATGTGAAGGATTCAGGGGAGAATTATTGTTACCGACTCCACTTACTGATATTGGTTCTTCTGCTTTTTCGGGGTGTTTAGGCTTTTCAGGAACTTTGACGATACCATCAAAGGTTGAAAATATCGGAAATTACGCATTTTATGGCTGCTCTGGTTTTACCGGAGATTTGGAAATACCGCTTTCGGTAAATAATATCGGAAAATGCGCATTTGCGGACATATATTTGTACGGAAAACT
This sequence comes from uncultured Lachnospiraceae bacterium, assembly GCA_946612125.1. GTDB lineage: Bacteria > Bacillota > Clostridia > Lachnospirales > Lachnospiraceae > NK4A136. Next base: position 3,515 of record CAMOEK010000114.1, on the reverse strand, counting down.
TGTGGTTCCTACGAATGTTACGACGATCGGAGAGCGGGCGTTTGAAGACAGTTATTTTAAGCAGATAGAAAATGGTACGGATGATTTACTGACTTGTGATTCTATATTTGGGCTTGATCCATACAACAGTTTTTATACATATGGAAATACGCCTGAAAACGTACTATTGGATTTACAGGTAGGAGTTAAAATTCCAAACGGAACCTCTTATCGTTATTTTTCTTCTAACAGCGGAGGAAGTCATAATTATATAAATGATACCGGATATATTTATGAAGTTAAGGAGGATAAAGTAAAGATTTGCTTTTATGAAAATATTGCTCAGGGGGCATTGAATGTTCCGGATACATTGGACGGAAAAGATGTTACAGAAATAGGTGAAAAGGCCTTTGTTAAATGCGGTGGCTTTACAGGTAAGCTGAAGCTGCCGGAGAAATTGGAAAAAATCGGGACGAAAGCTTTTTACCTGTGTCATAGTTTGACAGGTGAGCTGAAAATCCCTGAGACTGTGACAACTATTAATGCCAGTGCATTTGCTTATTGTGAGAGTCTGACCGGAGATGTTGTTATTCCCTCAAACGTAAAGACACTTCCATATTATTGTTTTCATGGATGTAAGAGTCTTGACGGAACTCTTACGCTGAATTCTGTTACGGATATAGGAATGTACTGCTTTGACGGATGCAGCAGCCTTACAGGAGATGTTAACATCCCTTCCGGTTGCCAGGTACAAGGAAACGCATTTAAAGGATGTGTCAATCTGAATGGAACGCTGACTGTCCCTGCAGATGCAAAACTGGCTGACTGGTGTTTACATGGGACGCTGTTTAAACATATCGTAAATAATTCCGAAAAAAACATTCCTGTAACGCAGATCTTAATGACAGATAATGAGACCTATTATTGTAAGGATGGCGCAGATCAGACAAAGGTGGATGAGATAGGAAAGGGAATCTACCATTTGAAAATGCCGATTAAAAGTGCGGTAATCACCCTTAATGGAGGAGATACATATATATTTGACGGCACCCCGGTAAAGCCTGAAGTTACAGTAACGGTAAATGGCATTGAACTGAAAAAAGATACAGACTACACCTTGGATTATAAAAACGCTGATGCATTGGGAACCGCTACAGTTGTTGTCACAGGCAGCGGAAACTATTACGGGACGGCTCAAAAGACTTATAATATCATAAGTGGAACAATACTGCCAATTGACGATATTCCCGATCAGGTATATACAGGCGAGGAAATTAAACCCACAATAACCTTCGGCGGTATATCACTTAAAGAGGGTGAGGATTATACCGTAATATACCTAAACAATGTCAATGTGGGCAACGCTTCCGTAACGGCTGTTGGAAAAGGCTTGTATTCGTTTACGTATGTGAAGAGTTTTAAGATAGTTCCCGCATCCATCAGTACTGCCGTGATCAGCGACATACCCGAGCAGTTGTATACCGGGGATGAGATCAAACCTGCGTGTACGGTTACCCTTGGCAGTAAGCAGCTTGAGGCTGATACTGATTATACGCTTACATATAACAATAATATCAATACAGGAACAGCAACAGTTACAGCAACCGGTAAGGGTAATTATACAGACACAGTGAGCAAGAGCTTTATAATCAAAAAAATTGCTGAAATCGTTGCGGATTCTGCCCTGGATAACAGACCTGTGATAAGTGATACTACTACGGATATCTACCTTGTAAAAGGCCAGAAGTTCTATATCGGTATGGAATGGAAGGTAGCAGACGATAAGGTAAGCAAGAAGTACGTCAGCATCAGCAAAAAGGGTATTCTTAAGGCAAAGAAGGTTCCCAATAACAGTGATACTATAACTATAAAGAAAGAAGGCCATCCGGATATCACGGTTCATATATGCCAGCCTGCTCTTTCCGATAAGAAAAAGACCATTGAGATAACGGAAACCGAACAGAACCCGACGCATACTCTTACTATTACAAAGGATGCGGGCATCAAGAACGTCCTCTGGTACAGCGCCTCTCCTGATGTGGCAACCGTTGATCAGACCGGAAAGGTTACGGCTGTAGCAAAAGGTAAGGCTAAGATTACGGCATATGTGAACGGCAGAGCCTATAACTGCACTATCACTGTTAAGGAGACTGCTGTTGCCAGGAACCGTACCCTGCATGTGAATATCGACACTTCCAAAACCATCAGTGTTAAGGGCATAAAGAAATGGGAAAGCGCTTCTGAAATTATTGCCGAGATGAACAAAAAGAAAGGCAACAAAGTCACGGCGAAGAATGTGGGTAAGACCACTCTTAAAGCTTCTGCGAACGGTGTGGATTACAGCATAGATTTCTACGCAGAAGACATTACGGTAAGCTGCAGCGACGTAAGCTTTGCAAAAGCCAAAGGAAGCAATAAATACAGTATAGTAAACATGAAGACGAACGACACCGCATATATAGAGCTGCCCGGTGTGGTTCAGGATGTGGTATTTAAGAGTAACAAACCGGACGTTGCTTTCATTGATGAAGAAGGTCATATAGAAGCAAGAGGCAAAGGTACCGCCAAGCTTACAACGAAGATCAATGGAAAGACTATCACGGTTACTGTGAAGGTTGTGGAATAAGGTTTATAAAAAGACTTCTTTTGTAGAAAAAGACCCCCTATCATTTTTAATTCTGGTAGAGGGTCTTATTTTTTTGAGGTGAAAGCCTACGCAAGATTCAACCGTTCCTTCAGCGCATCCTGAAGTATCTTTGATAGACTCAGATTCTGATCGTCCGCTTCTTTAGCCAACCATGCAGGAATAGAAAGCATCTTTTTGACGGCTCTGGTATCGCGGCGGTACTTGTCTACATCCGTAGAGACATAAGTGGCGACATTCTGATCTGAATGAACGCGCGCAAGATCTGTAGGCTCGGGGAGGGGGGTGCCACTCTCTGCAAGGCTGACAAGATACAGCCCCAGAGCTTCCTGAGCATTACTCATAAGTTCTTCCAGGGTATCGCCGACAGTCTGGCATCCTTCCAGATCGGGAAACTCGATCCAGTAACCTTCTTCTTTGTGAATGATTGCGGGATAAATCTTTAACATGTTACGCCTCCTTTATATTTGAGGAAGAGGAGGGGCTTTACAGCCCCACTCTCTTCTTGATGCTGTTCAGAAGTCCGGGAGGAAGGTCTTTGTTGTGTACCGGGATGACCTCTGTTTGATTCCCTTTCTTCATGATGTAGTGGCTTCCGTGTACTCTGTCGATCACCCATCCGAGCCGCTGCATCTGTTTTACTACTTCCATTCCCTTCATTTCCTCACCTCCTAAAACTATTATATTATATAATTTATATAATGTCAAGTGAAATATATAAATTATATAATATTTTGGAGCGGATTAGAGGCAAAATGTAAAGGGGATGGCATATTGCAAGGTCAAAGAAAAAACAAGCAATAGAAGAATATCTTAGAAAAATATATATGAATAAAAGCCAAACTTGTTGAGCCGGGGTTTTACTTTATACCTGCGTTATGATATTATACAA
>CAMOEK010000113.1:0-8363 GCA_946612125.1 uncultured Lachnospiraceae bacterium | reverse complement strand
AGTCCTATACTTACGATCCGTTTTAATTTGTACTTCAGCTTATTCATCTTCCTTTCCCCCTGTTTTTTTAATATGCTAAGCTATGCTTTATACTTCTGCAATAAGGCTTCTTTCAAAACTTCCAGCTCTGCGATATCATCAAATCCCTCGTCGGGCTGATATACCAGTCCCACTGCGTATCTTGTAACTGCAGCCAGCATCAGATGCAGAGTAGTGGAAAACATTTTCTTTTCAGGAATGTCCGTGCGGATGGTATGATCCTGCACGCCCTTTTCATATATGATATGGAACTGTTTCTCCAGTCCCGCTATTATATTCGCATATGGCAGCATTGATCTGTCATCAAACTCTTCCGACCGTATATATACATTAAACAGCTGGTTAAAGCAAAGAAGATCCTTGTGCCCCCGATACAGCTCCAGAAAAGAATCCAGATAAAACTCAAAGACCTCTTTGGCCGTCATGCCTTCAAAATCAACCTTTGGCCGGCGTTTACGGTTTTCTTCGAAATAAGCGGTCCATTTCCATACTGTTACGGCCATCACCAGGCCTGCCTTGGAATCGAAATAATGCAGCAGCGTTCTTTTACCGCAACCCGCTTCTTCTGCAATATCCGTTAATCTCACTGCTGTAATACCCTTTTCTGAAAACAGGCGGTATGCCGTACTCAGCATTTTTTCCCGCCTCTGTTTCATATGACCATGATCTGCTTCAGGCGCTCTCATCGCCCACCTCTCTTTCTCTAAACTGATTTCAACAGCGGGATAACAAGCCAAAGCCCTTTACCCCGCTGCCATGCCACTCTTTCCTTATTCCACGATCACATTTACAGTGACGATCTTTCAGTTAATCTTTGCAGCAAAATTGGCACCACTGGTGCAATATCCATGCCATGATACACCTTTTTCCGATTTTATACAATACCAAAAATCTTCCCCCACACTGCAGAGCCCGCTTTTTTCCCGAAACAGCCATTTTATGCCATCAATCCCATAGTGACAATCCGGATAAGATAAGGTATTATTAAAATATGTATCAGCAGAAAGAAAAATCCATCTTCACATATATCATCCCTATAGCCTTATTCATACTGGCTGTTTTTCTGCTGTATAAAAGCGGCAGCAGAAATGCCATTGCCGGCATAGGCGAACCCGTGCAGACTGAAGAGAGCGGACATATAGACCGCACCGTCGACGACTGGAAACTCAGCATAGATTATGATTATGCTTACGACATTGAAGCTCTGGTGATACACACAAAGGATTATCCTGAAACAGATTTAGGCGGAAAACTGGCGCCCAGGGACCTGGCCCTTGCCTGGGGAACTGTTGCCGCTTACAATAAAGCGATAGATTTTCACTGGTCCCAGTCCAACCGCTGGTACTACTGGTCAGCCGATTCCTATGAGGCTATAGAACCCGTAGCCCTGCCCGGAATGGATGCACTCACTTCCATTTCCCTTCAGTCAGCAAACAATCATATCATACCTGCCGATTCCACCGTAAGAAATGTCGTAAAAAAAATACGAAAAGGCGATCACATACGCCTTAAAGGCTATCTTGTCAGGATCAACGGCAGCACCCCCGGCGGAAAGACCTTTCACTGGAACTCAAGCACCACCCGCACGGACACCGGCAACGGCTCCTGCGAAGTTTTTTATGTGACAGAAGCGCGTATCCTTAAGTAAACTCTTAAAAAGCAGACTGACTTTTCAGCCTCCTCCGACGCGCACAAAGCCACCGTCTTCGAGCTCACCGACACGCTCTTTATATTTATCTTCATCAACGCTCTTTGCTTCTTCCTTCCCCGCAAACCAATATGCAGACTGCTCTCCGTACAGCAGAAGATTAAGATTTTCGGCCATGGAATGCTGGATGGGAACATCTATATAGTACTTATAAGGCGACAGACTGCCGTCTTCAAGGATGGGCAGACCGCTTTCATCCGCCATTACAGCCGCTTCCACAGTAGTGATCCCATCTGCAAAATGCATATAAAAGGTCTCGGACACGCCTTCATGCTCATAATGCACGCTGTATCTTCCCTGATAAGGTTTATAATGCAGCTCACCCAGCTCACTGCAGAAGGTGGTCATCCTATAGGGACTGCCGTCGTTTCCTATGGAATATATGCGTCCTTCTGTCAAAGGCGCCGATCTGTCCAGCACCACCAGCTCCGGAAGCTTATCCGAATCAAAATGTATCAGCGCCAGAAGCTCGTTATGATCAAAAGTCAGTTTGGTCTTTATCATGCCCTCATAATACAGAGCCCCCTCAGGCATTTCTTCCATAAACTCAAAATAGGTAAGGGCTTTGATATAAGTCCCTTCTCCGGCATCACTGCTCAATCCTGCGTCGCTTCCCTTATATGTGCTCAGCGGCGCAGAAGTAACAGATGAAGACGAAGATAAAGGCGAATATCCCGTAGTTTCAAAGGGTTTAGACGCAGGCGCCGACATATCCAGGTCCACTGCCTCTTTCTGTTTCCCGCAGCCGCCCAGGGCCAAAACACATATGATCGATAAAAATAAGCGCTTTTTCATTTCAGGCTCCTTAACTCAGCGATATTTACAGCCCCACTATCATAAGCTGGTTCAGATACCGCTCTACAAGTTCCATCACAAATATATCAGGTTCGTAATCATACAGATCGCTGCTGTCAAATGACTGCCAGTATACGAATCTGCTTTCGTTAAAACTGCTGCCTATATATTTTATCATGGCATCGCAGTATGAATCACGGCATACATATATCCTGCGTTCGTCCGCTCCGGTATTATGATGTTCAACAGCGGAATGATAAGCTTCTTCAGCAGCCGTCTCTCCGCTGATCTCAAAACCTTCAAGACGGCATTCATTATCGCCGCGTTTTAAAAGGAATTCCATGTGCAAAAGCCTTGCCAGATCTCCTGCAGTTTCCTCGCATACCACAGGCGTATATACGCCTTCATCTATATCCGGAAGCTCTATCCCCAGCGAAGATAACAGCTCCCTGCTGCCCACATAGGCTCCCACATCATTCCAGTGTGTATCCGTCTTATACCAGATCGGGATCTGAGTCTTTTCCTTCGCCGCCATAAGCGCATCCATGGAATTGATCACCTTTATGTCGGTATTGTCCCTCAGATACTCATACAGCTGTTTATACCTGTATTTTTCAGCAGGCGCGCCGTATTCCTTCGGCATGTATTCCGAATACATCCTCTCCTTATTGGGTGCCAGAAATACCACGAATTCTATGCCCTTTCCTGCCAGTTCATCTCTCATATCGCAGAGCCTTTTTGCAATATCCGCAAGCTGGTTCTTTGTAAAGAGATTTTCACCCCTGTAATCTGCGACAGGATCACCGTCGTCCTTTGCCCCGTAAAAAAGCCAGCCGTCTTCCCCCACTATGACCTTACCGGAAGAAGTGCCAAAAAGCAGATAATCGCTTACGGATCCCGTGGTTATCAGCGCATCCCTGAAAGGCATATGATCATTTAGATATGCTTCAAATTCACGCGGAAAGGAAGCATAATTCTCTGCCGTAAGGACAGGCATCTGAGCCAGATCCCTCATCTCGCCCCCGCCGGCAAATATCCCGCCTTTAAGCCTGCCGCCCAAAACAAGCCACAGGGGCAGGGGCAGGCATATCCCCAGAACAAAGGCCGCCAATATTATGATCTGCGCCAAACTGTGTTTTTTCATCAATGCCTCAAAACTGAAAGTATATAAAAGGATTATAACTGTTCCCCGCAAGCGCCGCAACACAGAAGAACAAAAGCAGCATGCAGTACAGCGCTTCCGGCGCGCTGTCCTTCCACTTATCCTTTATCTTCTGCGGGCAAAGGCTCTGCAGAGGCCCTGCGCCTGCTATCGCCGCTGCCGTTATGATCCAGGTCTTTTTATTCCCCAGCTCCCAAAGCGATGTTTCCCCGCCTGCTCCGAACATGCAGCTTATATAGTGTATCGCCGCCTGTGTATTATCCGCGCGAAACAGCACCCAGCCAAAAAGCACCAGAACAAAGCATACCAGCCGGGACAGGACCTTACTCTTATCCTGCAGTTTCTTAAGACCTGCGCGCTCCGCCAGAGAGATCAGCCCGTGATACAGCCCCCACAGTATAAACGAAAGATCGGCGCCGTGCCAGAGGCCGGTAAGGAAAAAGACTATAAAAAGATTCAGATATGTACGGCCTTTTCCCTTTCTGTTGCCTCCCAGCGGAATATATACATATTCCCTGAAAAAAGCGCCCAGCGAGATATGCCAGCGTCTCCAGAATTCGCTTATGCTTTTTGAAATATACGGATAGTTAAAGTTCTCCGGAAACTCAAAGCCAAAGATCTTTCCCAGCCCCAGCGCCATATCGGAATAGCCCGAAAAATCGTAATATATCTGCAACGTATAAGTCAGCGCACCCATCCAGGCTGCTGCCGCGCCTGTGTTTTCCATGCCAAACGCCGCATCAGCGCACTCTGCCATAACATTCGCTATCAGTACCTTCTTGCCCAGACCGTACAGAAAACGCTTAAAGCCCGCGGTCATATTGTCAAAGCTGACCGTGCGCTGCTTAAGCTGCTTTTCCACGCTTACATACTGAACTATGGGTCCGGCTATCAGCTGCGGGAAGAACGATATATAAAGCGCTACGGGCATGGGATCGGCCGAAGCCTTTGCCTTGCCCCTGTATACATCGGCTATATAGGATATGGCCTGGAAAGTAAAAAAAGATATGCCTATGGGCAGTTCTATTTCCGGTCTGGGGATAAAGCCTGCGCCCAGTACGCCGTTAACGATATCCGCAAAAAAGCCCGCATATTTAAAGACAGCCAGAAAGCCCAGATCAACTGCCACGCCGGCTGTCAGGGAAAGCTTTTTGTATTTTGTCTTTTCGATCAGGAGCCCCGCCGCCCAGTTCCATATAATGGAAAAGATCATGATGATGACCCTTACCGGTTCGCCCCAGGCATAGAATATCAGACTGGCGAGCAGAAGAAAGATATTTGACCACTTCCTGCCCACCAGCAGATTTCCCAGAAAAACAACGGGAAGAAATATCCATAAAAATATAACCGAACTGAAGACCATATCACATCTCGTACTGACTGCGGTAAAGCTTTGCGTAGAATCCCCCGGCGCCCAGCAGACTCTTATGATCGCCCTGCTCTATTATATTCCCGTCCTTCATTACCAGTATGGTATCCGCCTCTTTGATGGTGGAAAGCCTGTGCGCCACTATAAAGCTGGTCCTGCCTTTCATCATCCTGGCAAATGCATCCTGTATCTTGAGTTCCGTACGGGTATCAATGGAGCTGGTAGCCTCATCGAGTATCAGCATGGGCGGGAGTGAAAGCATTATGCGGCTGATGCATATAAGCTGCTTCTGTCCCTGTGAGAGCTGACCGCCGTCCTCACCTATCACGGTATCGTATTGTTTGGGAAGCTGCATGATAAAGCTGTGCGCATGCGAGTTCTTCGCCGCCGCTATCACTTCTTCATCTGTAGCATCGGGTTTTCCAAGGGTGATATTGTCCCTTATGGTACCGGGTTTGAGCCAGGTCTCCTGCAGCACCATTCCGTAGTTTTCTCTTAACGAATGCCTCTTATAATCCCTGATATCCCTGCCGTCTACGGCGATGCTTCCCTTATCAACATCATAGAAACGCATAAGCAGATTTATGAGCGTGGTCTTTCCGCAGCCGGTGGGGCCGACTATCGCCACTCTCTGCCCCGGTTCTACTTTTAAGTTAAGGTTGCTAAGAAGCGGCTTATCCTTCACATAGGAAAAGCTTACATTCTTTATATCCAGAGCGCCCTTTGCCCCATCGAGCACAGCGGCATCTTCCTTATCGGGCGTGCGCGCTTCTTCATCTATCAGTTCAAATACCCTGCCGGCACAGGTAATCGCATTCTGAAGTTCCGTCACCACGCCCGATATCTCATTAAAGGGCTTGGTATACTGGTTCGCGTAGCTTAAAAAAGCTGTAAGATTACCTACGCTCATATGCCCCCGTATAACGGCTATGCCGCCGGCCAGCGCCACCAGCGCATATATCAGATTGTTCACAAAACGCGTGCTGGGGTTGGTAAGCGATGAAAAGAATACCGCCTTTAAAGATATCTTCTCCAGCTCGGCATTATTCTTATCAAATACCGCCTCCGCCTCGGCTTCATGCGAAAAGGCCTTCACCAGCTTCTCGTTTCCTATCATCTCGTCAATGATGGTGGTCTGCACGCCTTTGGTAACGGACTGCTGTTTGAAAAAGCTGGAAGTATTCTTTGCTATAAAAGCCGCAACGAATAAAGAAAGCGGCGTGAGCAGTATGACCACCAGCGCGACCCATTTATGAATGGATACCATAAGTATCAGCGTGCCTATGATGGTAAGTATGCCCGTAAAGAACTGGGTAAAGCCCATGAGCAGGCCGTCCGCAAAAGTATCGACATCGGCTATCATGCGGCTTAATATATCCCCTGTGGGATGTGAATCCATATACGAAAGCGGAAGCTTCTGCAGCCTCTCAAATGCGCTGTGTCTTATGTCGCGCACACTGCAGTAAGCCACATGGTTATTGCAGGCGTTCATTATCCACTGGCCCAGGGCGGATACTCCTATGATACAGAGCATCTTTAAGATAACGCTCTTTACCGCCTCAATGTCGACCTGCCCTTTTCCGATGATCAGATCCACCGCCTGTCCTGTCAGCACCGGCAGATACAGCGCCAGCAGCGCGGATACCGCGGCAAATATCAGCGAGCACAGCATAAAGAACCAGTAGGGTTTAAGATAATACAGTATGCGTCGTATGACCTTTTTATTAACGCGCATTGTCATCACCTCCAAACTGGCTGTTGTAGATCTCGCGGTAAACCTCACAGTTTTCTAACAGCTCTTCGTGCCGTCCCAGCCCCACTGCGTGCCCGTCATCCAGCACCAGTATCATGTCCGCATGCATGATCGACGCGCTGCGCTGTGAAACTATCACAGTGGTAGGCGCATCTTTCATTTCCTTTATGGCTTTACGCAGCGCAGCATCGGTTGCATAATCCAGCGCCGAGGTGGAATCATCAAGTATCAGTATAGCCGGTTTTCTGACCAGTGCCCTGGCTATTGCAAGTCGCTGCTTCTGTCCGCCGGAAAAGTTATTGCCGCCTTTATTCACCATGTAATCCAGGCCGCCTTCCTTTTCCATCACGAAGTCGTAGCCCTGCGCCTGTTTAAGCGCCTCCTTTATCTCCTCATCCGTGGCATCCTTCCTGCCCCATAACATGTTTTCCCTTATGCTGCCGGAAAAGAGCACGCTCTTTTGGGGAACCACGGCTATGCGCTCCCTGAGCGAGTTTAAGCTGTACTCTCTGATATCCGTGCCGTCTATCAGCACGCTCCCTTCGGTCGCATCATAAAAGCGGGGTATCATATTGATAACGCTGCTCTTTCCCGAACCGGTGCCGCCTATCACTCCAAGGGTAGCCCCTGCCGGAAGCTTAAAGCTTATATCCTTCACTGAATCTTCGGAAGCATCAGCATATCTGAAGGATACGCCCTTAAATTCTATCGCTGCGGATCCTGCGGTATTCTTATATTCTTTATCACCGTCCTTCATCGAAGAAGTGATATCCATGACCGAAGATATTCGGCTTCCGCAGGCCAGCGCGCGTGAGAGCTGCACGATAAGATTTGCCAGCTTGATAAGCTCCACCAGTATCTGCGACATATAATTGACCAGAGCAACCACGTCGCCGCGGCTTAAACGTCCCGTATCCACGGCCAGAGCGCCCTGATGGATCAGCACGCACAGCCCCAGATTTATCAGCACAAAGGTCACCGGATTTAACAGCGCCGATATCTTTCCGGCCAGTATCTGCATGCGCACCAGCGTATCGTTTGATCTGCCGAAGTGCTCCTGCTCCTTATCCTCCAGTCCGAAAGCCCTGATAACACGAACGCCGCTTATATTCGCGCGGGCGGCGCCGGTCACTTTATCAAGGTCGCTCTGAACTTTCTTGTGCATGGGCACGGTTATCAGCATGATGCCGTATACCACTATCGAAAGCGCCAGTACCGTCACCACAAAGATAAGCGCGCACTTTACATCTATGGTGAACGCCATAAATACGGCGCCCAGCACTATGAAGGGCGAACGCAGAAACAGACGCAGGCTCATGTTTACTCCGCCCTGCAGCGTATTGATATCACTGGTAAGGCGCGTTATCAGAGTGGATACTCCGGTACGGTCCAGCTCCGTATGCGATAAAGTCTGTATATGGGAAAAAACTGCGGACTTGACCCTGGCCGAAAAGCCGGTCGCCGCTTTTGCGGAAAAAAACTGCGCTGTCAGGGAACACACCATGCCTATAAAGGTGCGCGCCGCCATGATCAGCAC
>CAMOEK010000112.1:0-8432 GCA_946612125.1 uncultured Lachnospiraceae bacterium | reverse complement strand
GCTTGACGGCAGCAGGAAGGATAAAGGGAGTTGATCATGAAAGAATCATTAAAGATGAAATGTGAATTGCTGGCAGAAAACTATGCCACCATTCATCAGAATTTTAAATGGAGTTTTGAATTGATGAGTCTGGCGGCTGCAGGCGTCTATACCAGCGCCGGTATCAAGGCAGATGCTGCCAGGATGAAGGAATGTCAGGAGATCATAAAAAAGAAGCAGAGCATATTTTCTGAGCTGCGCGGCACCACGGAGCTGGCAATACTGGCCAGAATGGCGGTTTCCAATAATCCGGAGAATTATGTCGATGAGGTGATGGGCGTCTATAAGCAGATCATGAAGGGCAAGATTTTTTCTTCTCCTTATTATGTGCTGTCTGCCCTGATCATAGTTGAGCAGCATAAAGTGGGCCAGGCAGATGAGATAATCGATAAGACAAAGAAGATCATAAAGAAGATGGGCAAGGAACATCCGCTTCTTACCGGACAGGAAGATGTGCCCTTTGCCACGGTAATGGCTATGCTTCCCGATGAGGTGAACTCACTGATACATGAGATGGAAGCATGTTATGATATCCTTAAGAAGAAGTTCCCACTTCACAAGGATGCTGTACAGGGACTTTGCCAGGTGCTGAGCGTCAGCAAAATGGATAATGAAGAAAAATGCAAAAAAGCCTTGGATATCTTTGAGGCGCTTAAGAAGAAAGGCATCAAGTACGGTAAGTCAACGGAGCTTTCGGCGCTGGGCTCTCTTGTAGATATACATCTTGATGCGGAAACGATAGCATCAGAGATAAGCGAAGCTTCAGAGCTGCTGAAGAAATTTAAGGGCTTTGGCAATCTGGCGCTGGGCAAGGAATACAGAGCCATGTTTGCTGCGCTGCTGGTTGCTGAAGAGTACTTAAAGGAGAATAACGGCATAGGGACCACATTGATGGGAAGCTCACTGGCAGTGGTGATAGCAGAAGAGATAATATTGCTGATAATGATAGCTGCACAGTCTTCTGCAGTTTCAACGGCCAACAATCATTGACCGGCAGAATAAGGTGATATGTTGTTGCAGGGGAGCGTTTGCTCCCCTGTTTTAAAAAGATGATCGGTGGGGTTAAATGGGAGAAGAAAGAACAGCGGAAATCGAAGGATTCAGCATTCTGGATCATTACGGAAAAGAACTGGATCCGGTTGAGACTCAGGCTTTTTATCAGGATCTGAACCTGCTGCAGATACTGGATAAGCTGGCAGCCAAATGGGGAAAAGAGGTAAAAAGGTTTTTTAAGTACCTGCCGGATACTCCGGAAGCTGAAGCCTACAGAAGGGCAGTGTACGCCGATATAAAAAAAGAAGAAGTATACAGCGCGCTGCTTGCTTATACGCAGAACCTGGCGGCTGTCAGTGAGATGCGCGCAGAGCGTGCTAAGGTAAGCGGCACCATGCAGAGAGCTGTATGGCGCATACGTGAGATGGAAAGATACTGCAGCACTTATGAAACGCTTAACAGGGATCTTTCAAAGGCTGAACTTTCGTCCGACGGCATGCGTGAGTTTGCGAGCATACTTAAAGATATACTGGAAAGCGGCGGTTATCTGGCGATGCAGGAGCAGACGCGAAAACTGATAGCCGAAATACGAAAGCTCCGTTTTGTACTCACCTACGATAAAGACCGCATCAGCGTAGCACTTGGGGAGATCGACGGAGAGGGCGCCTATGAAGAGATGCTCAGAAAGGAAGACGGCAGTAAAAACGGGCGGCTTCAGAATCCGTTCAGGGCAGATCCCTATGTTAATGCTTTGGAGAACGCCTGCCTTGAGATACTGGAAAAAAAGAACCCCGGCTTTTTTAAGGAATTGAAGTTCACAGCGGAAAACGCCGGTGAATATGAAAGGCCTGTGCTTAAGCGCTTTGAACAGGAGATAGTCTTTTATCTGTCTTTTTATGGACTGCAGCGTGATATGGAAAGCGAAGGCTATCACTTTTCGACGCCCGAAACTTCCGATGATAAGCGCATGGAAGCAAAGGGGCTGTATGATATGGCGCTGGCGCTTACAGCCATCAATGAAAAAAGAAAAGTGATCCCCAACAATTTTTATTACGAAGACGGCGACCGCTTCTTTGTGCTGACGGGGCCTAATCAGGGCGGTAAAACCACCTTTGCCAGAAGCCTGGGGCAGCTGGTCTACTTTAGCAGGATAGGCCTGGATGTGCCGGCGCTTTCGGCGAATGTTCCATTCTTTCACGGGATACAGACACATTTTTCGGTAGAGGAGAGCATAGAGACCGGGCGCGGAAAGCTTAAGGAAGAGCTGGTGCGTCTGGCGCCCATGATGGAAGATGAACAGAAGGGAAGCTTTGTGATCATCAACGAGCTCTTTACGACAGCCGCCAGCTATGACGCTACGATAATGGGTAAAAAAGTATTAGGGCATTTTATCGGACTTGATTGTATGGGTATCTATGTCACGCATCTGAAGGAACTGGCCGATGAACATGAGGGCATAGTCAGCATGCGCGCCATGCTGAATGATGAAGGAATACAGACATTTGAGATAAGGCGGGGCGCTGCAGAGGATAAACCCTGCGCGGAAAACCAGGTAAACAAATACAGACTGACCTATGAGCAGTTAAAGGAGCGCCTATGAAAGTATGCCTTTTATACGAAGACCGTGAACGGGTAAATGAGGAAAGCTATTATGACAGCGCCAGCATCATACAGGATCTGGGGCTGAAGACCATTTTTCTGATATCCTCAAAGGATCTGATATATGAGAATGGGGAAGTAAAGAAAGTAGATAAGGAAGATCCGTTCCTGGTTGATACGATGAGAAAAGTGATGCTTACTCCTTTGGAAACAAAAGAGGAGATCATATACAGACAGCAGGTGGTGACGGATTGTCTGGAACATCCAAAGCTGATACGGGAACTCTACCGCATAGGCAGTTACGTTGTGCAGAAGTGGGGCGAACTGGGCAGAGGCCCCGGAGAAAAGATGCAGCAGAGCAATCCTGTGATAAGGCTTGTTTCTGATATTAAAGTACTGCATCTTTTCTGTGATTCACTGGCGGAGATAAGAAGACTGCTGGAGGAAACGCAGGGACTTGTTTCAAAAGGGCTTACGGCTTTTCGTGAAAGCTTTTATAAAGAATTTACCAAAGAGCGCGAGAAGTTTGTGAGAAAGGTGCTGGAGGATATATCGTTCTATACGGAGGGCAGCGATGATGAGGATGCGGCTAAAAACCGTGTGGTAAAACCCCGTATAGTGCTGGAATGCGGACTGGAGGACGGACTCAAATTCAGTTCGCTCAAACTTGAGGAAGTATCTTCGGTGAGCACTAAGTTTTATAAACCGGGCAGTGCCATGGATAAGATACAGGAGTTTAAAAATTCGCGTATACCCGATTCCTTCTCGACGGTTAAGGATATAAGGATAGGCGAGCAGATACAGCAGCTGGAATATGGTATAGTAAGCTATCTTACAGACAGGCTTAAGAGTCTGGTGGATGACTTCCAGACTTTCTTCGGACAGCTTAAATTTCAGGCGGCTTTTTATCTGGCTGCGGTTAAGCTTAAGGCGCAGATAGAGCGTTTTCACATGCCCTGGTGTTTTCCGGAAGTATGTGACAGAAGAGATCTGAAGTTTGATGATCTGCGGGAAGTGGTTATGGGCATGGAGCAGAGGATCGATGTGGTCGGCAACAGCTGCAGTCTTAAGAAGAAAGATCTGCTTATAGTTACCGGCGCAAATCAGGGAGGAAAGTCAACCTTCCTTCGCAGTATAGGCATAGCTCAGGTGATGATGCAGTGCGGACTTATGGTGGCGGCGCGTTCTTTTGAGAGCGGCATCTTTCCAAGGATATTCGTGCATTTTACGCGCAGGGAGGACAGCGCGATGAACAGCGGCAGGCTGGATGAAGAGCTGAAGCGCATGAACGGCATAGTTGAGCATATAGGTGATGGTTCGCTCCTGCTTTTGAATGAATCCTTTGCGACCACCACGGAAAAGGAAGGCTCACTCATTGCGTATGATATAATACGCGCGATGAAGGAAGCCGGCGTTAAGATACTTACGGTCACGCATCTGCTTTCCTTTGCAAGACGCGTGCATGAAGAAACCAAAGACAGACCGGATGCGGGAGTGGATTTTCTTTCGGCAGAACGTATGAAGGACGGAAGACGAACCTTTCATATGATACCTCACGAGCCGGAGCTTACCAGTTTTGGTCTGGATCTTTATCAGGAGATAGTGGAAAAGAAAACGGGACATGAAAATAGTTAAGATAATAATTATATCGGGGCTGGCGGTAACTGTGGTGCTGGTACTGGCTTTTGCAGTGCTGGGGCTTATATTTCCTGCCGGTGATAAAGATGACGGCAGTGATACGCCTGCTGTGAGCACTGATGTGACACGCGTCATAAGCATAGAAGATACGGCGCCTATCGGCATTATGGGCGTAAGCGAAGATATTGCAGCCGTTGCTGTTTCCGAAGACAGTGTATCTGTGGATGAGGCCGTATCTGCGAATGAGGCTGTGTCGGAAAATGAAGCTTCCGAAGTGTCGGAAAATGAAGCTGATGCGCCGGCAGAGGGTGAGGTAAAACCGGTATCGGAAAATGAAGCGCCTGAAGAGAAAGCGGAACCTGCAGCGCCGGAGAATCCGGATATACCTGATACTAAGGCGCCTTTCTTCCTGGTATATAACGGATCGCCTACCATAAAACTGGGTGATACATTTGACATACACAAGTACATGGGTTATGCGGATGATGTGGACAGGCATGTGGACCTTGAGGTTTCCGGTGAAGTGAATACCGCTGTGGTAGGTACCTATCCGCTGCAGATAACACTGCGTGATGATGCAGGTCATACAACGACGCAGAAAATGAATGTGGGCGTGGCTGCAGAGCTGCCTGGAGGCGGCGCAGGCGGAGGAAAGAAAGAGGAGTTCTCTGATTTTGTGAACAATTATAAGAATGATCAGACCTGCGTGGGTATAGATATTTCAAGATGGCAGGAGGATGTGGATTTTGAGAAGGTCAAGGCAGCCGGCTGCGAATTCGTTTATATGAGGATAGGCGGTCTTGATGACGGAGAGCTGTATACCGACAGATACTATGCGGCAAACATTGCGGGAGCCAAAGCTGCAGGACTTATGGTAGGCATATACTGGCATGCGGAAGAGAGCAATGCGCAGGAAGTTAAAGCCAGTGTTGATTATCTGATGAGTGTGTTAAACGGTGTGGAGCTCGACTTTCCTATTGCGTACGACTGGGAGGACTTTGTACATTTCGAAAACTACGGGATGAACATTGCTGATCTGAATAATAATCTGGATGTATTCGTAGATGAGATAAATGCCAGAGGATACAAGGCGTGTCTGTATAACAGCAAGTACTATCTGGAGACTATATGGCCAAGCGCTGCCAAACATCCTTTATGGCTGGCTCACTATGTGTCCTCAACCAATTATGGCGGTTCTTACTTCATGTGGCAGCATGGCTGCACGGGAAGGATAGACGGCATCAACGGAGATGTTGATCTGGATGTTCTGTATAAGGCAGCATTGGGCTTATAAAACGCTCCTTATACCTTAAAGATATCCGCGCATATTTTTTCAAGAGGCTTTTTATATATGATATAGCTGTTTATCACAGGCGTATTAAAGTCTTTCAGCGGAACGCGTCTTAAACGTTTTTCTTTGATATAGGGTTCAGCCATATCCTTGGGAAGAAAGGTATAATTATCCTGGTGCAGAAGATAAGGAACGATCTTCATGCAGTCGTCTATCTCAAGTTCAAACTGATGATATTTGGGGAAGAGTTTACGGATGTACTGCCCTACATCCTGAAGAGCGAAATTGCACATCAGATACTTTTCTTCCAGCAGTTTTTCAACAGTGATCCCTTTTTTGTATTTTTCGTTTTTGATATCTGTGACCAGAACAAGCGTATCCTGCTTGTACTGTTTGCAGTGCAGGGAGTTCTTGTGCAGTGGGAGATAGGTGAATACCACATCGAGCATATCTTTCTGTATCTGTTCCAGCAGATGATCCGTAAAACCTATGGATATCTTGAGATAATCCTTGGGATGGGTTTTGCGGTGTTTTAAGATGAGCGGCGCGAGATGGCCTTCGTATATGGAGTCTGCGCAGCCTATGCGAAGATAATTATCATATTTCTGTACGGAAGATATTTCTGCAAGAGAAGTATCGGTAAGCTCTATCACTTTTTCGGCATAGATCTTGAACCGTTCTCCTTCGGGGGTGAGGTCTACGCTTCTGTTGGTTCTTTTGAATAAAAGAAAGCCCAGCTCTTTTTCGAGTTCATTGATACGGTTTGTGACCGTGGATTGGGCTACAAACAGCTGATCTGCAGTCCTGGTGAAACTCCTGTTATGAGCCAGAACGGTAAAGGTTTTTATCGATTCGATATCCATAGATCTTTCCCCTTTTTTCTATTATTCGAAAAACGAATTATTATTATTTATATTATTTATTTTACAAATAATAGTATATATGATAAAAATTGTAAATAAAAAAACGGAAGAAAATCGCGGGAGGAAACATCATGCGGGATATAATCTTAAGCAACAAAACATATAAGCTGGAGCAGGATCCATATATCTATCAGCTTCAGGATACAGCTGAACCCGAATTGTTCAGGGAGATGTTTCCTTATACCGAAACTCCCAAGATAGCATTTAACTACAGACGCGTACCGGAGAATATGCCGGAAGATATATTTATAACGGACACTACTTTCCGTGACGGGCAGCAGTCAAGAACACCTTATACTACAGATCAGATGGTGCATATATATAAACTGCTGCATAAGCTGGGCGGCCCCAACGGCATGATACGCCAGACGGAATTCTTTGCATATTCGGAAAAAGATCGCAAGGCCCTGGAAAAGTGCATGGAGCTTGGTTACGATTTCCCGGAGATTACTACCTGGATACGCGCAAACAAACAGGATTTTGAGCTGGTAAGATCCATAGGTATAAAAGAAACGGGAATACTGGTAAGCTGCTCGGATTATCATATCTTTCACAAAATGGGGCTTACCAGGAAACAGGCGCTGGATAAATACCTTGGTATCGTAAAGGATTGTATTGAAGCGGGATTGCGCCCCAGATGCCATTTTGAAGATATTACCAGAGCCGACTTTTACGGTTTTGTAGTGCCTTTTGCGAATGCGCTTATGGATCTTTCACGTGAGAGCAATGTTCCTGTCAAGATACGCGCATGCGATACGATGGGATACGGCGTGCCTTATCCCGGAGCGGCGCTTCCCAGAAGCGTGTCTGGAATAATATATGGACTGCAGCATTACTCGGATGTGCCTTCGGAAATGATAGAGTGGCATGGGCACAATGATTTTTATAAAGGAGTCGTTAATGCGACCACGGCGTGGATGTACGGCGCCGGCGCCGTCAACTGTTCGCTTCTCGGAATAGGAGAGCGTACGGGAAATGTGCCGCTGGAAGCAATGGTATTTGAATATGCTTCATTAAGAGGGCATCTGAACGGCATGAACACAAAGGTGATCACCGAGATAGCGGACTATATCAGATACGAAACGGGTTATGATATACCTCCGATGACCCCTTTTGTGGGAGACAGTTTTAATATGACGCGCGCGGGCATTCATGCAGACGGCATGATGAAGGATCCCGAGATATATAATATCTTTGATACGGAAGCCATACTGGCGAGACCGCCGAAGGTTTCGATCAATAATGCCTCCGGTCTGGCAGGCGTTGCCTACTGGGTAAATGAATACAGGGCTAAACGCGGTGAACCGGAGCTCCCCAAGAAACACGAGCTGGTTCAGAAGATCTATGACTGGATAACGGCAGAGTACGAAAACGGAAGGGTAACGGTAATAAGTGAGAGCGAGATGATAGAACGCTACACCGAGTATTCGGAGTGACAGGACAGAGTATCATGCCCGCCTGAAATGGTGCGCGAGCTGAATCTAAGGGGCAGAAGGAGCGTGTCAGTAGATAGCGCCTTCTGCCTCAAGTGTTTCAAGTAATGCGCTGCAGCCTTCGATAACATCGCGATAGGTTTCATCGAAACGGCCGGTGTACCAGGGATCGGCAATGCTCCTTCCCGGCCGGTCGGTATAATCCAGCAACAGTTTTATCTTGCCTTCTGTATCCGGCCCTGTGATGCGCTGCGTATTTCGTATATTTGCGGAATCGGCGCACAACAGCAGATCGTAATGCGCATAATCTGCCCGGGTAACCTGTCTGGCACGTTTATTGCTGAAGTTTGTATAGGGTGTTTTTCCTATCCCGTGCTCCTTAAGCACCTTCTGCGCCGGCGGATAGATCGGGTTGCCCACGCCGGCCCATATCTCTTCGGTAGAGGTGGCGGCAGAAGCTATCTCAAACTGATCCTGTATTCCTTTTTTTTCTACCATATCCTTTAAAACAAATTC
>CAMOEK010000111.1:0-8441 GCA_946612125.1 uncultured Lachnospiraceae bacterium | reverse complement strand
CTGCTCTTTAAAACTCCGTACAGGAGCTTAAGCAAAGTGGTCTTTCCGGAGCCGTTCCTTCCCAGCAGGCAGCTGATATAGCCCTGCTCAGGTTTAATGGACACATCCTTTATCTCAAACTTATCTGCCCCGGATGATCCGTATTTAAATTTCAGATTCTTTGCTTCGATCATATTCCGTTCCTTTCCGCACGATCATTCCCAAAGTATACCAAGCATATCCAGCGCTTCCTGCCTGCTCATGCCGGAAGCTTTTGCTTCCTCTACCCAGCTGCTTAATTTCTCTTCCAGCCCCAGCGTCTTTTTTTCCTGCATGTATTGCAGGTCAGGGTTATCGACGTAAAAGCCTTTCCCCTGAACGGAATAGATCATCCCTTCCTTTTCCAGATCCTCATAGGCGCGCTTTACAGTGATCACACTTATCTTCGAATCTGCAGCCAGCGCCCTTATAGACGGAAGCATTTCTCCTTCTTTAAGCTTTCCCGAAACGATCATTTCTTTTATCTGTCTCTCTATCTGTTCATAGATAGGCAGACCGCTTTTTGTCTGAACATTTATATTCATGCCTTCTTTCCCCCTGCAAACAATTTTTCACTCTCCGGAGCATAATCTTCAACTTTCCATGTGTGCAGCATTTTAATACAGTTAAAGATAATCAAAATGATCGCTGCAGACATTATCACTATATGCAGTATTTCATTCCCGGCAAAGATCAGGCCTGTATCGCTGCCACGCACATATGATATCCCATATGCAAAGAATATGATCATGTGTATATGTCTTAGTACTGTTTCCAAAATACTAAGCCTGATCCCCTTACCTGTCACTCCTTCCAAAAGAACTTCAAATACCAGAAGCATCTGAAAAACAAAGAATACTATAGCAAAAGCAGGTCTTATGCTTATTATCCTGCGGATATTGTCAAAGCTTGATAAAACATACATCATGATATATCCTCCGATCCCCAGTATAAGATATCGCAGCCATATCATCAAAACCCTGCAAAGCCTTCTTTTCTTATATTCCTCATCCGTCAGCGGGAGCAGATATTCCTCTTCTGTAGAATAATTAAGCCCCAGCGAAAACATGATACCCAGGAGCATGACACACCACTGGATGTTACCTGATATCAGCATAAGTGCCGCAAATAAGATCCTCGCAAGATAGAGAAGCGGCATATAACGAAACGCTATGCTCTCCTGTCTGAAATAATCTTTCATCATGCCTCCTCCTTTTCAACGTAATACATGATCTCTTGCAGCTCAGGGAAAACAAGCTTCTTAACCATGTCTTCCGGAAGCGCATTATCAAATTCCACATCCTTTTTACACAGCAGGTATTCACAATGTGATGCTCTGATCCTTTTACCGGCGATCATATCCTCGGGAATGTCTTTTTCTTCATCCTTATCCGCCGAAAGCAGGCGGTAATCATTCTTAAGATCATCTATGCTGCCCTTAAATCTCACAAAGCCCCTCTCCTTTTCACGCCCCATCCAGAGCAGTTCATCAGCAATATGTTCCAGTTCACTCACAAGATGACTTGATATGATCACCGCATGCTTCTCATCAGATACCAGTTTTCTAAGCAGTTCATAGAATTCATCCCTGAAGTGAACATCCAGATTACCCGCCGGCTCATCAAAGATATAAAGTGAGGCCTGATAACTCTGCGCAAAAGCCAGCTGCATTTTCATGACCTGTCCTTTTGAAAGCTCGCTTAAGCCCTTTTTTGGATGAATGCCATATTCGCCAAGCAAAGCAAAGTAGCGGCTTTTGTTAAAATCGCGGTAATAGTATCCGTATCTTTCTCCCACTTCACCGGCATGCATGTTTTCGTTAAAAGGACATTCCTGCAGAACATATGCAATGTCATTTCTGTATTGTTTCTGATCCCTAAGGCAGTGATGTCCGTTTAATATCAGCTCCCCTGTATTCTCCTCATCTGTATCGATACGATAACTTCCAAGTATCGTCCGCAGTAATGTAGTTTTTCCGCATCCGTTTATACCTATAAGCCCCAGGATCGTTCCACCCTCCAGATCAAAGTCTATATCGGCGAGCCTGTATGTTCCTATCTTTTTTGTAAGGCTCCTGCATTCAAACAGCGCCATAACCATCCACTCCTTTCAAAACCCTTATGTAAAGATCCGGTGACCTCCCCGGCCGTTTATATGCACAGTATATACAGTTATATACAGTCTGTCAAGCAATAATTTATATTTTTTTCCTGCTGCCGCGTACATTATAGAAAAAGCCCGGTGAGCTATCCCCCGGGCTTTTATTAAAATATGGTATTTTAAAGGATATGCACTATCCTGCGATCTGCCAGTTTTCCGCTGCCTGTCTTATCTTAACAAATTCAGCATACTTACCGCCCAGACGAACCAGTTCCCCGTGTCTTCCCTTTTCTGCAACACTTCCGTTATCGATCACAAGGATCTGGTCGGCTGCTTCTATCGTGGCCAGACGATGCGCTATGATGATCACGGTCTTACCTTTGGACAGCTCCGATATCGCTCCCTGGATCAGATGCTCATTTTCAGGATCGATGCTCGCCGTTGATTCATCCAGTATAATGATAGGCGAATCCTTAAGAATCGCTCTTGCAATGGATATCCTCTGTTTCTGTCCGCCGGAGAGTGTTCCGCCGCCTTCACCGATCACCGTATCGTAACCATCGGGCAGTTCCATTATAAAATCGTGACAGCGCGCTTTCTTTGCCGCGTCGATCATTTCTTCTTCGGAAACATTCTCCCTGCCAAAGCAGATATTTGCGCGGATAGTATCATTAAACAGATATACATTCTGGAACACCATGGAGATATTCGAAAGCAGGCTGTCTAAGCTGTATTTCCTCACATCCACTCCGCCAAGAGTGATCTGCCCTTTCGATACATCATAAAATCTGGCGATCAGATTACAGATCGTTGTCTTGCCGCTTCCGGAAGGACCTACTATCGCTGTGGTCGATCCCTGCGGAATATCAAAAGTAACATCTTTCAATACCTTTCTGTTTTCCGTTGATACCGCATCCGAATACGAGAACTCCACATCCCTGAATGCGATATCATAGTTCTGTGGTTTGATATCTTCCCCATCCGCATCCAGAAGATTGCTATCGGAAAACATCTCCATCTTATCAAAGGCATTATTGATCACCGATAAAACATGCGCGCTGTCAGCTATCGGTTCCACCGAATTAAAGATCGACATAGACAAAAAGGCAACCACCAGCACCATAAACAGTTCCAGCCTTCCGTTAAGCGCCGCATACATAACAGAGATGATCATCCATACGCTTGCAGCTTTCAGAGCAAAAATATGGAGACAGTTATACGGGATAAATCCCCATTCGATCTTGAGCGCTATCTTCTTTGCACTTGCGCAGGCCTGTGTGAAATCCCTGACCGAAGCGCCTTCCATGCCAAAGGACTTAACTACCGGCAAACCTCTGGTGTATTCAAGAGCCGCTCTTGTGAGTTTTTCATTCTCCGCATTCAGTACCTTCGTATTTGCCGCGCTGTGTTTAGAGATCATGCAAAGAAAGACAAAGGAAAGCGCCACACCTGCTATGGCGATCATCGCGCATTCCGGAACCGCGATCAGCAGAAACAGAAGTATGCACAGGAAATTAAGATAACCGCCCACAAAACCGTCTACCATACGGATCCCCATGTTTTCCAATGTTGCCAGACCTGTTGTGATAGCATTAAGTATGGCCCCGGTATCATTAGTCTGGAAATAACCAAGTGATACACGCTTTAGCGCTTCGCCGATCTTTAAGCGGTCTCTTGCCACCAGCTCATAACCTATCTTTTCATGAAAACGCGCTTTAAGATAGTCAAATAAAAACCGTGCCAATACCATGAGTGTTATGAGCAGGAAGCTCTTAAGCGCCAGTCCCTTCTCCACTCCGTTACCGCTCTTAAGATCGACGATGATACGGCTTATCACATAGCCGGCGTATCCTACCGGAGCCGCTATCGCCCATGATGAAAAGAAAGAAAATACAAATCCCGCAAACAGACTGCCCTTAAACTCTCCGCACCAGTCTATGATCCTTTTTATCGTTTTAAACATCTCTATGCCTCCCTTCAGTTTCCGGCTGCCCAGTTTTTAGCGCCGATATGCGCCTGCCACATTCTCTGATACAGCGGCGATGAACTCATCAGTTCTTCCTGACTTCCCACCGCCTCGATCTGTCCGCCGTTTAATACAACGATGCGGTCCGCGCTCTTGATAGTAGATAAACGGTGCGCTATAACCAGCAGAGTCTTACCCTTTGTCAGGTTGGCTATCGATTCCTGAAGTTTCGTTTCATTTTCCGGATCGGTAAATGCCGTTGCTTCATCCAGGATAACGATAGGCGCGTCCTTAAGCATCATCCTTGCGATCGCTATCCTCTGCCGCTCACCTCCCGACAGACGTTTCCCGGCTTCACCTGCAGATGTATCATATCCGTCGGGAAGCTTTCTTATAAACTCATCACAGCATGCCGCTTTAGCAGCCGCTATCACTTCTTCATCCGTAGCTTTCGGATTACCCAGGCGGATGTTTTCCATAAGCGATCTGGAGAAAAGGAAATTATCCTGAGTCACAAAACTTACGATATCCGCCAGCGTAGTTACCTTCATATCCTTTATGTCAATACCGCCGATCTTTATGCTTCCGCTGCTCACATCCCAGAACCTTGCGATCAGTTTGGCCACTGTTGACTTTCCGCCGCCGCTGGGGCCAACCAGCGCCGTAAAGCTTCCCTCTTTCATTGTAAGATCTATTCCGTGAAGCACCTCGCCCTGTGATTCGTCATAAGTAAAATGTACATCCTTAAGCTCAATGCCATAATTATCCGGCCGTCTTTCTTTTTCCGGTTCAGGCAGACTACTGATATTCAAAAACTTCTGTATCTCCAATACCGTATACTGCATCTGCCGCAGTCCGTTGGAGAAGACCTCGATCTTTGCCATACTGATGACCATTGACATTGCCAGCATGACTGACAGGGCCATTTCCGATACAGTCATACTGCCTTTGTTGACCAGCAGGATACTTACGGGTACCACGCCCAGCAGGGTAGCCGGCATAAAGGCAAATGCCATCTTCATCGTGACCCAGGTTGTTTTTAGCCAATCGATCACAAAATCCCTGTAATCACAGATCGAGCCGGCAAATTTCTCATAGCTCACGCCTGCCCTGCCGAAGGCTTTGATCACCTCAATGCCTTCTACATACTCTACGATCACGCTGCTCATATGCGCATTTGCTTCCTGATACTTAGTCATGTTCTTACCACTGATCACAAATGTCAGTATCATGAAAACCAGGCCCAGAGGAAACGCCAGAAGCGCTGCAAGCGCCACACGGATATCTACCATAGCCAGTGCCGCAAAACACACGAGCGGGAGCACTATGTGTCCGGCGCCCTCCGGGACCACGTGCGCAAGCGGTGGCTCTATATCTTCGATCTTATCCACGATCACGCTCTTTATCTCGCCTATCGAATGCGCATACACTTCTCCGAGCGGTGCTTTAAGAAATACATCCGCTACCTTA
Source organism: uncultured Lachnospiraceae bacterium (assembly GCA_946612125.1). Taxonomy (GTDB): domain Bacteria; phylum Bacillota; class Clostridia; order Lachnospirales; family Lachnospiraceae; genus NK4A136. The sequence continues at coordinate 2,887 of CAMOEK010000111.1, read as the reverse complement.
AGGCGCAGGCCCTCCAATACATTAAAAGCCACATAATGGGATATGCCGGTAGATAAGCCGAAACATATCACCTTTACCAGATATGCGCATAGCGCGATCAGACAGAACTGCAGGATATAGGATCTGTCCAAATCCTCTGCGATATACCTGTCCAGTATGCGGTATACACAATAGTAGGGGATCAGCCCCGCCAGCAGACTGATCATCGATAAGACCACCGATACTCCCAGTCGTCCGCCACTGCCTTTTGCATAAGACAAAAGCGTCCCAAACCACTTCTTTTCTTCTTTTGATGCTTCTTCGTTCATAGTCCTTCCTTTCTCCTCTTTCTTTTTATAACGCTCACGGGTCTGTCCGATCCGGCCGTCATATTCCGTTAACATTCTCCCCCATTTGTTTGCTTACCCCTAAAACGGCCTCACCGCCTGATCCCTTAAAGGAACCAGACGGTGAGTATGTATTTACAATATAAAATTTTTAAGTCCGTTCAGACGCCCATCAGCTTTTTCCATCCCGGCAGGAAGAATTTCTCCAGTGTTTCCAAAGCTTCGTTCGCCTCCTCACGCGGATAATTGTGGACCACAGGTTCAAACAGAGCCGTAAGATATGCCGTAAGCAAAAGATGCAGCTGCTTCGCTGTTATCTCAGGCGCCTTTATACCTGAAGCTCTCAGCTCATCCAGATATACCAGGAACTTTTCCTGCGCCATCTCCGTCATATCATGAAGATAGTTCTCATATTTGCTGCCTTTCGACTTAGCGATAAGCAGGTGATAGTCTTCCATATCCGGATAGATCACCTCGCGCATCATGTCGATAAATGAATCCTGCCAGACCATCTTTTTCTGCTTCTTTACAGGTTCCTCATACCGCTGCGTATGCGCCCGGGCCCAGGCCATAAGCTTCTCTTCCGCAGGTGAGACCAGCTGGTAAAAGAGATCCTCTTTGTCCCTGCAATGCCGGTAAATGGCTGCTGCAGTCATCTGCGCCCGCTCGCCGATGCTGCGCATCGACGCCTTTTCGAATCCCATTTCCAGAAACTCTGCTTTGGCTGCCGCCATTATCTTTATATGACTGACAGTTTTATCTCTTGGCACTTCTTATGCTCCTTTCTTCCCCGTGTTGTTCGCTAACATCGTATGCTAACATCATTAGCTAACGATGTTATACAAAAAAAGGAGCTGATTGTCAAGCTCCTTTTTTACAAATTCTTTTCTGATGCCAGCAGATCTTTAAAGACGCGCAAGACTCTTTCCCAGTTCATTACAAGCAAGAACTGCATCTGCATCCGGCGCCTCATGTGCGATCACGCCTTCTCCGCCGACAACCGTGGCTCCGGCATTCTTCATACGCTGCGTCCAGTCCCTCATCCACTGTCCGTCACCCCATCCATAGGAACCGAAAAGCGCTACCGTCTTTCCTTTTACGATAGTTTCTACTTCTGCCACAAACGGCTCCATCTCGCTCTCTTCCAGCACTTCATCTCCCATCGCGGGACATCCCATCGCAAAGCCGGCCACATTCTTAAGCTCATCCACTTTGGCCTCTCCGGGCTGCAGATATACCACTTCTTTTCCTTCCGAAGTCACGCCCTCGCCAACTGCCTGTGCCATCTGACCGGTATTTCCTCCCTGTGTCCAAAAGATCACATATACCTTATCCATTCTGTTATTCCTCCTGTATTATTGGTTATATACCTCTACCGTTGATTAGTATATACTAACTTCATTAAACTGTCAATAAAAAAAGGCGGTCATCCGCGACCGCCATTTACCTTGTTCCCATCCACTGGCAAAGAAAAAGAGCATCAGAGCCACCGACCTGATCAGCCGGCCGCTCTACTGCTCTGAACAAAGCTGGAATATCGAAATCCCGCAATGGGCCGGTGAACATTTTCCGACTTTTAAGCGGCATCAGGTACCTCCAGCGATGCGGGTCCCTTCTTGTGACTTGGACGGACCTCGTGGTTTTTTTCTCTCATTCCTCCCAGAACAGCTCATCCAGAGTCTTTCCGAGCGCCTTGCAGATGGCCCTGCAAAGATTTATTGTCGGGTTGTAATCACCTTTTTCTATCGCATTTATAGTCTGCCTTGAAACCCCTACCTTATCGGCCAGATCCTGCTGCGACATATCCAGTCCCGCTCTTGCGGCTTTCAATCTCAGATTTTTCATAGCCGCCTCCTTCAGTCTTCATCTTCCTCATCCGTCTCTTTTGACGTGCTTATCTTTTTCAGCAGCACCACAACAAAGACTTCGATGAACATGACGGCACATACTGCATTGAGCACATTTAATCCGAGCCTGCCGTTTACGATCATACTGCCGTCACAGATCGAAGCAACAGCTATTATCAGATTGACGGCTCCTATGATACCGAACATTCCCAGCAAAGCACCCGTTTTATCCTTAAGAGAGAAATACGCCTCACGCCAGATGCTGTATGCCAGGAACACCATAAGTCCCGGGAATATAGAAGCTGCACACAGTACGTAGCCCTGCACCGGCAGCAATTCCAGCAAGTCTATCGCAATAGCCAGGAAAATGCTGCCCATGATCGTGAAAAATCCCAGGCCGTATGCCTTCCCTCTCTCCAGCCGCTGACGCTCGTCATAATCTTCTTTCTTATTCAGGCCGGAAAGGAATACCGTGAGTACAAGCAAAAACAGGATGATCAGGAATACCCATATTGAAACAAGCGGATCGCTGCCTGCTGTCTGCCTGCTCATATAATAGTGCATTTCTATCACGGCATCTCCGCCGTAGCTGCCGAAGCCCACATCATCCGCAAGCCTTGCAGCATCTCTTGCAGCACAGACATTCTCCTTAGCAAATTCAATGAAGCTGTCACGATCGGTAAAGAAAGTATACTCAGCGCTATACTGTCCCGC
>CAMOEK010000110.1:0-8593 GCA_946612125.1 uncultured Lachnospiraceae bacterium | reverse complement strand
TCGTAATAAGCCACCTTCACCAGCTCTTCCACGGTGGTAAGGCCCTGCTCCACCAGCTCCATAGCGCTTTCCTTTAAGGTAAGCATGCCCAGAGTGTGGCGCGCGTAATCCTTGATCTGCTCAGCCGTTGCATTAGCCGATATCATCGCGCGCACCTGCTTATCCACGGGAAGGATCTCATGTATGGAGATACGCCCCTTATAGCCTGTATTGTTGCACTGAGCGCAGCCCACAGCATGTCGCACCTGCGGCAGCATTCTGCCGGCTATATCAGCTTCCCTGTCGGTCATGGGACCAACTGTGGAACAGAATGGACAAACCTTACGCACAAGACGCTGGGCAATAACTCCCACCAGAGAGTTCGCCAGCATGAAGGGCTCTATTCCCATATCCACCAGTCTGACTACGGTAGATGAAGCGTCATTGGTATGCAGGGTCGAAAGCACCAGGTGACCTGTGATAGCCGCACGTACCGATATAGCAGCGGTTTCATTATCACGTGTCTCACCAACCATTATGATATCGGGGTCCTGACGCAAGAGAGCTCTAAGTCCCACTTCAAAGGTCAGGCCCGCCACATTGTTAACCTGCATCTGATTAAGCTTGGGCACGTTTTTCTCCACGGGATCCTCTATTGTGGAGATGTTCACCGATCTCTTAGACAAAGCCTCCAGTATCATATAAAGGGTCGTAGACTTACCGGAACCCGTGGGTCCTGTTACATATATGATACCGTTGGGCGAATCCAGCATCCTTGATACCAGATCATAATACTTCTGCTGCATGCCAAAGGTTCCCGAATTGTCAATCGTGGCAGCTGAAGCCAGAAGTCGCAGCACGGCCTTCTCACCAAACACGGTAGGTATAACGGAAACACGGACATTTAAGTTCGTTCCTTCAATGCTGGTACGGAAATGTCCGTCCTGAGGCACACGGCGCTCTGCGATATCCAGGTCGCCCAATATCTTGATACGCGCTATCAGTGAGTTATGTATATTTTTCTGAAGCTGCATGATATCGGTTATAACGCCGTCCAGACGCATGCGCACCGAGGTATGGCTTTCGAAAGGTTCGATATGGATATCGGATACATTTGAGTTATATGCCCTTATGATCAGCGAATTAAGAAGGTTTATGATGGGGGTGTCGTCATCGCCATCCTCCACATTCACCTCTACGATCTGCTCCACGAAGTTGGAGTTCTTTGCTGCCTTATCAGCCGCCTTTCTGGCGCTTACTTCAGAATAGTAATACTGAATGGCGTTTTCCAGCTGCGCCTTCTCACAGAGCTTGATGACCAGCTGCGCGCCGGTTATCTGACGCACATCCTCTATTCCGTAAAAGTTAAGAGGATCGTTAACTACAATATACAGCGACTGCTCATCTTCCGCATAGGGCATCATGCAGTACTTTTCTGCCAGAGCCTTTGGTATGCGCTCTACAGCCTTGATATCCACATGCAGATCGCCGATGTTGACCACTTCATGATCCAGTCTGCGGCCCAGAGCATCGAGCATCTGTCTTTCATTGATGAAGCCCAGCGCTATCAGCGCGCCGCCCATCAGAACGCCCTTGTTCTCCTTCTGGTAGGCTATAGCCTGTCCTATCTGATCATCCGTAACATAGCCGAATTCCTTTAACACATCACCTATACGTATGGCATTGTTTCTCTTGACTTCCATATTGGGCTCCTTTTATAAGATCCTCCGCTTCGCTCAGGATGACACTCCTGCATGCTTTCGCTTCGGATTATACTCCTGCATGCTTTCGCTTCAGATATCCGTTCATTTTTATTCTTCTGCTGCTTCTTCTGTATCTTCTGCTGCTTCGCTCTGGTCGCACATATACATGGTAACATTCATATTGATCACAGTCGTGGTTATCATCAGCGGCTCAAACTCTCCGCCTTCCCCGGTCTCGCTGTCATAATCCGAATAATCATTGACCATGGATACCTGCTCCGACCATACACAATTTCTTACCAGCAGCAGTTTATCCGATTTGGAAAGATCTTCTATAAAGCCCTTCAGATCCTCCATATCTCCGGCCAGACGCATGGAAAGATCCACGGCGTAGATCTCCGAATTATATGAATGTGAGCTTTCATAATCAAACGGATCCTCTTCCTCATCGCTTTTCTTGGAACTGCTTGATTTCTGGGAAGCCTCTGCCGTCTCCTGAGCTATAAGTTCTGCCATCGCCGAATACTTATAGGGTTCCACGGGAGCAGGCTTGCTGCCCACCCTTATGCTCAGATCATATGCCGAAAGCCCTCTGTCCAGTATCATATTGGTAAAGTAACGGTCAATCTCGCTGGAACTCATCATGGGAAAATAATGCTCTCTTTCTTCCGCGATAAGCTCCTCATAAGATTCAGCTTCGGATTCATACATGAACAGCTTTGAGAGCTTGGCATCATTTATTATCATCAGCTCCTGCTGCTTCTCCACTTCCGCCTTCATTTTCTTATCGTTTTTGAGTGCCGGGCGTATGCCCCACCAGCCAAAGCCCACCACCAGCACGATGATGGAGAGTATCACTATAAGTCTTTTATCTCTTTCTGTCATCTGAGTCTGCATATTCCACCTACCTTCCTGCGCTCTCTGCAAGTATGCAGGTCACATGTATATTCCAGGTATTATCTCTGCCGTTTAAGCTGTAACCCGAATAGGAAACCGAACTGAAAGTATCTTCTTCCTGGATCCTGGCTATGAATTTATTGATATCCTGAACCCTTTCGGAATTGGCCGTAAAGCTCAGGGAGCCGGCTACGGCGTCAAAACTGGTGATCTCCAGTTCCGCATATCCCATTGCGCAGCGCTCCAGTGGCTCGATTATCTTTGCATTAAAGATGGGATAAGACTCTACCGCATTTATAATATTAGTATAACTGTAATATCTGTCACTGCCTTCCGTGATACCGGCAACGGCAGCATCGTAAACACCCAGCTGCATCAGCGTAGCGGGATTCTCGTTATACTGCTTTAAAGTATCCAGCTCATCGGCTGTTTTCTTTTCGTTAAGCACTGCCCATACCGTGAGGCCTATCATCAGCACAGCTACCACCGAAATAAGCAGTATGCTCTTTCTCCAGAAGTCATCCACCTTCTTTTCCGACTTCTTGCTGCTGTAGTTGCTGAGCATGTTATTGTTCTTAACCTGTCCCAAAAGTCCGCCAAGAGCAGGAAGGACAGTGGTAAGATCAAAGCGTCTGTTAACCTTTGTTCCCAGTCCGCAGTCGAACCAGTCTACTTTTGCTTCGATGCGTGAGCCGCCGGTCAGCGTTCTGTAGCTGTCCATATCGATCCCCTTAACGCCGGCAACATAGATGTTTTCTATAGGTGTATCCATCTGATTTGCCTTCATGAACTGGGTCAGCTGTGAAAGAGTCCTTACACATTCTTCAAAGTATTCTTCCGTTCCGGGTTCGGAAAAACAGCGCTGGCTCGAATAATAGCAGAAGTTCCCGTCAACCCACAAAACATTGGTCAGCATATTATCGTCCGCCACCTGGACCACAAAGGTCTTGTGTCTTTTGGCTGCCGTCTGTTCGAGCATCTTTATCATCGTGCCTTCGCTTGAATAAATGCCTTTAAGGTTTATTCCCGCAGCATTAAACAGATCGATATAATCCTTGATGAACTCAGACTCTACAGACTCGGCATATACTTTATTGATCTTGCTGCCTTTTTCCGCCTGCAGTTCGGTATAGGAATATACGGGAGCCGCTTCATCCCTGGCCATATCATTAAACTCTCTGGCCACAAATTCAAGGGTCTTGGTATTGTTCATCCTGGGCAGCTCTATGCGCTTTCCGGCGATCTTGCTGCTGTTTACCACCAGGCTCACATTATTTGTGGACAGCTTGTTATGCGCAAAGAAACCTTTAATAAAGGGCGCTAAAGCTTCCGGATCCATTATCATACCATTGATAACGCTTCCTTCGGGGGATGCCATTGTATAGGCCTGTACCGGCTTGGCGCCTTTGCCGCTGCCCCTTGCCGTCACCACCTGTATCTGCTTGTTTGATATATATATTACGGTGCTCATGAGATATGCTCCTCCGTATATTGTTTAGATTCAGCAGGCGCCGTTTAATGCGCCGAATTCGCAATAGTCTGATACGATCCGTATATAGGCTGGATCACCGCTATCATTATAAAACCCACGATAACTGCCATAACCACTATCATGGTAGGCTCAAGCATTGCCACCATCTTGCTGACCGCCATCTCGGATTCAAATTCCATCTGATCGGCAATGGATATCAGCATGGCATCGAGAGCGCCCGTCTCTTCACCGACCATTACCGTGGAAGAAAGCTTCTTAGTAAAGCCGTCAACCCTGTCTATCGCCGCGGAGAGGTTTTCGCCCGCTCTTATTGCTGCTATAAGTTCGTCAAACTGTGATTCTATATAGGTATTTCCTATAGTCGTCTTTGCGATGGTAAGGCAGGTCAGTATGGAAATACCTGCCGAATAAAGACTTGAGAGCGTCCTTGCAAAACGCGCCGTATAAACTATCTTGCGCAGGAGCCCTATGACAGGCAGATGCACCTCCGCCTTATCCCTTAAATATTTAACCTTGGGGATCGAGAATATCAGCTTTAATAACAGATATCCCACCACGCCAAAGAATATCAGTATATACCATCTGTGCTGCACAAAATCGCTTATCGCCATAAGTATGCGCGTTGCGGGAGGCAGCGATTCCATCTGCGCGAACAGATCCTCAAACTGCGGCAGCACAAAGCCCATTATGATGATCACCACGGCCACTATCATAACGCCCAGTATCTTGGGATAGGTCATGGAACTCTTTATCTTCTGGTTTAAGCGGTGCTCCTTGCTGTAATACTCCGCCATCTGCTCGGCTACCTGATCCATGTTGCCGGCGTTTTCGGAGCTGCGTATCATATTTATGAAAAGGCTGGGGAAAGTATCTCCCTGCTCCATCATCGCATCGGAAAGCGGCATACCCTGACGCACGCTCTTAAGCACATCAGCGTAGATCTCTCTCTCCTTCGGCTTTATCGATTCATCCTCAGATATGATCTTAAGCGCCCTGACCAGTGTAATACCGGCATTTATGAGCTTACCAAGGTTTCGCGAAAAATCTGCAAGACGGTCGGCCTTCAGTCTCCTGGTCCTGGCCTTGCCGGTCAGCTCCTTTGCTTCTATTAAGAATTTTCCGTCGGCTTTGAGCTTCTCATGCAGGTCCTGTTCGCTCGCGGCGTTCATTGTCCCCGAAAAAGCCTTGCCCTGTTCATCTTTTGCCTTATATCTGTAGGCTGCCATATGCTCCTCCCGTATAATACGGTTTAGTAAACAAATATCCTCCAGAGGTAGTCAACAAACCACTCCTCTCCCGTATCCGTAAGAATGTAGGTCACCAGATAATGATCTGTCTTGTAGGTGAACATCCTTACCTCTCTGCTTTCCCTGTCATAGGACAGCAGTGTCACGCCATCCGAAACTCCGGCATACTTTTCTACGGCTGCCATAGCGCTTTCTGTCAGTCCGTTATGGGTTTCCGGCGCATATATGGTCTTTCCCACGCCGTACATTTCAATATCGGCTGTAGCCAGCGCCATGCGTATATTCTTCGCCTCACGAAGGGCTATGCGTCCGTCCGAATGCACTTTAAACACAAAGAAGCCTGCCAGCAGCACAAATACCAGCACGGCCAGTATCAATGCAAACTTCAGCCAGACTGCCCACCGTCTATTATAATTCTGTTCTGTCCCCATGTGTACCCTTTTTTAGTCTTTAATTTGTACTCACCAGAGTACGTATATTATAATCCTTTGCGTCCTCGTCGCTGAGATTATACATCTTTATATATCTGTATGCATAGAATTCCCCATACTGAGGGCTCTCCAGCGTAAGATAAACGCCCACTACATTACCGGGATAATCGTTTTCCTGATAAGTATACTCGTAAGCCGAATCTTCCAGTGTCGAATCCGACAATTCGCTGCCGCCCCGGCCTTTATTTGCGGGTACAAATCTGAGGGAGGTTATCTTATATCCCTGATATACGCCTTCGTCAAAGGTCCAGATTATCTCATCCCTGTGTCCGGCTATATATTCCGGCGACATTTTATCCTTAGGCGGATTTATCTCAAAATATTTAATCTTAAGCGCTCCGTCCTCGGCATAGATCTGTATATGCGTATCGGTCCTGTCGTAAAGGTCTATCTTATATCCGGATACATTGCCCAGCTCTTTTTCTGCAGGATCCTGATAGATTATGGGCTGACCGAAATTCTCCGTTGCGCTGATCTTTGCCCCTTCAATCTCGCCTGTGATCTTGCCCAGCAGTATATCAGCCACCTGCCTGCCGTAGGACTGTCCTTTAACATCAAAAAACACGGTGGTAACATTGCCTATCACCACTGCAGCCGCGCTCATAAAGATACCCAGCAGTGCAAAACACACCAGCATCTCTACCAGAGTAGTTCCTTTATTCCGTTTTCCTGCACGGCTTTTTCTCATCATTTCTCCTTAATCCTCAGGCGCGATGTAACGGAAACGTATAGCTGTCGGTGCCGGCAGCTGCTCTTCTCCTATCAGCGGGTCAATACAAGTATACGCCGTAACGGTCGTATTATCCAGACGAAATCTGGGCGGATTCTTAAAGAATTCCTCTTCGTCAGGAATATCTATGCCCCTTCTGTAATTATGATCTATATCCGTTCTATCCGGATCCAGCACCAGGTAATAATTGCATACGTGTTCGTCTGTTTCATGAGAATAATTCTCTATCGATACAAAACTGCTGTCAACAGCTCCGTCATTCTTAAAGATCTCACGCCAGAACATCTGATCCAGATGCGCGGTATCGACTGCCTGTGTGCGCAGTCTGCCCGAAAAATCCACTATATGAAAAAGTATGACCATTATAGCCGCCAGCACGGTAAACGCCGCCAGCGTCTCTATAAGTGTCGTACCGGAATCATTCAGTTTTTTTCTTTTTGTTCCGCTCATAATGCTCCGCCTTTATCTATTCGCTTCCCAGATATTTCCAATACCATATGTACTTTCTGTTGATCCTGTTATCCGCCGGATTGACCTCGCGCTGCTCAGACGCCGGATTATATGTGCTGGGCTTGCCCGATCTTTCCGACAGCTCGTATTCACTGGTTATCACATAACTCTGACTTCCCGAAACGCATTCGGTCTCAACAAAAAGATGAACGATCTCATTTTCGTCATTCTCCGCCTTATCAAGCGTCCACCACATGCATACCGAAGTGCGGCTTGGAAATCCGTTTATACTTACTCCGTCCGTCTTTTCAAGCGTAAAATATCTCTTTGCATAAGAAGCGTCGTGTTCGGCCAGATCCGGATCATAATGAGGCCAGGTTTCGCCTTTGGTATTTACTAAAGCATCCTGCCCTGCCACTATATTAAATCTGAGATACTTGTTAAGAAAGCTGTCCTCCGAACCTGAAGTAAGCTCCTCACGCAAAGCCAGGTCCAGACTCTTGGCTGCCTCTGAATTCTTCTCTTCCTGCATGCTGTTATTCTGGGAACTGTACAGGCTGTAAGAAACCGCCAGCAAAGAAAAACAAAAGATCATAAGTACGGCTATGATGGTAATGCATACCATCATGGCCACACCGCGATCATTTAATTTTAGTCTGCCCTGTCTCATAGTTTAATTCCCCGTTATAAATGCCAGAAATCTCTCATCGATCATATCAGCCCGTCCGCTGCTGCCATATGCAAGCGGGTCGGAATCCATCACGCCGAATCGCGTCGAGTATGCAACACCGTTAACTATAGCATACAGCTTGTATTTGCCATCTGCCTCGTATACGGAAAGCTGCGTTAAAGCCTTGCCATTTTTGTCAAATGCAGCCGCCGGAGCAACAATACTTACATAATAGCTTACGCTTCCTTCTTCCGGACACTCTTCCGGATCAATACTAAATCTCCTGAATACACCGTTTACGCTGAGAGATATCTCTTCGTCCTTGGAAAGCACCACAGCCTGATCTTCTTTTATTACAACATCATCGCCGTTCTCATCCTTATACCATACCGTAAAGAGATGCTCTCCGTCAGCCTTTGCTTTATACTTCTTTCCGTCTGCCAGTTCTTTATCATCTTCCTTATGCCTGATATCACTGATCCTGCCCTCGATATAATAATTATCCGATGCTTCGGAGGGATCCTTATAATAATCTCTTTCCTTTACGCTCTCACCCGCATCAAGACAGCGCGTAACTTTTGCGCCGCCTATGCCGGTTATGCCATAGGCCGCCGAACCGGAACTGATATTACCGTAATTCCTGCAGAGGTCTATGGTCACATTTCCATCACCCGGTGTTTTGGCTGCTATGCCCGCCGCCTTGCCTTTAGCAAAAATATTACCTTCATTTCTGAGATTGCTGAAAACCGCGCCGTCTTCGGCTGCTCCGGCAAAAGCTCCTGCCGCTCCGCTTTCGCTTTCGCTTCCGCATGCTATATTCGTCTTATTAGTACAATTTTCTATAGTTCCGGCATTCACGCCTGCAAAAGCTCCGGCCGCTCCGTCATCGCCTCTGATCTGAACCGTAACAGCCACATTATCATTAATGGTAATG
>CAMOEK010000109.1:0-8674 GCA_946612125.1 uncultured Lachnospiraceae bacterium | reverse complement strand
TTCGGCTGGGGGGAATACATATTCTTTCTGGTGATCCATGTTATTCTGTGCTCGGTACTGCCCATGTTTAATCTTTTTGCCAGAGTACAGGGCTTCAAGGGCATAGCTCTCAGCGGACATCTGAATTTCCCTGTTGCCACCATCAATTGTTTCTTTTATGCCCTCACGGGATATTTTATAGATAAGCGCCTGGACATTAAAAAGATAAAGGCTTCCACGCTATGGCTGCTGGGGCTTGTCACTTTTATAGCTGTGGGCATTAGCAGTGTGGGATTGCATATCGCTACGGATCTTGAAGGCGAGTATCCTGAAAAGTATTATATGGTATCGGAATACATCGGCGGGATCTTTATGTTTATCTTAATGAAGTATCTCTTTACGGAACGCTTCCCGAAGTTTTCGGAAGGCAAGACCGCATCCGTTATCTGTTTTGTGGGTTCGCTTACTTTTGGGGTATATCTGCTGGATCCCTTCCTTAAGATGGCAATCTATCCGGCATATATAAGATTCTTCGGGAAATATGCATACGGACTGCTTTTCTGCCTTTGCTGGGTAGTCTTAAGCTTTGTGGTATGCGGAGCGGTCACCTTTGTATTAAAGAAAATCCCGCTTATCAGGGAACTGTTATAGAAAGAGAAATAGACCGCTCTTAATTGACGGCATCGAATTTTAAAAGATTCTCCAGAAGGCGCTCCGTGACCTGATATATCAGGACATCGGGCGCTTCTTTTTCTATCATTTCCGCTTTGAAAGTCCTGGGATAGACCATATAGGCTTCGTTAAAATAATCGGCCAGGAAAGGCAGCATGCCTTCACCGAAAGAATCGCTTACCATCATGAGTTTGCCGTGATCGGCGTCATTTGCGGCATTGGTGTAGCGCAGTTCCGTCTCTGCTTCGTTCATATAAAAGCTGAGCTCGTGTTTGCCGTAGCCGCCGGCTGTCAGATTATTCGGATCGCTGACAGAAGATTTTATACCCAGGATGTTTGCCAGATCGGCTTCGGGATCTTCGTTTTCCTTAAGCGTAAGAGTGCTGATATCAGGCAGCGGAGCATACCCAAGGCTGTCGATTATGGCCTGGGAGCTGATATAGCTGCCGGCGTAATTTTCGTGCGTGTCATATTTAAGAAAAAGGATCTGATCAGGATTGGAAGCCCTGTATTCTTTGAGGGTTTCATATGCATTTACCACGCAGATGTCTGTATTTTTTGAGAGATATCCTGCCAGCTGGTCGATACGTTTAAGCTCCGCAGCTGCTCCAAATCTGTCCGGAAGCTTATCGGGATATATGCTCATTTTGGAAGGCGAGATCACAAGCAGGAATCTGCCGCCTCTTTGCTGCATCAGCTCATCGGCAGCCTTAAGCTTTTCGGATATGATATTAAGCTCTTCATCGCTGAAGAGGTTTACGCCCGTGTGATCGCTGATGGGATCTTCCACGATATCCTGTTTGCCTGTATAGAAGAGCCAGCCGTCTTTGCCTATCACCACATCGTGACTCATGGTGTCTTTGACCAGCTTATAATCAATTATCCCGTTAACCTTGGCGATCTGGTTCTTGAAGGGAAGCATGTTCTTTATGTATTCTTCCACCAGGGCGGGGTAAGAGCTGTAGTTTTCGGCGCTGAGCGCAGGAAATTCGGGGATGCTGCGGTTTTCGTAATTATGTGTATCTATATAGCGTTTCATGGCATAATAAACCGGAGCCGGAAGAATGAATACCAGCACAAAGAGAGCGATATAAAGCTTTTTGATGATCTTTTTATCCATCGCTTTTCTCCGTCAGAACCTGAAATAAATGAAGGGATTGTAGCTTTCCCCGCCAAGGCATAATATGCACAGCCCTGCCAGTACGGCGCAGCAGGCCAACTCAGCAAAACCGTCTTTGGATTTTTGCGCCTGTTTGCCCAAAAGCTTCTGCGCGGGACCGCAGAAGAAAATGCCTGCAGCCAGCGCTATAAGCTTGTAATTGCCTGTATATATGCCGGGGCTTATCTGCGAAGCCGCGGGAATAAACATCTGTTTTATCTGTTCAAGCGCCAGTCCCAGACTGTCTGCGCGGAAGATGACCCAGCCTATGGTAAAAATGATAATGGTATAGATATGCGAAAATACGGGATGTTTTTTCAGAAAATCCTCAAAGCCGGCTTTTTCGATGATGCGGAAAGCGCCGTGATATATGCCCCATGCCATAAAGCGCCAGGAAGCTCCGTGCCAGAAGCCTGTCAGGGCAAATACGATAAAGAGATTTATAAAGCTGCGCGCCTTGCCCTTGCGGTTGCCGCCCAGGGGGATATAAAGATACTCCCTGAACCACTCGCCTAAGGATATATGCCAGCGGCGCCAGAATTCGCTTATGGAGCGGGAGATATAAGGCAGATCGAAATTCTCCCTGAATTCAAAACCGAAAATGCGTCCCAGGCCTATGGCCATATCGGAATAACCTGAAAAGTCGTAGTAGATCTGAAGGGTATAGGCGATCGCGCAGAACCAGCAGCCTGCGGTGCCTATAGCGGAAGGACCGTGTGAGAGCAGGCGGTCTACGGCGTCGGCCAGGGTATTGGCGATCAGCACTTTTTTTGCAAGTCCGTAGATGAAGCGCCTTATGCCGTAACTTACGCCGTCAAGGCTGATCTTTCTGTCTGTAAGCTGCTTTTCGATATCGATATATCTTACTATGGGGCCGGCGATAAGCTGTGGAAAGAAAGATATGTACAGCGCCAGCTTGAGGGGATCCTTTTGCGGCGGGTATTTGCCGCGGTATAGATCGATGATATAAGCCATAGCCTGAAAGGTAAAAAAGGATATGCCTACGGGAAGCGGAAGCTCAATTACCGGGATGCCGGCAGAAGGCAGGAGCGCGGCCAGTGATGCGCTTAAAAGTCCCAGATATTTAAAGCAGGCCAGAGAGCCCAGATTTATCACTAAAGCCGCTGTAAGCAGCAGTTTCTTTACATTCTGTTTTTCTGCGGAACCTATGCCCAGTCCGAAAAGATAGTTGAGCAGTATAGACGCCAGAAGGAGCAGTATGTATACCGGCTCACCCCAGGCATAAAATAAAAGGCTTCCCAGCAGCAGAAGTATATTCTGCCGGCCGGGGGCCTTGATGATCATCCCTGCGATAAAGATCAAAGGGAGAAAAAACCATAAAAAGATAAAGGAACTGAATACCATTCCTGCCTGTCCTTACAGATCGAGTCCGGTAGCTTCGTCAGCGCCCAGAACTATATTCATGCACTGTACGGCAGCTCCCGATGCGCCTTTTCCGAGATTGTCAAAACGTGTGGCAGCCACAATGCGCTCGTCATTGCCGGTAACAAAGATCTCCATGCCGTCCCAGCCTGCGCAGGCATCCGTGAACAGGGCGCCGCCGGCCTCAACATCTGCGCCAAAGGGCATGACTTTAATGAAACGCTCATCCTTATAATACTGCGCAAGATAATCCCTTATTTCTTCGGGACTCTTTTTATCCTTAAGAAGATATGAATACAAAGGCAGCTGTACGACCATGCCGCTGTGATAGTTAGTAGTAAAGGGAAGGAAAAGAGGTTCGCGCTCTAAGCCGCAGATCGCCTTCATCTCCTTTAAATGCTTGTGGCTCTGACCCCAGGCATACATGCGGGCCGAATCATATTTCTTATCACGGCCTTCTTCCTCGTACTGGGCGATCAGCTTTTTGCCGCCGCCGCTGTATCCCGAAGCCGCAAAAACGGAAAGCGGATAATCCGCAGGTATGATGCCGCCCCTGACCAGGGGATAGACCAGCCCTATGAAACCGCTGGCGTAGCAGCCGGGAACCGCGATGCGTTTTCCATTGCGTATGGCTTCACGATGCGCCGCAGACAGCTCCGGAAAACCGTATGCCCATCCTTCAAGGGTACGGTGAGCCGTGGATGCATCGATGATGACCGTATTTTCGTTTTCAACATAACTGACTGCTTCGATGGCTGCAGCATCGGGCAGACAGAGGAAAGTTATGTCGGATTCATTAATGAATTTCTTTATTTCATCGGGATCCTTGCGCTTTGCGCTGTCGATCTCGAGGATCTCAATATCGTTTCTTTTCCCGAGGCGCTCATGTATGCGCAGTCCTGTGGTTCCTTCGCTTCCGTCAATAAATACCTTTTTCATTATCTGACTCTCTCTTTATTAAATTAGCTGCCCGCGGCAGCATTGAAATGATAACATCTTTCACTTCCTTTGTAAACCTGCCCTTTTGAGCGCCAAAGGGGGTAGGTTTACAATAATTATACAAGATGCTATAATCATGGCGCATAATATAGGTAAATATGTTTAAAGAATGGAGTAAGAGATGTTTTCGTTAAAGAGCAGAAGGATAATTGTTTTGTTGATGTGCATGCTTATGGTATTTACGGAGATCGCACCCACAGTGCAGGCCGGGGATCATGAGCTTGTGGAATATACGCCGGAGTGGTACGAATATTACGGTGTGGATAATGACCTGCAGCCGTATGATGCCGAATGTCCCGAGCCGGGCACGCTTAAGGGAGAACTGGGATATACCGGCGAGAACGCCATGACCATATTCTATTTCCTGATCAATGATATGGGACTTCATACGGCTGCTGCGGTGGGTATCCTTGCCAATATATTCTGCGAATCTTCGTTCAGATATGATGCTCTGGGAGATAACGGCACCAGCTACGGCATATGCCAGTGGCATGCCGGCCGCTGGGATAAGCTTAAGAATTTCTGTGACAGCCGCGGCCTTGACTGGCGTACTCTGGGCGGACAGCTTCAGTACCTTAAATATGAAACCGATAACGACTTTCCCAATACGATGGCGGCTATCAGGGATACGTCAAATGATGCGGACGGCGCATACAGGAGCGCATATCTTTGGTGCAAGAATTTTGAAGTGCCGGCCGATACTCTGGTAATGTCGGACAGGCGCGGCAATATCGCCAGGGATACTTTCTGGCCGCTGTATAAGGATCTGGGCAATCAGGAGCCTGATCCGGAAGAACCGCCTGAGGAAGAGAAGCCTAAGAAACCTGTAGAGATCCTGCCCATACCCGATGAGATCCAGCCTTCGCTGAGTGAAGATGAGGTTGATGAGCCGGAGATTCAGGGGCCTACCGTACTTGAAGAGGACATGCCTGAAGACGGGATCATACCCGAAGGCATATGGTATGCGGGACTTGAAGATAAAGACTATACCGGTAAAGCGGTGACGCAGGATTTCCGTATTTATTACGGAGACAGAATGCTTAAAGAAAAGACGGATTATGCCCTGACTTATGAGAATAACAAAAATGCGGGCACTGCGGCCATTAAGATCAGCTTTAAGGGCAATTATGCCGGGATAGTATATAAGAGCTTTGCGATCCGCGCCCTTGACATAGCGGAAGCGGATTCGGAGGATATAATTGTAAAGTATACGGGAAAACAGCAGAAACCCAAGCCGGTATGTACTTTGAACGGAGTAAAGCTTAAGTATGATACGGATTTCCGCGTGCCCGAATATAACAAAAATATAGCTAACGCTTTTACGGGCAACGCATCCGGTATTACCACCGTCAGCCTGAATCTCAGTGGCATCGGAAATTATACCGGTCAGAAGACTATATACCTTACATATATAGGTAAGCAGACGGCTTCATCAAATGCGCTCCCGCAGATCATGATGTCGGATGTAAAGGCGGCTTCCGTTCCAGCCCAGACATACAGGGATGAAGGATTTACCGTTGAGAGCTTAAGCATGAACAATCTGCAGGGCAAGAAGGGCAAGCCTTATGTCATAAGCCTTAAGTATAAAGGAAAGAGCTTAAGCGATAATGATGTGCAGATAGTGGGGCTTGAGAATGCAGATAAGCCCGGAAAGGCGTATATAATCGTAAGCGGCTGCAATGCGCAAAAGAGCGACACGGGTTACAGTTTTGTCGGCATCAAGAGGATCAAATTCAATATAAAAGGCAAGTCCATCGGAAAGCTTAAGATAAGCGGATATGCTAAAAGCTATGCATATACGGGGCAGGAGATAACTCCTTCCGTTAATCTGAGCGGTATTTTGGGGCTTACTGCCGATGATTACATATTGAGTTACGAAAATAATATAATGCCGGGCAAGGCCAGCATAGTAGTGAAGGGCATAAACAGATTTACCGGCACTAAGAGAGCCACATTCAAGATAGTGGGCTATGAGATTAAAAACGCAAAGGTGACCGTATATGATGAAAACGGAGATCCGGTGCCGGACGGTACACGCCTCAGCATAAGTTATAATAAGGCGGGGGTGGTGCCCGAATACAGTTTATCCTATAACGGCGCAATGCTTGAAGAAGGCGTGGATTACAGCGCAAAAGTCACAAATAATAAAGCAGCCGGCACAGCGACTATCACTATCAAGGGTAAAGGATGTTTCAGCGGCAGCCGAAAAATAAAGTATAAGATCACAGCCCTTGATTTTTCGGATAATGTAAGGATGTATGCGGCGGATACCACTGTCGGCAACGGATTTATACAGCCGGTCTGTGTGACGGACACACATGGAAATCCGCTGGTGCAGGGCAAGGATTATACCGAACCCAAATATTATGTTGTAAGAGGCAAAAAGATACAAAGCATCCAGGACACGGATGTTCCTAAAAAGGGCGATGTGGTCTATGTTTCCATCAGAGGAAAAGGCGGGTTCAGCCACGAGACCGTATATACCAGTTATACGCTCTTAAAGGGATACGTTGATCTGTCGAAAGCAAAGATAAAGATAAAGGATCAGGCATATACCGGGAATGAGATAAGGATCACAGCTGAAGACCAGTTTGAATATGCGGAATATAAGGGCACAAAACTGGTATTCAATGAGGATTTCAAAATAGTACCGGGCAGTTATGTCTGCAATAAGGATCAGGGTACGGCGAAGTTGACCATTAAAGGCTGCGGTGATTATATCGGACAGAAGACCGTAAGCTTCAGGATCAATGCGATCGTTCCCAGATGATAACGGAGACCCGATGTCCCCCATCAATGTGTTTATGTTAAAAACCGAAATGATACTGGCGGCTCCGGGAAAGGGCCTTCATATGTTGCTCAGAAAGCTTAGAAAGCGCAGCGACATAGGAAGGGCTCTTTTTTTACTGTGCACGCTGGCTCTGGTGGGACTGGGGCTATGGCTGATGCGAAAGAATACAATGCTTCTGCTCACGGGCGGAACTGCTCTGGCCGTTATAGCCTTTCTTCTATATAAACCCGTGATGAAAGGCGTGGATACATTCTTTATGTTCCTCGAAGCTTTTACTTATCAGTTTGCCAAAAGCTATGATGAGTGCAGGCATGGCATAAAGCGCTACGAGCGCGAAAAGCGAAAGAGCGAAATGAGCGAAGAAGAGAAAGAGGAACGGAAAAAGGCGAGGGAAGAAGCGGAAAGAAAAGCAGAGGAAGCAAGGGCTGCCGCTGAAAGGCAGAGAGAGCAGCGACAAAAGGAAGAATGGTCCAGGGCCAGACAGAGGGCCAGGCAGGAACAGCGCCGCGAGCATACGGAAAGAAAGCGCCGGCGCATGGAGGAAGAGGCGGAGCGTGAGCGCGCAAAGCGCGGCGGTCCCCATGTAAAGACGGATAAGGAACCGCATGTCAGCAATGCGGCGCTGGATGAAGCCAAGTCCATTTTCAATGTGGAGCTTCCTTTTACGGAGGAAGAAATAAAGGAAAAGCGCAACCTGCTGATCAAAAAATATCACCCCGATAATCCCGGCGGTTCCGAGGAGATGTGTAAAAAGATCAACGAATGCTATGCAATTTTATATAAATACGCTACGTAACATTTGTTACAGACATGGCGCCGATACCGTGCTATTTTACGATATAAGAAGTGCAGGATCCCTCTTTATGGTAGACATAACAATTTGGGCACTTTAATTAAGAAATTATTGTAAAAATGGGGCGGTTTTTTATTGACTATTAGAGGGATAATTTTATATAATAGTGGGTAATTGGGGCTAAAGTCCCGTGAATCAATAACTTATTATTTTTATATAGGAGGCAATGCAATGAGTCAGGAAATGAGATCAGAGTGGGAAGGCTTCACCGGCGGCAAGTGGGTGAACGAGATCGACGTGCGCGACTTCATCCAGAAGAATTACACACCTTATGACGGTGATGAATCCTTCCTGGCAGGTCCCACACAGGCAACTAAGGAACTGTGGGAGCAGGTACTCGATCTGCAGCGTCAGGAGCGCGAGGCAGGCGGTGTGCTTGATATGGATACAAAGGTGATAAGCACCATTACATCCCATGGCCCCGGATATCTGGACAAGAGCAAGGAAAAGATCGTCGGCTTCCAGACCGACAAGCCCTTCAAGCGTTCAATGCAGCCTTACGGCGGTATCCGTATGGCAGAGAAGGCTTGCGCAGATAACGGCTATACCGTAGATCCCGAGATCAGCGAGTTCTTCTCAGTTCACAGAAAAACACACAACGCAGGCTGCTTCGATGCTTACAATCAGGAGATGAGAGCATGCCGTTCCAGCCATGTAATCACAGGTCTTCCTGATGCTTACGGCCGTGGCCGTATCATCGGCGACTATCGTCGTGTCGCTCTGTACGGTATCGATCGTCTGCTCGAGGACAAGCAGGCTCAGAAGGATTCCACCGGCCGTGTAATGACCGATGATGTTATCCGTCTTCGTGAAGAGCTTTCCGAGCAGATGACAGCTC
>CAMOEK010000108.1:0-8782 GCA_946612125.1 uncultured Lachnospiraceae bacterium | reverse complement strand
AAAAAGCTGCTGTATTATTGAAAGCAGGTGAATATATGCAGAGCAAGATAAAAATACAAAAGGTAAATAAAACATTCATTCAGAATAACAACGAGACCATCGAAGTATTGAAAGATATAAATCTGGATATTCAGGAAGGTGAGTTCATTTGCCTCCTGGGTCATAGCGGATGCGGTAAGAGTACTCTTTTGCGAATAATCGCGGGGTTGGAAAGGGATTATGAGGGAGAAGCATATATCGACGGGAAAAGCATTTCCGGTCCGTCTCTGGATAAAGGCCTTGTTTTCCAGGACCATCGTCTGTTTCCGTGGTTCACTGTAGAAGAGAATGTGGGGTATGGTCTTGCTGACAGGGAAGCTAATAAGAAGGAGCGTATTGAGGAACTGATCCATCTTGTGGGACTGCAGGGGTTTGAAAAGAAATATCCCAGGCAGCTTTCCGGGGGCATGTCACAGAGAGTGGCAATAGCGCGCGCTCTGATAAACAGGCCTTCATTGTTATTACTGGATGAGCCCTTTGGGGCACTGGATGCACTTACACGCATAACCATGCAAAACGAGATCCTCAGGATATGGAAGGCTCAGAAAAATACCATGGTTATGGTCACCCATGATATAGACGAAGCAATTGCTTTAAGCAGCAGGATAGTCATACTGGGACAAAGGGGAACAGGCATAAAGAGGATAATAAATGTTGATCTGCCTTATCCAAGAGTAAGGACAGGCAGGGATTTTTCTAACATTCGAAACACGGTATATAAGGAATTCTTTGAAGAAAAGGAGCTGGAGCTGGAATACTATCTGTGATCCGCAGCAGTAATGGGTGATGGTAATGATCAAAGAGCTTATCGTATGTTTTGTATCCTTTTTTGCATTCACAATGCATGCCATAACGGGCTTTGGCGGGAACATAATGGTATTTCCGGTATTAAGTTTTTTATATGGAACTGTCGCAGCCAGAACCGCCCTTAACCTGATAGCCTGGGTTTCATCTATCAGTGTGACCGCAGATTGCTATAAGGATATAAACTTCAAAGAGCTAAGGACCATCCTTATATGGATGGGATCCGGACTGATACTTGGTGTATTGATGATCCCTTATATAAATTCGGATTCGATACTTATGTTCATATATGGGATCATAATAGTGGCGGTGGCATTGTTTAAACTGTTTTCGAAAAAAGAAACAAAGTTTCCTAAAGCAGTGCTGGTCATTATACTGATACTGGCAGGAATAGTGCAGGCTTTGTTTGTATCGGGCGGGGCATTTCTGGTAATATATTGTGCGCAGGCACTGAAAGAGAAGAAAAGCTTTCGCGCCACATTTACCGTGGTATGGCTGTGCATATATACGGTCATGTTCTTCTGGCAGATGTTTAAAGGCGCATACACAAAAGAAGTGATGATCATAACTGTGTTCGGAGCCATACCGGTAGTTATAGCATCGTGGCTGGGAAGCCGGATATCCGGAAGGATCGATCAGAAAGCATTTATGCTGCTGGTATATATCTTTATCCTGTGTGTGGGAATATCGCTTGTAGGGACGAATCTTAAAGCTTTATTAACAGGTTGAAAATCTTTAAAAAACAGTTTTATTTCAGTCAAAACTGGCTTACAATAGTAACGGATTGTAAGTCTTTTTTAATGGAGGCAGAGTAATGGATAAAAAGATGTATCCTGTGATATCCGGCGCAGCAGAGAGACTTAGAAAGCTTTGCTTTGAAGCGTTGGAGGATAAATTTGATGATAAGGAAAAGGAAGCAGCCCGGGAGTATCTTGAAAAAGAACTGCATGCCCTGGATCTTACAGGGGGGCATTTTATCTTTTTACAGATAAAAGAATTGATGCAGAAAGCCGGACTACGAAAATATGATGTTTCTATACGCGGGACGGCCGCAGGTTCCATTGTGGCTTATCTGCTTGATATAAGCGAAGTCGATCCTATTAAGTTTGATCTGAAGCCTGAAACGATTTATCTGAATCGTCTGAACAGAGAGATAGATATAGATCTGAATATACCGGCAGGGAAATACGATGCGGCGCATGCTTTGCTTAAAACCCTTGAAGGCGTCGGAAGGGCAATAGATATAGAGGTGGACGGGGAGAAGGCAGGAACCTATCTCCTGCCAAAAGACTGTGATCCTTCCGAAACGTTAACTATAAAGAAGCAGCCAAACGGAGATGAGATAGTATATTATGACAGCTTTTTTCTGTTGCCGCAGTTCTATAAGGCCGATCTTAAGGCCAGTGTCAGGATGGAAGTGTTGAGTAAGCTTGCTGAAAGGACAGGGGTTGATCCTGCGGATGTGCCTTATTATAGCGATGAGGTGATCGCAATGTTCAGATCAAATGAAGGCGGCGTTTCCGGCAGCTTTATCGATCTTCCGGATTTTGCATCTGATCGTGTAAAGAGCATGATAAGAAAACTGAAGCCTGAGAGTTTTGATGACCTGGTAAAGCTTTTTTCGCTTGTACATGGGACAGGCGTATGGGAGGATAACGGTGAAAAACTGTTTGATGAAAATGGTATCGGAATAAAAGAATTGATATCTGACAGGGACGATGTCAGCGATTATCTGCTCTCTTTAGGAATCGACAGAATGAAAGCATTTGATATAAGTGAATATATACGTAAAGGGAAAGCGCTGTTAAAGAGGCCCGAGTGGTCCGAATATAAAAAGGTAATGTTGGAGGCCGGCGCGCCGGAGTGGTATGCCGGATCCTGCGAGAAGATCAAATATCTCTTTCCCAGAGCGCATGCTGCAGCCTATATGATCAAGATCCTGCGGCAGACCTGGTACAGGCTCAACTACCCGGAGGAGTACCGTATTGTAGCGGAAAAGTATGAGCTTTAAGAGTAATATGGTCAAAATAGCATAGTGTAAACTTGTTCTGAAAAGGGTCTTCAGACTATCATTTATTATAGCTTTAGATAAATAAATCATGATAAGGAGGACTTTAATGAACAGTTTACCGATAGAAATCCCAATATATGCACAGAAAGGAAGCCCCAACAGTGGATGATCTAATGAATTTAAATCAAAGTGAAACGGTATTTATCAAGGACGAGATTTCCAGATGCGAAGATCTGGACGAATTAAAGGAGAAAATATTTCCGCTGCTTCGCTCACAGCAGGAACAGTGGGCACATAAAGTAAGCGAGATCATCAGTGAAAACGACTATACAAAGTCAAAATTTGCTGAGGTTTGCGGAGTGAGCCGCGTATCGCTTGATAAATGGTGCAAAGGATCCATACCAAAAAATCGTGAGACTTTCCTCAGGATAGGAATGGCAGCGGGGTATGATGTTCCCAGGATGAATCAGCTGCTGCAGAGGTACGGTAGATATCCGGCATTGTATTCAAAGAGTCTGGAAGATTGTGTCTGCATTTATGTATTAAATCAGAATTATGGTGAAAAGGCTCTGGAGAAATATAAGTATATTCTTGAGAGGATCAAATCCACCATAATCAGGGATGAAAATGCCGAGATAACTGAAAATCTCAGCACGGTGAAATTTGATGAAAAGCTTACGGCTGTTCATAGTGAAGACGAGCTGGAATCCTTTATAAATGACAATATAGCGATATTCGGCAATGCTTATCATAAGTTTTACGCTTATGTAAAAATGAATATAAACGCCAACTATATGGATCCGGATTACGCCGATAGTGTAAATGAGATGGCAGAAATACAGGAATGGTCATCTTCTTTAAGGCAGTGTGTTTCAGCAATCAGGCAGAATAAATGGTATCCCACAAGAAATAAGATCATTTCGCTGGGACTGCATTTATCCATGGATCATGAACAGATTGACGAAATGCTGGGGCTTGCGCATATGGAGCCTTTGTGTGCAAAGAATATTTTTGAGAGTGTGATAATGTTTATTCTGGATGATGCCAGTCTGAACGATATACTGAATATTGAGGCAGATGATTATGATCCTGATGAGCTTTGTAGTTATGCTAGACAGGTTTTAAGCGAATTAAACCTGCCGGAAGTAGAAGCATTTATTTCAGAATTACCGGAGGAAGACGATGCATGGTAGGAAAGAAAATAACCTTATAGTGATAGAAAACGGACAACTTACCAATTATACTTTAGATGATAAACTGGTATGGGATGTGGGACGCGCATCAAAAGATAACATGCCGGATATACGGCTGCATTCGACAACTGTCAGCAGAAAGCATGGCAGATTCCAGAATATTGACGGAACCTGGTTCTATCTGGATAAGAATGGTAAAAATGGGACGGTATATAATGGAAAGCATGTTACGGCAGGAATAAGGGGGAGAATAAAACCTATTACCCTGAATGATGGTGATATCCTGATCTTTGGCGGTGGTGAGAAGGCTGTCATTGACAGCAGAACAATATGGGCGCTGTTTTCGGAGCGCGGATTTGATGAACGATGGCGGGTAGAGGATACAAAAGGGCTGGTACGATTATCATTTACGGATGGTGATGATATTACAAAGCTTGATAAACCGGAAAAAGGCGCAGTAGTCAATAAAGCTCACGGTATGGCGATTTATATGGGTGATGTTACTTATCTTGTCGGTAATATGGCGGTAAAAGGTGTGTGATCGGAGGAAACCGGCGGGTGTCAGATTTTGATGGGATTGCTGTGGAACAGATTTTAACAGCCTTGGATACTAATGGCTGTCTGTTTCCACAGTTCAAGCTGGAAATTGAAAACGGAAGACCAAAACTCATCGGTTCGGGTGGGTTTTCTTCTGTTTATGCCATGAGCAATATTGAAAGGCCGGAGTTATCTTTTGCACTTAAAGTGACGGGATTTGCCAGACACACGGTAAGCTCGGAAGAGTTCTGGAATACCGGGAGAATACAATGGGTGTTGTGTGACGAATCACCATATATTGTCAGGATACTCGATGCCAGGGAACTGTTAGTTTATTTTGATGAAGAGGGCAGCATTTGTGATGTTAAAGATGCAACACATGAAAGCTGGGAAGATCAGGAAGAAGCTTTGCTGCTTCAGTTTGTCCTGATGGAGAAACTCGATGAGATCATCAAAAAGGACCGTTTCAGAAAAGCATATCTGTCTGTAAATGATCTTTCGCGGGAAGAGGAAGTGCTGAAGTTTGCATTTGAGATCGGACAGGCGCTGAATCTGGCTCACGGATATAAGGTTTTGCACCGTGATATCAAACTTGAGAATATATTCTGGGATCCGCAGGAGAAAATATACAAACTGGGAGACTTTGGGATCGCCAAATATGCAGAAGACGGAAATGCAGAAACTGTTGTATATACAGACGGATATGGGGCTCCGGAGATAGAGAGACGCTTATATGACAGTTATAATGCCACAGCGGATATATATTCCTTTGGTATTTCTTTGTATCTGCTGTTAAACGATCTGCGCTTTCCCGGCTCTGACGGATATTATCCCAAGGCAGAGGTGCAGTACGATCCTGAATTTATATTCCCGGCGCCGGCACATGCTTCTGCGGAAATGACACGTGTGATAAGAAAAATGTGCAGTTTCCGGTCAGAGGACCGTTATCAGGATATGGCGGATGTTTTGTGTGATCTGCTTCTGGTCAGTGAAACTACGGAAACCCAAATGCCTGATGAGCTGATGGAACAGATTTCAATGACTACAGAGACTTACAGGCAGGAAAGCGACAATAATGAAAATACGGATACAGAGCAGGAGCATATCAAGACACGCGCAGAAATAAAAGAAGAGAGAAAAGCGATAGAATCCATTTACCGGGATTATAGCAGTATATTTTTTATCCTGTTTCTTATACTCAGCCCGATCATGTTAAAGGGTATGCATTCGGATTCAACGGCGATCCTTAATCCTTTGTTCTGGATCCTTCCCATTGCTGTATTATTTGAAGCTGTTTTGCAGGGGATCAGGGAATTTCATTTGTTTTTTGGTATTCTTATCATAGCGTTTTCCGGTCTTTCAATATATGAACTTGGATTGACATTTCCGCATATTTTTATGATATTGTGCGTGATCATCGGTTTTCCGATATTGACTGCGGCATCGGCAATGGGAACCGGGCTGTGGATGCTCATGGAGATCACGGGAAAACCGGGATTTATGGGCTTTTTTGAAAAATATGATCTGGGATATGTATGCCTGGCGTTTATCCTGGTATTGATATGTCAGTATTTCTTATACATGGTGGTTTTTGATAAAACAACATATATAAAAGAATATCTTGGCATGCAGATAAGCGAAAAACTCTTTCCCGTGATGATAGCGGCTGGCATTATCCTGCTGATCCTTCAGAAGTGTAAAATCCTGGAAATACCCGATATCGTGGAGAGAATGCATCTGATAAGAACGGGCGTAATATCATTTATCATAACGAAGATATATGAAAAGATCGAGAGTTTATCAACTAAAGTTAAAACCGGAGATACAAATACGGAAGCATAGAAAACGATGACAGCAGATTGGACGAATGAAGATATAGGAGCAATCCTTCAACAATTGAATGAGCTTAAACTTCCGTTTAAGAAATATGTTTTTTCCGGAATTGATGATGGATTGCATATTCTGGGAAGAGGAGCCACCGCAAATGTTTATAAAGCAGAAATGCGTGATAAACATAAGGAAGGATATGCCATAAAGGTTATCGGCTTCGGAGATAAGAATGCAGATCCGGACTCGTTCAGGAAATCTACAGCGCTTCAGACGGATCTGGGATTATTTAAGGATAATGTCGTAAAGATATTTGATTCGATCGAGCTTAGGGTATGGATAGAGGGTGAACATACTGTAACGAAAGCAGAGCGTGTTGATCCTTACGATGATAAAGAGGTTTCCGGAGAATATCTGCGTCTGCAGTTTGTTTTGATGGAGGAGCTTGCAGCTGTTGTAAAGGATAACAGATTTGGAAAACCGTCATTGATATCTCGTCTGAATACATATGATGAGAAAGAGATACTGAATCTGGCATATGATATCGGTACAGCGCTTAGGGATGCTCATGAAAAAAAACTGATACACAGGGATGTAAAACTTGAGAATATATTCTATACGGCTAAAGGAGGCGGGCATTATAAACTGGGTGATTTTGGGATAGCCAGAACTACCGACAACGGCCTTGCAAGTACTGTGGCCTTTACCAGGGGCTACGGCGCGCCGGAAGTTGTGGGTACCCTGGAGGATAAATATGATTACACCGCAGATATTTATTCATTTGGGATGGTTTTATATTTGCTGTTAAATGAACTGAGATTTCCCGAATCCAATAACTACCATCCCAATCCCATGCAGTATATGTATGGATATGTACCGGAACCTCCGGTTCATGGGTCTGACGAGCTTCGCCGGATCATATTAAGGATGCTCTCGTTTGATCCGGATGACCGCTATCAGAGCATGGATGAAGTTTTGAATGAACTGGACGGATTGAAGTACGGCCGGAGTTTAAAATACAGGAGAGAGCATAAATCACTTTCATTGGTGCTGGGAGTTGCATTTGCGCTGATAGGAGCGGTTTGCTGGAAGCTTTCTTATGCGCCGGATCTGAAACTTGAAATGAATGTATGGATGTATCTTTTTTGGGGCTTATTCGTATTCAGGGCTTTTTTAAGTGCAGCTAATAAAAAGACAGGTATTGTAAGTACAGGAATACTTGCGATAGGGATATATTTGCTGGTCAGTACCGGGGTAAGCATTTCAAAAACCATAATCATGGTTATTATGGTATGTTTTGAAGGCTTGCTGACAGGTATCGCTGGCGGAGCTATGCTGCTTATGAATGCCACTTATCTGATCATGCAGATGACAGAGCACCGGTCGGACTTCCTTTCTTTGCGCTGGATAACATTTCTGATGCTTTATCTGGCCGCTTTTATGCTTTATCAATACAATATGCTTAAGGAGCGAGATCCGGAGATCACAAAGTCAAACTTTAATAAAAACGTTTATTGGGGTATTGTTGCGCTGTTTTATCTGAATCATGTTTTGGTGGCAATAGTAGCTTATTTATCCAAAAAGCCGGGGAAAATAGATTTTTTCAAAGGACCGGTAGGAGAAGCAATATATAGCGTGATTATTTCTTATAATCCGTTAATGATCGGGATCGGAGGACTTATCTTTTGCCTGATATGGGTAGGGCGGGAGAAATTATTAATGTTCATAGAGGATAAGCAGGAGAAAGCGGAGTTGGAAAATGAGTATTATCAGTAATACCGCGTGGAACATCCGGATGGATAAAGATTTTCGTATGTTTTTTTGTGTAAACTTGTGGTGAAAGAACACAGTCGCTCTTCTGATAAGATTTAGACAGATGAAGGAAGCAGCACATATCAAATTCTGTCAGGAGGTGCGGTATGAAGAAAACAGGCAAAAAGTTGTTATATTTTATCCTTTTCATGATCATCGGGGTATACATGACGGTTACTGAGTCGGTAAAGTACATTGTGAAAGGATCGTCTGTTTTTTTCAGGGTAGCTATAGCGGGTATATATATCGGAGCGATATTGGGTTTATTTATCAATCCGTTCACGCGACTGGCGGTACTGGGAATAATACTGCTGCTGGATACCATATTTTCCCTAAATATGGTTCGCTACAGTGAAGACTTTGATTTTGAACGAAAAAGCGGAACATATGAAAGAGAAACCGCTCATAGAGAAACTGCTCATAGCTCTTTTTTTGAAGGTATGAGTATAGAAGATGCTAAAAAGGAGTACAGAAAGCTGATGAAGCAGTATCATCCGGACAATGAAGGCGGAGATCTGGAGATGTCTCAAAAGATTTCTGAAGACTACAGGCGGTTCTG
>CAMOEK010000107.1:0-8869 GCA_946612125.1 uncultured Lachnospiraceae bacterium | reverse complement strand
GCAGAGCTGGGGTTGAAGATAGATGTTTTTTAAATAAAATCCCTATTTACATTTGTGTGTCTGTGAAAACAAATCGGGATATATAGGGGTGAAAAACGAATGAAGAGTACCCGGAAGAAGAAAAAATAGATTATAGAGCTCTGATTATCCGGGAAAAAGTAGAAAAGATGAACACAAAAGTTTTCTATGAATTATGGCAGATGGAATGCTGCGGTGAGCCATTTAAGCGCGGAGACAACGTCGAATGGTATGTTATTCCGGCGGACAGGCTTGTCACTGCTATAAAAACAGAGGGCCTGGAATATGTTTATGATGCCCATTTTGATAACTGGGATGGCGTATTAAAGCTTAAAGGCGTTGTAAGCAGTATTTCCGTATACTATGAAAAATATGAATCGGTGCCTGTGTCCGGCCGTAATATGCTGAAGCCTGTTCCGGGGATATCCGAAGAGATACCGACAGATTCAAGTGAAGAAGTGGAAAAACACAGAGGTGAACTGCAGGCAAGCGGATATATTATCGAGTTGGAGAACGTATCAGTTACGCCGGCGAGATAACAGGCACAGCCTGACAATTTATGTTTGTCGGGTAGAAACACTTTTGTAAAAAGGGAGTAAATAAATAACGGAGTAGAGCACCGCACTGTCACGGCGGAGGTCGTCGTTGAAGATCAACGTTTTCTGAAATAAATAACGGAGGGAAAGAAATGAAAAAAATTTACACTAACAGATTTGAGATACCCGGAAAGGTTTGCATCGTCACCGGTGGCGGCGGACTGATAGGCATGAAGCATACCGAGGCCATAGTTGAGGGAGGCGGCGTAGCCGTGCTTCTGGATATAGTTCCCCAGGGAATGGAGCGCGTAAAGAAAAGCGTCACTGAGGAATATGGTGAGGATACGAAGATAGAATGTTTTGTGACCGATATTACCAGCCGCGAGGCTCTTGAAAAAGTCCGCGACGAGCTTCTGGAAAAATACGGACATATTGATGTCCTTATAAACAATGCAGCAAACAATCCGAAGGTAGAGGGAGGTTCAAAGAATCTGGGCGCGATGCGCTTCCACGAATTTCCCGTAAACATCTGGGATCAGGATATAGCCGTAGGCCTTACCGGCGCGATGCTCTGCGCGCAGGTATTCGGCGAGGTTATGGAGAAACAGCACAGCGGCGTGATCCTGAACATATCTTCAGATTACGGTCTTATAGCTCCCGATCAGCGTATCTACAGGAAAGAAGGCGTGCCCGAAGATCAGCAGACCATCAAGCCGGTTTCCTATTCGGTTGTAAAGCATGGCCTTATAGGTCTTACCAAATATCTGGCTGTGTACTGGGCAGACAAGGGCATAAGGGTAAACACACTCTGTCCCGCCAGTCTCGAAAACGGCCAGGATCCGGAATTCCAGTCCAAGATCTCAAAGCTTATACCTCTGGGACGCATGAGCCGTCCCGATGAATATGTATGCACCATACTTTATATGATAAGCGATGCGGCAACATATATGACCGGATCCACTGTGGTGCTGGATGGCGGAAGGACTATCTGGTAATGCATTCTGAAAAAGAAAAGAATAATAAGTATCAAATGCTGAGGGCAGCTTTGTTTGCCCTTTTCGCTTGCTGGGCGCTCGTGCTTCTTGCCGGGCTTAGTGTGCGTGATCCTTTAAGCATCTTTTTCTACGCAGCGTTGTTTGCGTTCTTTAAATACGAGGGACGCATAAAGAAAAAAGAGGGCAGCGTGGTAAGGCATACAGCAGCGGGGCTGTTCACGCTTGCAACCGTGCTTGTAAAATATGCGCAGGTGTCTTCTGCTTTTGACAGCGGCCTGTTTAAAGCAGTCGTCGTGATCATACTGTCTGCCGGCTGCTTTCTCTTTTTTATGGCGCTGCTAAACTGCGGCTGCGATCTGCTTGAAAAAGCTGATATCAATTCTGTTCTTTGCCGCAGGGAAGAAGAAAAGCTGCCGGAGTTTATAAAAAAGCATATGCTGCTTTGCTCTTTTCTGTTTTGCCTTTTGTGTTACCTTCCGTGGTTTCTTTACAGCTTTCCAGGGATATTTGATCCCGATCCGATCAATCAGATAGAGCAGATACTGGGGCTTGTCGAACCTTCGGATCATCACCCCTATGCGCATACTATGTTGATGGGTTTATTTTATCATATAGGCAGTATTTTCAGTAAAGATATAAATGTTGCGATCAGTTTTTATACCTTTTTCCAGATGAGTTTATTTGCATTTGCGGCAGCGGCGTGCGTACACACGCTTTATCGTTACCTGCGTCTTCGTTTCGGAATTTGCATGGCCGTGCTGGCTTTTTACGCACTGATCCCTTTTATGGCTGTACATTCCATTCTCGTATGCAAGGACACGCCTTTTGCTTCGGCACTGATCCTTCTGTGCTGCAGTCTGACTGCGATGCTTTACGGGGAAAAGATAACGATACGCGCGACGGTCTGCTTCATTATTTCGGGGATCGCAGTTTGTCTTATGCGCACCAACGGCTGGTATGCGTTTCTTCTCTTTGCGCCATTCTTTGTGTTCGTGTTCAGAAAGCATTGGAAAAAAGCGCTTGCGCATATCATACCTGTGCTGATCGCAGTGATAGTGATAAAGGGCCCTGTCTATAATGCTATCGGTGTTCAGAAAGGAGATCTGGTTGAATCCCTGCATGTGCCCATGCAGCAGGTGGCCTGTGTTATTGCAAGGGGAAGGGCGCTTGAAGCTGACGAGCAGGCTCTGATAGAAGAGCTGTGTTCCTATGATCAGATAGAAGGGCGTTATATACCCTGGCTGGCAGACAGCATAAAGGAACTGATAAGAGCCGGAAGACCGGAAGCGCTTGAGCAGAAGAAGGCTGAATATTTTAAACTGTGGCTTAAGCTGGGACTGCGTTATCCCAAGGATTACATTGATGCATGGACAGGACTTACGGAGAATCTGATATATCCCGATGGCGAATATGATGTGGCCGTGATAGAAGGAGTTTTCGGAAATGATATCGGACTTGAGCCGCGGCCTTTGATAGGCGGCCGGGTACTGCTTAAGCTGCGTGAACTGCTGCTTAAGCTGGGAAGCTTTGTTCCTGTATACGGTTTTCTGTGGAGCATGGGAAGTTATTGCTGGCTCTTTATGTTCTTTGCGGCTTATCTTCTGCAGCAGCGCGATCAAAAAAGCCGGCTTATAATACTTATGCCGGCTTTCTGTCTTTTATTTACACTGTTTCTTGCGATCCCTGTTGGGAAGTATTTCCGTTACGCATATTCATATGCGGTATTGCTGCCCTTTGTATTCTGCGCTCTTATAAAAGCAGGTGAAGGGGCTTTATGTCAGTCGCTTATTTCGGCGCCGCCCCATTCAACTACGGTAAGTCCGTCACGTGAGAATTCCGGGAATACCTGAGGCGTGATCGCGGTATACCGGTCAACGCTCTTCCATACCATCAGTACGCGCAGCATTGAATCTGCGGGATTGCCGGCGGTATCGGTCACTTCCAGTCCGTAAAAGCTGTTATATGCATCGTCCGGAACGAGTCCTTCAAAGGTGATCAGATTATAAGCGTTATTCTGCATCCTGGGCAGCCAGTATGTTATAAAATCATTGCTTTCACGGGAATTAAGTCCTATCTCCGCAAGGGTTTCTTTAAGGAAATCGGCTGTATCTTCGCCTGCTACGCAAAAGCCACTGCTGAAATCGTGGATGCCGTGATCGGTTGCTTCCCAGAAAATATAGGAATATTCGTTGCCGTCCTTATCATACAGTTTGCCGTCGTTTGTAGCGCCTACATTCCAGGTATAGGTATAAGCATCTACAGAGTCGGGCATGGGCCATGTCGAGACCATATCAGTTCTGTATAGGCTTAAGTTGACCTGCGTTTCAGTAAAAGAATCTGCAGCATAGATATATATGGCAGGTTTTTCTGTGTAGGGTTCCCATTCATAAGGCTCGGGAGAGGTGTTATTATTATTGTTGTTGTTGACGTTGTTGTTAGCGTTGCAGCCCTGTTCCATTATGTCATATACGTTATCGGATATGTTATCAAGCATATTACTGACATCCGACAGTTCGGCGCTGGTTTTATGGACATCATTAGAGATATCAGAGATCTCTTTTCCGTTCTTTAACTGCATGGCGATCAGCGCGCCTCCCAGCAGTATCACGCTGCCCAGAGTTATTGCTCTTATCACATTTCCCTTTTTAAGCAGGCTCTTTATCTCATCCGCATCCTGTGAGGGCATGGGAGTATTGAAACCTGTATAGTTGTTGTTATCCGGCATGTATTCACTCACTGTCTGTAGTCCCTCCCTTTAATTATTCAGAATGATGTTATGAAGAAACATCTCATTTCGATGATACAACACAGTTATAAAAAAATACAACTGTTTTTTTTGCGGAAAAAATTGTATATTATAAAACAGCCGAAAGAGTCTGAGTAAATAAAAAATGCGCAAAGCATGCAAAAGAAGGAGAGATAATGAAAAGGATACTTACAATACAGGACATATCCTGTCTCGGGAAATGCTCGATAACCATCGCGCTGCCGGTGATATCGGCAATGGGCGTGGAGACAGTCATACTTCCGACTGCCGTGCTTTCGACCCATACGATGTTCAAGAATTTTACTGTAAGAGACCTGACAGAAGACCTGATCCCCATAACAGATCACTGGAAAAAGGAAAACGTGAAGTTTGATGCTATATATACGGGTTATCTGGGTTCGGCTGAGGAGATAGACATTGCAAAGCGCATCTTTAAAGAATTCCGAACAGACGATACTCTTGTTTTTATCGATCCCGTAATGGCGGATAACGGAAAGCTTTATTCGGCGTTTGATATGGAATATGCAAAGCTCAATGCCTCTCTTTGCGCTGAGGCGGATATCATTGTTCCCAATATCACTGAAGCCTGCTTTATGACAGGTATGGAATATAAAGAGACTTATGATGAATCTTATATCAAAGAGCTGATGGCGGGGCTGATCCGTCTGGGTTCAAAAATGGCGGTGATAACAGGCGTATCATTAAGTCCGGGAAAAACGGGCGTATACGGATATGATAAGGTGAATGATAAATACTTTGTCTATCAGAATGACCGTGTTGATGCCACCTATCATGGCACAGGGGATCTGTTTTCAAGCATCGCAGTGGGCGCGATAATGCGCGGACTGTCTGTTGAAGACGCCTTTAAGCTGGCAGCCGACCATACGGCAAAAACCATACGCGAGACATTAAAGAATCCGGCAGAACCCTGGTACGGCGTTGATTTTGAAGCAACCATGCCGGAGCTGATAAAAGCTCTTGGGTGATGCGGAAACTGCAGCGGATCTTTGCACCGGTTAATCGGTGATCGGGATATTGAAGATTCCGTTGACACACACTAAAGCTTCAAGTATAATCACATCAGTTGACACAAAGGGGTGCCCGAAAGCGGGTGCCCTTTGTCTTTTTGGGGGCAGGGGCTGCAGGCAAAGCTGACAGCGCAGACACAGGATAAAGAAAGGAAGGGCATATGAAATACACGAAGGAAGAGATACTGGCATTTGCAGAGGAAGAGAATGT
The DNA here is from genome assembly GCA_946612125.1 of uncultured Lachnospiraceae bacterium. Classification (GTDB taxonomy): domain Bacteria; phylum Bacillota; class Clostridia; order Lachnospirales; family Lachnospiraceae; genus NK4A136. The sequence continues at coordinate 3,314 of CAMOEK010000107.1, read as the reverse complement.
GGAGTTCATCCGTCTGCAGTTTACGGATGTTTTTGGCAATCTTAAGAATATGGCTATCACGGCGAGCCAGCTTGAGAGAGCGCTCAATAATGAGGTCATGTTTGACGGCTCGACCATAGACGGCTTTGAGAGGCTCGGAGAATCGGATATGTATCTGTATCCCGATCCGGACACCTGGGTGATACTGCCCTGGAGACCCCAGAGCGGCAAGGTGGCGCGCATGCTCTGCGACGTTTATACGGTAGACCGCAAGCCTTTTGAGGGCGATCCCAGACGCGTGCTGAAGCGCGCGGTAGAAAAGGCCGAGGCGATGGGTTATACCTTCCATGTGGGACCCGAGTGTGAGTTCTTCCTTTTCCGTACCGACGAGGACGGACAGCCCACTACGCAGACCGAAGAGCAGGAGCGCGCAGGCTATTTTGATATAGGTCCCATCGACGGCGGAGAGAATGCAAGGCGCGATATGGTGCTTACGCTTGAGGAGATGGGCTTTGACATAGAGTCTTCCTATCATGAGATGGCTCCTGCCCAGCATGAGATAGACTTCAGCCATGATGAAGCTTTGAAGACAGCCGATAATGTGGTGACCTTTAAGATGGCCGTAAAGACCATAGCCCGCAGGCATGGCCAGCATGCGACTTTTATGCCCAAGCCCAAGTTCGGCAACAACGGATCGGGTATGCATCTTAACATGTCGCTTTATAAAAACGGAGTAAATATATTCAGGGATGACGCTTCATCTTATGGGATAAGTCAGGAAGCAATGTGGTTCATCGGCGGCGTGCTGGAGCATATCAAGGGCATGACTGCAGTTCTCAATCCCCTCGTCAATTCCTACAAGAGACTGGTCCCCGGCTTTGATGCGCCGGTGTGGATAAGCTGGAGCGGAAAGGGCAGAGGACCTCTTCTGGGAATACCCGCAAATAAAGGCGTAAAGGCCAGAATAGAATTAAGAAGCCCCGACTCATCGGCCAATCCCTATCTGGCTATGGCAGTAGTACTGCGCGCAGGACTTGACGGCATAGAGCGCAGGCTGGATCCGCCCGCGCCCATAGAAGAAAACATAATGTCAAAGACCGTGGCTGAGATAGAAGCTATGGGTCTTGAGTATCTTCCCACCAATCTGCTGGATGCGGTAAAGGAGCTGGATAAGGACGAACTGGTAAAGGATGCACTGGGTGAGCATGTCGCCCCTCTATATATTGCATGCAAGAAAAAAGAGTTTATGGAATACAGCTCGCAGGTTTCCCAGTGGGAAGTTGACAGATATCTCTTTAAGTATTGATATATGAGCCTGATCGTGCTGTTTGGAAAAACAGAGGAAGGCAGAGCAATAAGAGGCATACTGATGAAGGGCGGCTACGATGTGGATGCTCTGTGTTCTACGGGTGCGCAGGCATTGGCCGAGGCGGATAACCTGGGCGGGGGCGTTATCATCTGCGGATATAAATATCCGGATATGATATACTCCGAGCTCAAGGAGTATCTTCCCCGGAATTTTGAAATGCTTTTGATAGCGTCAGCCTCACTGGTTGAAGAAGGGGTTCAGGACGGCGTGGTGGCGCTTACCATGCCTTTAAAGACTGTGGATCTGTATTCCACCCTGGGCATGATGCTGGGGCGTCAGGCAAGGCTTAAAAAGAAATTAAGGAGTATGCCTAAAAAGCGCAGCGCCGAGGAACAGGAAGTGATCGACAGGGCAAAGGCCGTGCTCATGGACCGTAACCATATGAGCGAAGAAGAGGCTCACCGTTACCTCCAGAAGCGCAGCATGGAGAGCGGCACCGGAATCGTTGAGAGCGCGCAGATGGTCCTTACGCTGATGGACAGTCAGGCATAGCAGTTGTGAAGCAGTCGATGCCGTGTGGCCGGAAGGAAAATAAGGGAGCCTGTATTCAGGCTCCTGTTTTATTATGATGAGGCAGGCGGCGCATCGCTATAATTGCGATCAGCACGCCGATGAAACATACTGCGCTGCCTGTGATCAGCATAGTCTTTATTCCCAGATGATCGAGGATCACGCCGCTTATCAGGTTTGAAAATACGCCGCCGATGGTGATGGCGCTGGTGATAAATGCCTGGCCCTTTACCTGGTCAAGTTCTTCCATTGTGCTGCTTACATAATATGCGCCGGCGGGAATGAATACCGCATACGCGAACAGCTGGAAAGACTGGCTGATATACATATGCGCCATTGTGCTCGCACCTACAAGTATCAGGATCTTTACAAAAAATGCTCCTCCGGAAAATACGAGCAGTTTATCGGCGGAGATCTTTTTGAGCACGATCCCTATCAGAGCCATTACCGGAAGCTCCAGGATAGCCTGCAGGAAATTGGCAAAACCAAGTTCGCTTTCGGCGCCGCCAAGCTGTCTGATGATCTGGATCATAAAGTCGTTGATCATATTATGCGCAAAGAAAAAGCATATCGTTCCGATCAGGAATAATGAGAATGCGGGATATGTCTTTACAAAAGAAGACAGGCTGTTGTGCGCTACGCCGGAGGGTTTATTATCAGCGCTGTCCTTGCCGGTGGAATCGCTTTTCATATTGAAAGTGAGCACGATGAGCGCCGATATGATCATGGACGCCAGATTTACCCACAGCAGCACGGATACGCCCGACACTTCAACTATCCTTCCGATGAAAAACGAAGTTATGGCAAAGCTGGCAGAGCCCAGTCCTCTGGCAAGGCCGTAAAAGATGCTGTATCCGGCTTTCTGGTATTCAAAACACAAAGCGGTCATGACCGGCTGATAGGCAAACTGTATCATATAGATCAGCGCATATACCACGAAGATGATGAGCTTATGCTGAGGGAAAAGCATCAGGATCACCGAGCCGGTAAAAATGATCATTACCGAGATGAGTATAAAACGCTTATTTGTCAGAAATCCGGGTTTGTCTATGATGCCTGCTATCATCGGCTGAAGCACCGCGGATATTATATTTGCCACTGCCAGGAGTATGCCCACTTCGGTATTGGAAAAACCGTTGGCCAAGAGATACACGGCGGCATACGCATGTATCGTGCAGAATGCCACGAAATATGCGGCGTTGAGCAGGGTGTATTTTACTGTCCATATTGCTGATCTTTGCATTGCTATTTCCCCTGTGATTTTTTCTTAACTGTATTTTATTACTGTTTACGGCCCTCAGACCGTGAATAGTAACATTTTATTCATTTGTATTAACGCAGTCAACGGTTATTGACGCAATCCATGGAAATGAATAAAATAAAACAGCAGGATTTCAATTCCAGGAGGTTGTAAAATGAAATTTGTTAAGATGCAGGGCTGCGGGAACGATTATGT
>CAMOEK010000106.1:0-8997 GCA_946612125.1 uncultured Lachnospiraceae bacterium | reverse complement strand
CGGCTTATGACAATGGATTCCGTTCTTATGATGAACTGTTTGGGATAAGCTATACATGGGTGGAATGGCTCGAGTATAACATCCTGCGGACGCTTGGAATGGAAGGATCAAACGGGGAAGACATCCGGCTGGGAGAAGAAGAGGTTAAGAATACGATAGACCGTATTAAGTATCTTAAGGATATCGAGAAAGATGTATGCAGTGTACTCACCGGCCTTAGAGAATGTATACAAAGATAAGGACTATGAAAAATTTAGGATCAGATGAGCAGAAAGAATATTAATAAAGGGAAAAATTTAGCTGATCAAATCAGGGCGTTGTTAGGAAGTGCGATATGTCTTTTGTTGTTTTTCGCCGGGATGGGGTTGAGTTATCTGATCCTGTCTGTTAATGATAACTATACAAAAGCTGTTTTATTGATCATACTGGCAGCCTTTCATTTGATCCTTATGATCCTGGTGGTCATATTTACATTTATAGATCAAAAAAGAATGCTAAAACAAGGTAAGTGTATATGGCATACCGAGAACGGAACAGTTATTGTATGGAAATTTGCAGGCTACACTTTCGTGCTTGCTTTAGTTCTGGAGGCGCTGTTTTTGTTTATAAATATTGCAGCTGCAATGGATTTTTGGAGCAGGATATAGATTGCGTTATAAGGTGTTGCAGTCATGAGGAAATATAAGGAGAAAGTTTTATTACAGTTTATACGAGGTTGAAGAGATGAGAAATATTAAGATCTACCGGCGTGGGAAAGTCCTGATGTGATCTCATGGTGCCCGGATCTGATCATAAGAAGAAAAGCGTAGAACCTAAAGGCATGCGGCGGTAAATGACAAATCTTGCTATTTATGGTACTATAAGCTTTATTGTATCCGGATCATATGGACTTAAGGAATTCTGCAATAAATCAGTAACATAAGTATTATTATTGTAAAGGAGGATTCTTTCGGTGGTTAAATGGGGCGTAATGGGGACGGCAGGCATAGCGCAGGGCTGCACTATTCCGGGCATGAAAAAAGCTGAAGGCTGCGAACTTTATGCAATAGCAGGCAGGAGCATTAAGAAGGCTGAGGAGTTTAAAGAGCGTTTTGGTTTTGAGAAGGCATATGAAGGTTATGATGCATTGATAAACGATCCAAAAGTGCAGGCGGTATATATACCGCTGCCCAATCATATTCACTGCGAATGGGTCATAAAGGCGCTTAAGGCACATAAGCATGTGCTGTGCGAAAAGCCCATGGCCATGAACGAAGCCGAGATGAAGGAGATGTTCAAAACCGCCCGCGAAAACGGTGTGATACTCATGGAGGCCTATGCATATCTGCACAGCCCCTATGTGGGAGCCTTAAAGAAGATAGTAAAGAGCGGTGAGATAGGCGAGGTCGATTATATAGACACCGCATTCATCACCCAGGATTATTCGGAGGATTTCAGACTGCATAAAGAATACGGTGGAGGCGGCATACTGGATGTGGGCTGCTACTGCACCACCATGATATTAAGCCTTATCGATTCGTCTGTGAGTTATGTGAAAGCCGATGCAGAGCTTGATGATAAGAAGGTGGATCATATGGCCTCTGTGTTGATCGGTTTCGAGAACGGAGCGCGCGCTTCTTTAAATGCGGGTATGGCGCTGGGGATAGATAGCTGCGACCGTTACGACCGTCTTTTCATACACGGATCAAAGGGCTATATCCGCTCTGATGTGGAGTATAATCAGGAAGGTGAACTGGAATTTACGGTATGGGTCAAGAATGATAAGGGTGAGAGGACAGCTCATAAGGAAAAGGTAAATGCGGCTTCCAATTACAGTCTTGAGATAATGCAGCTCAATGACTGCATCGAAAACGGCGCTGAGCCACATATCAGCGAGGCGTTTTCATTAAAGAACATGCATCTTCTGGACCGTATACTCGATGTATCCGGCTACACGGACGAAAGAAAAGCTTTTGTGCTTGATAACGGAGTTGTGATCCCCGCTGTTGGATACGGTTCCTTTATGTCTACGGATAAGCTGGGGGCGCAGACTATAAAAGATGCGCTGGAAGCCGGCTACAGATATATCGATACGGCAAGTTTCTATTATAATGAAGAGCAGATAGGAAATGTGCTTAAGGAAAGTGATATCAAAAGGGAAGAGATATTCTTATGCAGCAAGGTATGGCCTGCGGAGCTGGGACGCGAAAAGACTCTTAAGAGTTTTGAAGCTTCCTGCGAAAAGTTAAAGACCGACTACCTGGATATGTTCCTTATCCACTGGCCCAAAGACGATAAGAACGATGCGGCGTGGATCGATAAGGTAAGGGAGAGCTGGGCGGTTATGGAAGAGCTTTATGAGCAGGGCAGGATAAAAGCCATAGGTCTTTCGAATTTCCTCCCCCATCATATAAGACCGCTGCTTGAGACAGCGCGCATCAAGCCTATGGTGGACCAGCTGGAACTGCACGTGGGCTATATGCAGGAGTACGCCCTTGCTTATCTTAAGAAGGAAGGCATACTTCCTCAGGCATGGAGTCCTTTAGGCAGGGCGAGCGTGATCAATGATCCCATTATCATGCAGATGGCGGTCAAATATGGCAGTAGCAGCGCGCAGTTACTGCTGCGCTATCTGATACAGCGCTGTATCCCCGTGATCCCCAAGGCTTCCTCTATCGAGAGGATGAAAGAGAATCTTGACGTCTTCGGCTTTAATATTTCCGATGACGATATGTCGATCCTCTCCTGCCTGCCCGAGCGCGGCTTCTCCGGCGAGCATCCCGACCTTGAGCGCATTAACGCAAAAGGCTCGTTTTGAGCGGAGCGAGGAATCTTGATAGAAGCAGATGAAACCACAAAACTAAATTCAGAGCCAAAGAAGCATCGCGGCCTCGTTATACTTGCGATCCTGATTCTTATATTCGCATTATCCTGGCTGTGGTCGTGGATGCCTGTGGTCGAGCATATGGAAATAGACGTCCCCGATGCAGACGGATATGTGGCAACGATAGTGCTTCTGACCGACCTGCATTCCTGCTATTACGGCCCGGGGCAGAAGTGGCTTTTGGATGCCATAGACAAAGAAGAGCCGGACATCATATTACTGGGCGGGGATTTCTTTGACGATGTTCTTGATGATGATAATGCAAAGACCACCGCGGAATATCTCGCGAAAAACTATAACTGTTATTATGTTACCGGTAACCACGAGTTCTGGAGCGGCCGCGCGGGACAGATGAAGCAGTACATGAGTGATATAGACATAAATGTCCTGGAAGGGGATTGCATAAGCACTACGCTTAAGGAGACCTGGTTTGATATCTGCGGCATTGATGATCCGGAGGTGGGCTGGGCGGAGTGGAAGCAGCAGCTGGAGCGGGCTTATTCACAGACACAGGAAGGCCACATCAGGCTGCTTCTGACACACAGGCCGGAGAGAGTAAGCGATTATCAGAAATACGATTTTGACCTGATCCTGGCCGGACACGCCCATGCGGGGCAGATACTGATACCTTTTATAAATAAAGGAGTGTTCGCGCCGGATCAGGGCTTCATGGCGGAATATGTAAACGGAGCATATATACTGCCCAATGGGAGCATAATGGAAGTAAGCCGCGGACTGGGGCGTGAGAGTACATTTGCGCCGAGGTTTTTTAACCATCCGGAGATAGTGGTGATAGACATACATTAGATATAAGGAAGACTGGTATTTCCCGAAAGGAGAGAGGTATGGCTGATAATAACAGTGAAGAAAAACTTAATGAAACAGATATTGACCCGGCAAAGCTCCGCGCAGAGATAAATGCGGAAAATGAGGATCAGCGCGAAGCGATGATGAAGGGGGTATACGCGGGGCCTGATGCGATGTCGATGATGATGGTCTATGCCGGGCCTGTCCAAATGCAGAACAGAGGGGGCGGGCCAGACTTTGCTCAGTTTATGTCGGCTTATGCCGGGCCCGCGTCTGACGGTACGATACAGGGGTCAATGGCAGCAATGATGCGTCAGGGTGGGATAAATCCGCAGCCAAACCCGCAGCCGCGGGAAGAGACATATTGTTTCTGCCCCGCATGCGGCGCTTTGTGCACATTGATATACTGTCCCGAATGTGGAACGCTGCTTAAGGATGTGCAAAGATACAAAGATTGCAGAGGCTGTGGAGCGCGGCTGGATGCCGCTGCAAAGTTCTGCAGCGAATGCGGCAGCGCTCAGCCGTCGGAAGATATGATGAAGGCGTAGAAAATGGGAGAGTATAAGCTGAGATCGGCGGTCTGGGAGCTTACGCTGGGATGCTGTTTTTCCTGCAGATATTGCGGGAGCAGCGGCGGGAAGGCACGTGATAATGAGCTGAGCGAAGAAGAGTGTTTTAAACTTGCTGATGAAATGGCTGCTCTGGGCTGTCAGCGTGTTTCGCTCATAGGCGGTGAAGTTTTTATAAGGCCGGACTGGAAAGGCATTGTCAGGCGTCTTATAGATAATGATATAAAAGTATGTATTATAAGCAACGGCTATATGATAGATCAGAGCCTTGCTGCCGTATTGGCGGGACTGGGAATAGAATCGCTTGCTCTTTCTCTGGACGGACCGCAGCGTATACATGACAGCTACCGTCAGGAAGGAAGTTTCAAATATGTCAGGAGGGCGCTGGGAGTACTTGCCAATGCCGCAGTGCCGGTTTCCGTTATCAGCACACTTAATTCGGAAAACGAAAAGACTCTTGAGGAACTGTATGATTTCCTTACAGACTATCCAATCTTTGCCTGGCAGCTGCAGGCATGCAATCCTATGGGAAATGCAGTAAAGAGCGGCGTGGATCACCGCTTCGATGTTGAGCGGGTGATACGTTTTGTAGAGCAGCATGCGGATGCTCCTTTTGCGGTGGGGATAGCCGATAATATCGGATATTTTACGGAAAATGAAGGCAGTCTTCGCGGCAACAGAAGCGGCAGGGCTGTTTTTAGGGGCTGCCAGGCCGGGATCAGCGCTATAGGCATTGACAGCATAGGCAATATCAGGGGCTGTGAATCGCTTTATGATGATATATTTATAGAAGGAAATATCAGGCAGCGCAGCTTAAAGAGCATCTGGGAGGATCCGGAAGCTTTTGCTTACAATAGGAAGTTTAAGCCTGACATGCTTACGGGCAGATGCGCATCCTGCGAAAAGAAGGATATTTGCCGCGGAGGCTGCAGATCCATGGCCTATTTTGCCGGCGGCAAACTGCATGAGGCGCCTTATTGCGCCCGTGGAAAGATTTAATAAAAAAAAGCTTGCAATAAAAAAGACCGTGTGCTAATATATAAAACGGTCTTTTTTGGAAAGGAGGTAGTGCCATGAAAGTAAGATCATCAGTAAAACCGATCTGCGAAAAGTGCAAGGTCATCAAAAGAAAAGGGAGGATCATGATAATCTGTGAGAATCCCAAACACAAACAGCGCCAGGGTTGATCGGCGCAAGAGTTAATTGAGCGGCTATGGCAGCGCTTTTCCGTCAAAAAGTGTCTGCCGATCATCGATAAATGCAATTGCGGCGGACATTTTTTATGCCCGCATGCCGAGGTAGAAATGCTGCTACCGTGCATTTACGATTGATACCTCTCCCGCTAAGGTGATCAAAGGGAGGGGGCAAGGCCGGAAAAACCGGCCGGGCTTACAATTTAGCCCCAATCAATTAGTAACTGTTAATCTGCCGTCGCTTCTAAAAAGCATACCGGACGGCACAGCAAAAACGGAGGATTGAAAAAATGGCTCGTATTGCAGGTATTGACTTGCCCAGAGACAAGCGCGTAGAGATAGGACTTACCTATATTTACGGCATCGGGCGTGTCAGCGCAAACAAGATCCTTGAGGCAGCAAAGGTTAACCCCGATACACGCTGCAGGGATCTGACAGACGATGAGGTTAAGCAGATTAGTGCTATCATCGATGAAGGTTACATGGTAGAAGGTGATCTCAGAAGAGAGATCGCGCTTAACATCAAGCGCCTTCAGGAAATCGGATGCTATCGTGGTATCCGTCACAGAAAGGGTCTGCCGGTTCGCGGTCAGAAGACCAAGACCAACGCCCGTACACGCAAGGGTCCCAAGAAGACTGTTGCAGGTAAGAAGAAGTAATTGTAACCGTTAATACATTATAAAAAGAAAGTAGGTTAGTTTTATGGCAGCAACAAAGAAGAGTGCTTCCGCTGCAGCAAAGAAGGCTGCTGGCAAGAAGCGTGTCAAGAAAAACGTTGAACATGGACAGGCACATATTCAGGCATCTTTCAACAACACCATCGTTACTCTGACAGATGCAGAAGGCAATGCTCTTTCATGGGCATCAGCAGGTGGCCTGGGATTCCGCGGTTCAAAGAAATCTACTCCTTATGCCGCACAGATGGCAGCTGAGACCGCAACAAAAGCGGCGCTGATCCACGGCCTTAAGACAGTAGATGTCATGGTTAAAGGACCCGGAAGCGGAAGAGAAGCAGCTATCCGTGCCCTGCAGGCAAACGGTCTTACGGTAACAAGTATCCGTGACGTGACGCCGGTACCCCATAACGGATGCCGCCCGCCTAAGCGTCGTCGTGTATAGTTTGAAAGTGGAGGATAAATCATCATGGCAGTGAATAGAGTACCTGTATTGAAAAGATGCAGAGCATTAGGCATAGATCCCTCTTTCCTGGGTGTTGAGAAGTATACCCACACCAGAGAATGGAAGAGCGAGGTTGACGGCCGCAAGAAAAACATCAACAAGAGACTGGACCGCAGGGTAAATGAGTCGATCCGTATGCCCCGCAATGCTAACAAGAAGGTTAGTGAATATGGTCTTCAGCTTAAGGAAAAGCAGAAAGCAAAGTTTATCTACGGCGTGCTTGAGAAGCCTTTCCGTAATTATTACAAGAGAGCTGACCGCATGAAGGGCATGGCCGGTGAGAACCTGATGATCCTTCTTGAGAGCCGTCTTGACAGTGTTGTTTTCCGCATGGGCTTTGCCCGTACCAGAAAGGAAGCGCGTCAGGTGGTAGGCCACAAGCACATCACCGTTAACGGCAAGAAGATCAACATCCCTTCATATCAGATCAAGGCAGGCGATGTTATCGAGCTTACCGAAAAGGCAAAGGGTCTGCAGAGATTTAAGGATGTAATAGAAGTGACCGAGGGCAGGATCGTTCCCGCCTGGCTGGAAGTGGACTACGAAGCAAAGAAGGGTACCGTAAAAGAATTGCCCACCAGAGAAGCAATAGATGTACCTGTAAATGAGATGCTTATCGTCGAGTTGTATTCCAAATAATAAGTTTTGAAACTGTAGGCGGAAGAAAACTCTATACTGGAAAAGGAGAACAGCTACATGTTAGAATTTGACTTTGACAGTCCCAATATAACCATCGAGAAGATTTCGGATGACAAAAAGTACGGAAGATTCGTGATCGAGCCTCTTGAAAGAGGATATGGTATCACACTTGGTAACTCTCTTCGCCGTATCATGTTATCATCACTGCCCGGCGCGGCTGTGAGCCAGATTAAGATTGATGGTGTTATGCATGAATTTTCAACCATCCCCGGAGTCAAGGAGGATGTGCCTGAGATCATCATGAACATCAAATCACTGGCTATAAAGGATGACAGTGAGAGCGATGAGTCCAAGAAAGGTTATATAAAAGCCGAAGGCAACGGCGTTATCCGTGCTGAGGATATACAGTTCGATGATCCTGAGGTCACAATAATCAACAAAGATCAGGTTATAGCAACCATCAGCGGCGCAAAAGATGCAAGTCTGCAGATGGATCTGATCGTAAGCAAGGGCCGCGGTTATGCAGGCGCTGACAAGAATAAGCGCGAAGATCTGCCGGTAGGCAGTATTGCAGTAGACTCCATCTATACACCTGTTGAGCGTGTAAACATATCTGTTGAGAATACCCGTGTAGGTCAGATCACAGACTATGATAAGCTTACCATGGATGTATGGACAAACGGCACACTTACTCCCGATGAGGCAGTAAGCCTTGCTGCAAAGGTTCTGAGCGAGCACCTGAAACTTTTCATCAACCTTTCCGAGAAAGGTCAGAAGGCACAGGTTATCAACAGCCAGAACGAAAATCGTGAGAAGCAGGCCATCTCCCTTAATATAGATGAGCTTGAGCTTTCGGTTAGATCTTTCAACTGCTTAAAGCGCGCAGGCATCAACACCGTTGAGGAGCTGTGCAACAAGACTTCCGATGAGATGATGAAGGTTCGTAACCTTGGTAAGAAGTCTCTGGATGAGGTTCTTGAAAAGCTTAAGGAGCTTGGACTTCGTCTTCGCGACAGCGAGGAATAAAGTAAGATAAACGCATGCCCGGTAAGTCCGAAGAAGCACGGTGCATGTATAACTCCCGGCATAGTCAGTAAGACCGATGAGCGTGATTGTGTAAGGAAAAGAAAGGAGTGAAAAAGAAATGGCAGAGTACAGAAAATTAGGTAAGACATCTTCACAGAGAAAGGCGCTTCTGCGTAACCAGGTGACCATGCTGATCCTTAACGGACGCATTACCACCACAGAGGCACGCGCAAAAGAAGTAAAGAAGATCGCTGAGAAGCTTATCGCTCTTGGTATCAAGGAGAAGGACAATTACGATACCGTAACTGTTAAGACCAAGGTTGCTCAGAAAGATAAGGATGGCAAGCGCGTAAAAGAAGAAAAAGATGGTAAGAAAGTTACCGTTTATGATGAGGTAGAGAAGGAGATCAAGAAAGATAAGCCTTCACGCCTTCATGCGCGTCATCAGATGCTCAGTGTATTCTATGATGTGAAGGAAGTTCCCACTGAGGCTCAGGGCCGCAAGAAGAATACAAAGAAGGTTGATCTGTGCGCTAAGGTGTTTGATGAGATTGCACCTAAGTATGCAAACCGTAACGGTGGTTTTACCCGTATCGTAAAGATCGGACCCCGCAAGGGCGACGCCGCTATGATGGTCATCCTTGAGCTGGTATAAGAATTCAGCCAAAATGTGATTTTTGGGGGCACTCTTATGAGTGTCCCCTTTTGCATTTTATCGCAG